>WRBL01000073.1 GCA_009784565.1 Streptosporangiales bacterium | reverse complement strand
GCCGACCTCATCATGGTCCTCATCCCGGACACCATCCAGCGCAAGGTCTACGAGGAGGCGATCGCCCCGTCCCTCAAGGAGGGCGACGCGCTCTTCTTCGCCCACGGCCTGAACATCCGCTACGAGCTGATCAAGCCGCCGGCCAACGTCGACGTCGTCATGGTCGCCCCCAAGGGCCCGGGCCACCTCGTCCGCCGCCAGTTCAGCGAGGGCCGTGGCGTTCCCGCGCTCGTCGCCGTCGAGCAGGACGCGTCCGGCAACGCGCTGCAGCTGGGCCTGGCCTACGCCAAGGGCATCGGCGGCACCCGCGCCGGCGTGCTGAAGACCACCTTCAAGGAGGAGACGGAGACCGACCTGTTCGGCGAGCAGGCCGTGCTCTGCGGCGGTCTCGCCGAGCTCATCAAGGCGGGCTTCGACACCCTCACCGAGGCGGGCTACCAGCCCGAGGCCGCCTACTTCGAGTGCCTGCACGAGGTGAAACTGATCGTCGACCTCATCTACGAGGGCGGCCTGTCCAAGATGTGGTGGTCGGTCTCCGACACCGCCGAGTTCGGCGGCTACACCCGCGGCCCGCGCCTGGTCACCGACGCCACCCGTCAGGAGATGCGCAAGATCCTGGGCGAGATCCAGGACGGGAGCTTCACCCGCGAGCTGGTAAACGAGTTCGACGCCGGCCAGCCGAACTTCTCCAAGCGCCGCGAGGCCGAGCAGAACGAGGCCATCGAGCAGGTCGGCGCCAAGCTCCGCCCGCTGATGAGCTGGCTGGAAGAAGAAGAGTAAGAAGCGGCGCTCTCTTGCCGACGCGAACGAGATAGTGGTGCCTGAGGCAGGCACCACTATCCGTTCGGAATGTTAAAGACTTTGAATTCTTGACCGAAGGTTCATACATGTCATCCATCAAGCTCGCCGTGATCGGCGGCGACGGCATCGGCCCCGAGGTGACGGCCGAGGCCCTGAAGGTGCTGCGGGCGGCGGCGCCGCACCTCACCTTCGACACCACCGACTACGAGCTGGGCGCGCGCCTCTACCACAAGACGGGTGAGACGCTGCCGGACTCCGCCCTGGAGGAGATCCGCGGCCACGACGCGATCATGCTCGGCGCGATCGGCGACCCGTCCGTGCCCAGCGGCGTCCTGGAGCGAGGCCTGCTGCTGCGGCTGCGGTTCGAGCTCGACCACTACGTGAACCTGCGGCCGGTCAAGCTGCTCCCCGGGGCCAAGTCGCCGCTGGTGAACGGGACGCCGGAGACGGTCGACATGGTCGTGGTCCGCGAGGGCACCGAGGGCCCCTACACCGGCGCCGGCGGCGTGGTCCGCAAGGGCACGCCGCAGGAGCTGGCGACGCAGGAGAGCATCAACACGGCGTTCGGCGTGGAGCGGGTGGCGCGGTATGCGTTCACCATCGCGCAGTCCCGGCCGCGCAAGCACCTCACGCTGGTGCACAAGACCAACGTGCTCACCTTCGCCGGCGACCTGTGGCTGCGCAACGTCGAGGCGCTCAAGCCCGAGTTCCCCGACGTCACGGTCGAGTACCAGCACGTGGACGCGGCGTCGATGTTCTTCGTCTCGCAGCCGGAGCGGTTCGACGTGATCGTCACCGACAACCTGTTCGGCGACATCATCACCGACATCGGCGCGGTGATCGCCGGCGGCATCGGCCTCGCGGCCAGCGGGAACGTCAACCCGGACCGGAGCAAGGCGCCGTCGATGTTCGAGCCGGTCCACGGGTCCGCGCCCGACATCGCCGGGCAGTCCAAGGCCGACCCGACCGCGGCGATCCTGTCGGCGGCCATGCTGCTGCGCCACCTCGACGAGGAGAGCGGGGCCGCGAAGATCGAGGCAGCGGTTGGCGCTGACCTGGTCAAGCGGCAGGGTGAGAGGTCTACCGTGGAGATTGGCTCGGACATCGCCGAGCGAGTATCCGGATAGCGGCGGTTTTACCCAAATCCCGTTGTCCCGGTTACATCCACGAAAGGAACGAACAGCCATGGCCGACAATCCCGGCACCGAGATCGAATTCGAGATCCATCATTCCCAGTCCAGGGTGCCCGACGCCGAACGCGGGCGGATGCTGCAGGCGCCGGGATTCGGCCAGGTCTTCACCGACCACATGATCACGCTGCGGTGGTCGGCCGAGAAGGGATGGCACGACGGCAAGCTCGAGCCGTACGGGCCGTTCACGTTTGACCCGGCCACCGCCGTGTTCCACTACGGCCAGGAGCTCTTCGAGGGCATGAAGGCCTACCGTCAGGACAGCGGCTCGGTCGTCATGTTCCGGCCGCGGGCCAACGCGGCCCGGTTCAACTCGGGCTGCCGCCGGATGGCGATGCCCGAGCTGCCCGAGGAGACGTTCATCCGGGCCCTGGAGCTGCTCGTGTCCGCCGACCGGGACTGGATCCCGGACGGGGAGGGCCAGAGCCTGTACCTGCGGCCGTTCATGATCGCGACCCAGCGGGGCCTCGGCGTGAACCACCCGTCCTCGGAGTACCTGTTCTCCGTGATCGCGTCGCCGTCGGGCGCGTACTTCGGCGCCTCGAAGGCCGTGAAGGTCTGGCTGTCGGAGGACTACACCCGGGCCGCGCTCGGCGGGACCGGCGCGGTCAAGTGCGGCGGCAACTACGCCGGCGCGTTCGCCGCCCAGCAGCAGGCCGTGGACAAGGGCTGCGACCAGGTCGTCTGGCTCGACGCCGCCACGCACGAGTGGGTCGAGGAAATGGGCGGAATGAACCTGTACTTCGTGTACGGGTCGGGTGACTCGGCGCGCGTAATGACCCCCTCGCTGACCGGGTCCCTGCTGCCCGGGGTCACCCGCGACTCGCTGCTGAAGCTGGGACCGAAGCTGGGGATCCCGGCGGAAGAGGGCCGGATCTCCGTCGCCCAGTGGCGCGAGGGATGTGCCTCGGGGGAAATCACCGAGGTGTTCGCCTGCGGCACCGCCGCGGTCATCTCGCCGGTCGGTTCGGTTCTCGGCGCGTCCGGCGGCTGGACCATCGGTTCAGGGGAGCCGGGGCCGGTGTCGGAGCGGCTCAAGGCCGAGCTCGTCGGCATCCAGAACGGCCACAAGCCCGACCCGTTCGGCTGGGTTCACAAGGTCGCGTAGCGACGTCGGGCGGCGCTTACAGGGTGTGCGTCTTTCCCCGGCTGCGGTAGCGACCGGAAAGACGCACACCTCCGGAAAAGTTACGTCTGGGTCCAGCCCGGAGGCGGTGCCTGCTGCCCGGGAGGCGCCTTCGTCGTCGGAATCTTGCGGTCCAGGCCCGCCTGGGCCCGGAGGGCGCTGACGTCCATGATCATGGACTGGCCGCGGAACACCGGGCTTTCCCGGACGTGTTCCTCGATCGAGTGCGCGGACAGGGTGTAGCTCAGGAACAGCACCACGGACACCGCCTGGATGATGACCCACGCCCACTCGCCCGCCTGGGGGCTGAACAGCGGCCCGCCGAGCACGAAGTCGTTGAGCATGTGCAGCACCGCCGGGACGCCGACGCCCAGGGCGATGATGCCCAGGCGGCGCCTGCGGTAGTTGACGGCGATGCCCATGAAGAACCCGGAGATGCCCGCCCAGATGGCGTGCTGCAGGCCGTCGACGAAGACGCGCTCGGCGAAGCTGAGGATCAGGAAGACCTCGGCCTGCCCTCCGACTCCCTGGTCGATGCCCTGAAGGGCGAGGTTCCCGGCGCTCGCCACGTAGTTCGCCTGCTCGATGACGCCGAAGGCCAGCCCGGCGAGGGCGCCCATGAACATCCACATCCGGACGTCCAGCGTGGTGCCCCGGCGCCGGAGGACGAGGCCGATGACCAGGACCGGCAGCGCCTTGGTGAGTTCCTCGTTGACGCCGATGACGACGGCGGCGAAGGCGGATATCGAATCGTGGGGCGCCACGATCCCGTTGACGGTCGCCGTGATCACGGACTCCCAGATCACCGTCCAGACGATGACCCCGACGGCGATCCACATCTCCCGCCTGCGCAGGCGTCCAGGGCGGATCAGCAGCCAGAAGCCGGCGGCCCACAGCGGCGCGATGTAGAGGGCGTACGCCCAGCCGGGCGTGGTCGGGCTCGAGGAGTCGATGAATACGTTGAGGAAGATGAGGGGCAGCAGGGCGTACGGGATGAGGATGAGCCGGGTCCACTGCCGCCAGCCCCGGTCGTGCAGCCAGCCCCGTACCGGGAACAGCGTGCCCAGCGCCGTCTTCAGCGCGTCCGGGTCGTGGACGCGGCGGGTGGCGGCGGGGTGCGACGCGGCGGCGGGGTGAGTCCCGGCGTGGCCGCCCGGACTGGTGTACCCGTACGCGGGCGCGGCCGCGGGAACCCAGAAGTTCCAGCCCGCCGGGGCGGCGGGCCAGGCCGGGTCGGGCTGCCAGCCCTCGGGCGGCTGCCATCCGGGTGGCGGCGCCGGCCATCCAGGTGGCGGATTGAACGCCCAGTAGGCATTCGAGCCGGAATTGGTGCCGGGAAACGCCATGCCACGCTCGTCTCGGTAGCTGTAAATTGGTAAGTATTGGTAACTAATCGTAGCGTTTCCGGGCGTGCGACACTGTAAACGACACGGCGCGGGGGCCGGGTGCGCCGCGTCGCGTTGGCCGCCCTCACGGACATATGGCAGACTGTCACCGTGACGTCCGGGCTGATTATTATCGGCAGGCGCGTCGGCACTCGGTAGGCCCTCATGCGGTCATCCAGGAAACCCCGAGCCGGCGCGCAGACCTCTCGTGCCCAGCGAGGGGTCCTTTTGTTTTAAGGACAAAGAGGCGTCGGCTCCCAGCAGAGAGACGAGACAGCGACGATGCTCGACGACCAGTTCCACGTGTATGACACCACCCTGCGTGACGGTGCTCAGCAGGAGGGCCTCAACCTTACGGTCGCGGACAAGCTGGTGATCGCACGGCACCTCGACCGGCTCGGAGTCGGGTTCATCGAGGGGGGCTGGCCGGGAGCGATTCCGAAGGACACCGAGTTCTTCCGCCGGGCGGCGACCGAACTCGACCTCAGGCACGCGACGCTCGCCGCGTTCGGCTCTACCCGCAAGGCCGGGGTCAAGGCCGCCGACGACGCGCAGGTCGCCGCGCTGCGCGAGTCCCGTGCGCCGGTCGTCACCCTGGTCGCCAAGAGCCATGACCGCCACGTCGAGCTGGCCCTGCGGACCACGCTGGACGAGAACCTCAAGATGATCGGCGACACCGTCCGGCACCTGAAGGAAGAAGGGCAGCGGGTCTTCCTGGACGCCGAGCACTTCTTCGACGGCTACCGCTCCAACCGGGACTACGCGCTGGAGTGCGTCCGGACCGCGGCGGAGGCGGGCGCGGACGTGATCGCGCTGTGCGACACCAACGGCGGCATGCTCCCCACCGAGCTGGGCGACGTCATCACCGACGTGCTCGGGGGAACCGGGGCCCGCCTCGGAATCCACTGCCACGACGACACCGGCTGCGCCGTCGCCAACTCCCTGGTCGCGGTCCAGGCGGGCGTCACGCACGTCCAGGGCTGCGCCAACGGCTATGGCGAGCGGGCCGGGAACGCGAACCTGTTCACCCTGGTGTCGGGGCTGCAACTCAAGCAGGGCCACACGGTCCTCGACGGCGAGGGCATCCGGGAGATGACCCGGATCGCGCACGCGATCAGCGAGGTCACCAACATCACCCCGGACACCCACCGGCCTTGTGGGCGAAGGCGATCCGGGTGGACCCGAACCTGTACCAGCACATCGACCCGGCCGAGGTCGGCAACGACATGCGCATGCTCGTGTCGGACATGGCCGGCCGGGCGTCGATCGAGCTCAAGGGCAAGGAACTCGGCTACGACCTGTCCGGGGACAAGGAGACGATCGGCCGCGTCACCGACCGGGTGAAGGAGATGGAGGCCCGGGGGTACTCCTTCGAGGCCGCCGACGCCTCCTTCGAACTGCTGCTCCGCGACGAGCTCGCGGGAACACGCAAAAGGCACTTCACCGTGGAGTCCTGGCGGGTCATCGTCGAGCAGCGGGCCGACGGCGTCCTGACCAGCGAGGCCACGGTGCGGCTCGGGGTCAAGGGCGAGCGGATTATCGCGGTCGGCGAGGGCAACGGACCGGTCAACGCCCTGGACGAGGCGCTGCGGACCGCGCTCGGCCAGGCGTTCGGCGAACTGGCGACCCTGGAACTGACCGACTTCAAGGTCCGCATCCTCGAGGGCAGCCACGGCACCGGCGCCGTCACCCGGGTCCTCATCGATTCCCGGGACGGCGACGGCGGCACCTGGTCCACGGTCGGGGTGGACGAGAACATCATCAACGCTTCCTGGCACGCTCTCGAGGAGGCCGTCACCTACTGCCTGCTCAAGGCGGGCCGGGACCCGGAGTAGAAGCCGGGGCCCAAGTTGTGCCCGGCCTGGGCGCACACTACGGTTGGGGGAGGCCGTAACTGGCGCTGAGGTGGAGCACCACCAGGGAGCGGCCTCCCCAGACTGTTGCCTGGGACGAGCCGTGCGCCTGGGCGAACACCGACCACGCTGAACGCGACCAGCGATAGGAGCACGCCCGTGAGCAACCCGGCTTCGCCCGCAGCCACCGAATCCAAGTCCGCCGGGACCGCCTGGACCGCGGCCCAGGAAGTCATCGCGGCCGTCGAGCCGAACATCGCCAGGGCCATCAGCGGCGAACTGGCCTCCCAGCGCCGTCAGCTCAAGCTGATCGCCTCGGAGAACTACGCCTCGCCCGCCGTGCTGCTGGCGATGGGCAACTGGCTGTCGGACAAGTACGCCGAGGGCACCGTCGGCCACCGCTTCTACGCCGGCTGCGAGTACGTGGACCAGGTCGAGCAGATCGCGGCCGACCACGCCAGGGCCCTGTTCGGCTCCGACCACGCCTACGTCCAGCCGCACTCGGGCATCGACGCCAACATGGTCGCGTTCTGGGCCATCCTGGCCAAGCGGGTCGAGGAGCCCGCCCTGGCCAACGCCGGGGTCAAGAACGTCAACAGCCTCACCGACGCCGACTGGGCCGACCTGCGCCAGAAATTCAACAACCAGCGCATGCTCGGCATGTCCCTGGACGCCGGGGGCCACCTGACCCACGGATTCCGGCCGAACATCTCCGGCAAGCTCTTCGACCAGGCCAGCTACGGCTCCGACCCGGAGACCGGCCAGATCGACTACGACGCGCTCCGGGCCCAGGCCAAGGAGTTCAAGCCGCTGATCCTGCTCGGCGGCTACTCCGCCTACCCGCGGACGCCCAACTTCCGCATCATGCGCGAGATCGCCGACGAGGTCGGCGCGACCTTCATGGTCGACATGGCCCACTTCGCGGGCCTGGTCGCGGGCGGGGTCCTGACCGGCGACTACAACCCGGTGCCGCACGCCCACGTCGTCACCTCGACCACGCACAAGTCGCTGCGCGGCCCGCGCGGCGGTTTCGTGCTCTGCACCTCCGAGTACGCCCCCTTCGTGGACAAGGGCTGCCCGATGGTGCTCGGCGGCCCCCTGGGGCACGTGATGGCCGCCAAGGGCATCGCGTTCGCCGAGGCCCGCCAGCCCTCGTTCAGCGAGTACGCGCAGGCCATCGTGGCCAACGCCAGCGCCCTGGCCGAGGGTCTCGCCAAGCGCGGCGTCAGCCTGGTCAGCGGCGGCACCAGCAACCACATCGTCCTGCTGGACGTGGCGACCAGCTTCGGGCTGACCGGCCGCCAGGCCGAGTCCGCGCTGCTGGACGCGGGCGTGGTCACCAACCGCAACAGCATCCCGCGTGACCCGAACGGCGCCTGGTACACCTCCGGGATCCGGACCGGCACTCCCGCCCTGACCACGCTCGGCTTCGGCCCGGACGAGCTGGACGAGATCGCCGACGTGATGGTCACCGCGCTGAAGGCCACCAAGCCGGCCAACGAGACGGCCAAGGCCAAGTACGTGATCGACGAGAAGGTGGCCGGGGACTCCCGTCAGCGCTGCGCCGAACTGCTCGGCCGCCACCCGCTGTACCCGGGCATCGAGCTCTGACCCACCCGGGCCAGGAAAGCCGTAGCGAAGGAGCAACGTGCGTATCGCGAGGTTCGCCAAGGGCGACGGGGTCGCCTATGGCGTCGTCGAAGGAGAATCCGGGCAGCCGCAGGTGATTGCGGAACTGGCCGGGCACCCGTTCGGCATCGACCCGGCTGGGGTCCGGGTCACGGGACAGCGGTATCCGCTCTCGGAGGTCCGCCTGCTGGCCCCGGTGCTGCCGAGCAAGGTGATCGCCGTCGGGAAGAACTACGCCGAGCACGCCCGCGAGATGGGCGACCTGTTCGACCAGACCCAGGCCGACGAGCCGGTCCTCTTCCTGAAGCCCTCCACGTCCGTGACCGGCCCCAGCGACGCGATCGCCTACCCGGTCAAGCTCACCGAGCGCGTGGACTACGAGGGCGAACTGGCCGTCATCATCGGCCGTCTGTGCCGGGAGGTGCCCAAGCACCGGGCCGAGGACGTCATCTTCGGCTACACCTGCGCCAACGACGTGACCGCGCGGGACCTCCAGGCCCGGGACGGGCAGTGGACGCGGGCGAAGGGCTTCGATACGTTCTGCCCGCTCGGGCCGTGGATGGAGACCGGGACCAAGCCCGACAACCTCGGCATCACCACCACGGTCAACGGGGACGTGAAGCAGCACGCCCGCACGTCGGAACTGCTGTGGGACGTGCCGTCACTGATCGAGTACGTCTCCTCGGTCATGACCCTGCTGCCCGGCGACGTGATCCTCACCGGCACGCCCGAGGGCGTCGGGCCGCTGACCGACGGGGACGAGGTGTCGGTGACCATCGAGTCCATCGGGACCCTCACCAGCAAGGTCGTCCAGCGCGACTGAATACGGTTCCGCTAGGCCGGCAGGTGCTCGCGCAGGTGCCGGATCCAGGCCTCGGAGTGGGAGTGCGGCACCTCGTGACCGCTGTACGGGTGCACCGCGATCCCCTTGGCCGCGGTGATCTCGTTGTAGGCCGCGAACACCGTGGACGGCGGGACAATGGGGTCCATCAGGCTGACCGTCATCAGCGTCGGCGCGGTGACCCGCCGCGCCAGCAGCGCGCAGTCGACGTACCGCAGCGTGTCCAGCGCCCGGTCGGCCAGGTGGCCGTTGTGCGCCAGGAACTCCGGGATCTCGGTGTAGGGCGTGCTGGGCGCCAGCGTGATCGCGCGCTGGACGTCGCACAGGAACGGCACGTCGGGCTGGCAGACGGCGATCCGGTCACCGTGCAGCGCCGCCGCGGCCAGCGACAGCCCGCCGCCCTGGCTGCCCCCGCAGACGCCGATCCGGGCGTCGGGCCCGGCCAGTTCCGCCGCCGCGTCCACCGCGAGCGCCGCGTCGGTGATCAGGCGGGTGAAGTAATAGGTCTCCGGTGACAGGATTCCCCTGGTCATGACCTGGGAGTTCTCCGGCCCGCCGCCGTCTCCGTCGCCCGTGGCGCCGAACGTCCAGCGGCCGCCCTGGCCGCGGGTGTCCATGACGAGCACGGCGTAGCCGAGCGCGGGCAGCAGCATGTGCTCGGCGGGCGCGCCCCGGCCGCCGCCGTAGCCGATGTACTTGACGCAGACCGCGCTGGTTTCCCGGTTCGCGGGCCGGAGGTACCAGGCTTTGATCCGGTCTCCGTTCGCCCCGGAGAATTCGACGTCATGCACCTCGGCGGGGCCGTACAGGTCCGGTTCGTGCCGCGTGATGGTGACCGGCTTGGCCTGCTCACGGGCGTCCTGGAGCCGTTCGGACCACCAGGCGTCCAGGTTGTCCGGCTCCGGGGTAGCGGTGCGGTAGGCGCGGAGCTGCTCCAGCGGGAGGTCGTACCAGGGCATCTAGAACTCCAAAATCCCTATGCCGAACGGGTCTGCGGTGACTGCGTCGCCGACCCTACTCCCGGACTCTCCGCCTGAGTCCCGGGCGGGTATCGCCCCTTCCGCCATTCGCTTTGGCTAGTTGCGCCGCTGTCCGGTAGAGTAACGGCGTTCCCAACGGAAGAACATATGTCTCTTCTGCATGGGTTCATTGGGCTATGGTGTAATTGGCAGCACGACAGGTTCTGGCCCTGTTAGTCTAGGTTCGAGTCCTGGTAGCCCAGCTTCCGCTGTAGCGCGCATGCCCTAGTCTTGGGCATCGTGCTACAGCTTTTTTATGCCCTAGAGGTCACGGCGCGCACGGTCCTGGCCGCGCCGTGGTGATTCAGGCCGCGCTCAACGGAAGCACCAGCCGCGCTCTGCATCCCGCCGTGCCGCTGACGTCGTCCGAACTCGCGACGGCGGCCCGCGCGGCGAAGGACGCCGGGGCGTCGCTTATCCACATTCACCCGCGCGATACCTACGGCGCCCAGACACTGGACGCCGCTTACGTGCTGCCGGCCGTGTCGGCCGTGCGGGACGCGACCGGGCTTCCGGTCGGCGTGACCAGCGGCATCTGGGCGGTCAACGGCGAGCCAGGACGCCGCCTGGAACTCGTGAAGCACTGGGCGGGCCCGAACCGGCCCGACTACGTGACGATCAACCTCAACGAGCCGGGCATCGAGGCCCTGGCCGACCTGGCCTTCAGTCTCGATATCGGGATCGAGGCCGGAGTCTGGACCGGGGACGACGCCCGCCTGCTGGGGGAGTACGCCTTCCGGGACCGGATCCTGCGCGTGCTGGTCGAGCCGGTCGACCGGAATCCGGCCGACGCCGTGGCCACGGCGCTGGAAGCCTCCGAGGAACTGGACCGCCTCGGCATCACCGCGCCGCAGTTCCACCACGGATACGGCATGGCCACCTGGGACGTCATGAAGGCGGCCACCGGCCGGGGCTTCCACCTCCGCGTCGGCCTGGAAGACACCACCGTCCTCCCCGACGGCACCCCCGCCCCCGCCAACGCCGACCTGGTAGCCGCCGTGGTGTCCCTGTTCAATTAGCCGCCCTGTTCAATTAGCCGCCCGCCCGGTGCCCGGGCCGCTACGTGGCAGGCGTCACGTTGACTTCGTTTCCCCTGCCTGTACGCCGTTGTTAACAGTCGCGGTGACCGCCGTCACACGACAGCGGGGCGTTCGTGTTGGCTGCAGTGGTCCGGAGGCGGTATGGTTTAGCTCGTCGGGAAACGAGGCAGGTTCCCGGCAAATCTCGCGGTCCCGTCGTCTAGAGGCCTAGGACGCCGCCCTCTCAAGGCGGTAACGCCGGTTCGAATCCGGTCGGGACTACCAAGTTGGTACGCAAGGAGCAGGCTCTTCGAGAGTCTGCTCCTTCTGTGTTTCCGGACTGCAATTCTCTTTAAGTTTCACGATGATGCCGATGCGTGAAACTTCATCTCTCATGAAGGAACGGTCTATCTTGGGGGCATGACAGCTGATCCAGCGGTCCTGCGCCGGGAACTGACCGCGCTCGCGGCGCGCCAGGCCGGCTATTTCACGGCGGCCCAGGCTCGTGAGGTGGGGTACTCCTACCCGGCGCAGAAATATCACGTGGACCGGGGAAACTGGGAGCGAGCGCGGCGCGGGATCTTCCGGATCCCGAACTGGCCCGCTCGCGAGGACGACACCTATGTCCTGTGGGACCTGTGGAGCGCCGGCCGTGCCGTCCTTTCCCATGAGACCGCCCTGGCCGTCCGCGACCTTGGCGACGTGAACCCGGTGCATGTTCATATGACGGTTCCACCGGGGTTTCGCGCTGGCGATCCGGCGCTGGTCCTGCACAGAGCCGATCTCGGCCTGGCCGATGTCGAGGACCGGGAAGGCTACCGGGTGACGACGGTCGAGCGGTCCCTCCTCGACACCGCAGCCGGCGATATGTCCCAGGAACTGGTGGAGTCCGCCATATCGGATGCGGTCAGCAGGCGCCTGGTGAGGCCGCGGCACCTGCGCTCGCGGTCCGATGAGTTCGGTCCGCGAGCAGCGCTCCGGATCGAGCGCGCACTGAGCGCGGAGAAGGCTGAAGCATGAGTCCTGAGGATCAGCAATTCCGAGGCTTGGAGGAGCTTTCCGACCGGTGGCTCCTGCCATGCCGGGGGCTGAAGGTCAGCCAGATCATGGTGGACTATGCACTCACCTTCTCGCTGGAAGGTCGCGTCGCGATAGTCATCGAGAACGATGCGACACTGGCCGACCGCCCTGGCGGGGCGCCGGGTGCCGGGACTGTCGAGTTGCATCCCGGCCGGCAAGACGTCGGCTCCGCCCTGACCTTGTTGGTACGACCGTCAATTCGGCAGTCGCATTCAAGGCCGGCACGCTCCGGCTAATGCTGGATCACTTTCAGCTGATCGTTCGAGCAGATCCGCATTACGAAGCATGGAGCGTCACGGGCCCCGGCGATGTGCGTCTTGTCTGTACGCCAGGCGGCCAGCTAGCGGTTTGGAAATAGCCCGGTCAAGCCAGAACTGCACGATGAATCACCGGAATCCAGTCGGCTGCACCGTTCTGCGTGGCTCGGGTGGGCGTTTAACCCGATTAGTCGGCTGAGGTGGGCGGATGGCTGATGCACATGGCTGGGGCCGGTAATCGGGGTGCGGGAGGGCGGGGCTTCCTTTCTCTGGCTGGGGTCCGTAGAGGCAAAAAATCAACGGATAAGGATGTAATACTGCTGGTCGGCGGGGCCGGGGCGAGAACGTGTCTCGCCCCGGCCCCGCGGGTGAGTTACGGCAGGAGCGGGTGCCAGCCGTCTCGGTAGCGGACGCCGCCGGGGCGGAGGCGGACTTCGTCGTGCCAGGAACCAGGGACCCGTTCGGTCCGGGCCTGTTCGGGGCGGTCGACGACGACACAGACGTCTTCGCCGGGCCACCACCAGCCGCAGGAGCGGGACAGGTCGGCCCAGTGCCCGAGCTGATCGAGGTCGCCGGGGCCGTAGCGGGCCAGGCCGAGCCGGTGCAGGGCGTCGTAGTAGGCGATCCACGACGCCTCCTGCTGCCCGTACCAGCAGGCCGGGACCTGAGCCGGATCGTCGGCCAGCGAGGCCCGCACCGGGGCGCGGAACCCGTCGGCGAGGCTGCGGTGCAGTGCCGTCCGGACACCCTGGTGAAGCACCACTCCGAGCGGCACGCCGGTGTCGAGCGCCTTTACCGGCGGCAGTTCGGGCCAGGGCTTTCTCTTTTCCTTGCCCAGGCTCTGGCGGGCGATAGACACCTCGGGGTCGGGATGGGCGAGGCCCGCGCTGAGCGCGCCGCGCAGCCGGGAAAGGGACGTCGCCAGGTCACTGGCCAGCGGTGGCTTCCCGCGCTTGCGCGGATCCCGGATCAATCCGTACAGATCGTCGAGCGTGGGCCAGCCGGTGATCAGGGGAAGTGCCTGAGCGGGGGAACTGACCCATTCGAACCGGGGCCGAGGACGGGAAATCCTCGCGTAAATCATGGTCAGGCTGCGTTCGGCGATCTGCCGGTCAGCCGGTTGAGTGGACAGGCCATGGTCAAGCCATTCCTGCCGGATCTTCGTGGCTTCCTGCCACAGGCCGAGAGCCTTGCCGCTCCGAAAATCGGCCACGGGTGCGGCGTCATAGCGCCGCGCGGTCGCGCTCAAAGCGCGGGGGCGTTGCCGCCCTTCCGGTGGGAGATCATGATCCAGATAATGCCCTACCCGGCCCGTGAGCGCAAATACTCATAAGTCGTGAGATAGGTGGTATAACGATGGGCATGATCGGGAGGACCAGCGCGGGCGCCCTCTAATGGCTGAGTCGGAGGGCCACAGCAGCAAACCGGATCCCGATAGTTTTCCCGAATTCCGGTTGCTCGGCGAAGCGGTGAGGGAACTCGCCCGGCGGGTCGGCAAGGCCGTGGGGGACCTTTCTAGCGAGCATGAACGCTGGTGGGTTTACCAGCGCGCGGTGGATTCTCCGCAGACGTGGAATGTGCTTCTGACTGCGGTCAGCCTCGAAGAGAATCCCGCGGTCGCCGGTTCGGTGGTGTCGCTGCTGCTGGAAAAGATGCCTGCTAGCACGCGTATGACGGCAGTCCAAGCCTTGCCTCCAGAGAACCGCGATTTCGCGGCGGCCAGGGCGCGGGATCTCGCGGTGCTGGACGCCCTGGCCGACGGAAGCTACCGGCACGCTGAGGGAGCCGGGGTGGATTCCTGGTCGACCTGGCTGCAGCTCAGGGGGCTGGAGCGGACCGGGGATGAGCGGCTCCTCGCCGAACTCGCGAGCCAGGGCCGGACGAAACGGGTCCGGGGCCGGGCGGCGCACCGGCTGCGCTTGATGAAGAAGGGAAGTTCCGGCCGCTAGGTCCGGCCACCAGTCCAGCCCGAGGGAAGCCCCGGACCCGCGGTACCGGGGAAGGGCGCCTCGCCGTTTGTCCCCGGCCCGCCGCCCGCGGTCACCGGTTTTCCCGTCCGCCTGGTATCCGTGGTTTTCGGATGCCGGGCGCTCGATCGCCCCCGGCCCGAGACCACCTCAGCCGGGCACGGGCGATCGTCGTGTTCAAGGGGCACCTTCCCGCTCTACGCCTTCACGAGCGCGGTGAGCACAGGAGCCAGCCTGGCCGCCCTCGGGTGAACCGGACCCGTCGGCCCGCCCAGCAGAACCGTCTCGCCCCGCCAGTCGGCTCGCAGCCAGGGCGCGCAGCCCGCCGGTACATCTGCCTCAACTGGCGTTCGGGCTGGTCAAGATCGGGATTAGGGGGCCGGAAGGCCATTTCGCGCATTAATGAGTCACGAAGTAAGTGCGGAGAGTAATATCCCGGGCTGAAGCGGTCACTTCCGGCCGCGAGCAACTCCTACTATCCAGGCGAGGAGTACGGTATGGCCTCCCCCCTGAACCACCGTCGTCACCGGAATTACCGAAATTACCGGAAATATCGCAGGCGCCAGCTCACCTTGGCGGGGACATGCGCCGTGATTGCCGTCGCGACCGGAGCGGCCGCGTCCGCCGTCGCGGCGGCTCCGCCGGTCCCGGCCGCCGCGACGCTTTCCCGGGCCGGGGGAATGACCGCGGCGAAGCCTCACGTGGCCGAGGGTGCCCTGGGCGTGAACGTCGCGCCCTGGGATTACAGCTACGCCCCGTCTGACACCGGGGCTCCGGCCATGCAGCGGATGCTGAAGGCGGCCGGCGTCGGCATGCTGCACTACGGGGGCGGCATGTGGGCCGACTACTACGACTGGCAGACCAATTCCGACATCAAGAAGTGCCTGCCGCGCCACACCGACGGTTCGTTCGCGGGGGAGTGCTCCACGGGGGACGCGCTGAGCTTCGCCGACTTCTCGAAGCAGGCCCGGACGCTCGGCGCGGGCAGCTTCGTGACCGTCAACTACGGATCGGGGACACCTGATCTCGCTGCCCGCTGGGTCGCCGCCGCCCGGAACACTCCCGGGCAGGCGGTCCGGCTCTGGGAGGTCGGGAACGAGAGCTACGGCTGCTGGGAGGTGAACAACCCCCTGGCCCAGGCGCCGGAACGGTACCGGGGGTATACCCCGGGCACGTACATCAGCGTCCACGGCCGCTGGGAAAACCCGACCTGCCCGCAGGTGACCCAGGGCGCCGCCCGGGGCACCCAGACTCTCGCGGACTCCTACGCCGCCAACTCGCGGAAGTTCTTCGAGGCGATGAAGAAGGCCGATCCGTCCGCGCGGATCGGCGTCCCGTGGGCGTTCGGCTCGAGTGTTCACGGAGCCGCGGTGCAGAACGCCGGGGTGTGGAACCGCACCGTGCTCCAGGCTGACGGCCAGGACGCCGGCTTCGTGGACGCCCGGTGGTACCCCTACGACTTCAGCGGCCGCACCGGCGGCGCCAACCCGTCCGACAGCCAGGTGCTGCGGCAGCTGTATACCGTCCCCGCGCTGTACCGGCAGATGCGCCAGACCCTGAACACCTACGATCCCAAGGCCGGCGTGGTCATCGGGGAGACCGGCATCACCAATGCCGAGTCGCTGACGGTCTGCCAGCCGGTGGGAGCGATCTTCGCCGCCGGGGACGTGCTGTCCTGGCTGGCGGCCGGGGCCAGTTCGGTCAACTGGTTCGACCTGAACAACTACGGCAATACGACGCCGGCCTGCAAAGACGGAGACTACGGCCTGTTCACCTCGTCGGAGCAGCCGGCGCCGGAGACGCCGTACTGGGGCTACCTGCTCGCCTCGAAGCTGGCCGTTCCCGGGGCGTCGCTCGGAGCGATCATGGTGTCCGGCCCGGCGGCGAAGTCCGTGCTGGCCTACGAATCGGTGTTCCCTGGCGGCCGCCGGGCGATCGCGCTCGTGAACACCGGGGCGTCCCCGGCCCGTCACGTCGAGGTCCGGCCCTTCAAGGCCCTGTCCGGGCGGCTGCGGACCTGGACCTACAGCACCGGCGCTCCCCGGATCGTCACGGGGACCGCCGGGACCGGCTCTGTCACCCTGCCCGGCGAGTCGATCCGGGTCATGGAGACGGGCTGACGTCGGATTATGGGGACCGGCTAGGGAAAGTGCCGGAAACCGGGCGACAGAATGCTCGCACCGGACGGTAGCCTGATCGTTGCTGGGGGTAATGATCATGCGACGATTCAGGCGAGGACTGCTGGCCACGCTGTGTGCGGCACTCACGGTGCTCACGCTGGGCGGGGCGTCATCCGGCCCGCCGCCGAACGCGATACACGGATCACAGCTGTCGTGGGCTCCGCTCGGCCTGAACACGGCGCCGTGGGACGGGGACCTGTCCGGCCAGAGCGGGCAGGCACTGCAGCCGATGCTGCGGAAGGCGGGTATCGGCATGCTCCGTTTCGGCGGCGGCTCGGCCGCCGACGACTACGGATGGCAGAACGGCGCCGACGTGCAGCACTGCCCGCAGGGCGGGTCGAACGCGGTGGTGCCGGCCCTCGGGGCCGGCGGCTGCGTGTCCGGCAGCACGCTCGGCTACGGGAACTTCTCCGCCTCTGCCACGAAGTTCGGCGCGAGTTCGTTCGTCACGGTGAACTACGGCACCGGGACCCCGGCGGAGGCCGGGGCCTGGGTGAAGGCCTCGATGACGATGCCGGGACGGGGCGTGTCGCTGTGGGAGGTCGGCAACGAGACGTACGGGTGCTGGGAGTCGGATTACTGGCTCCAGCAGCCGCCCGCGAGCTACGCGGGTTACGTCCCGTCCGCCGGCCAGGGCGCGGCCCAGAACCCGACCTGCCCGCAGACGTCTCTCGGGGACGTGATCGGGACCCAGATCATGGCCAACTCCTACGCCGCGCACGTGGGGGCGTTCATCCAGGCCATGAGGGAGGCGGACAAGGGGGCGCAGATCGGGGTGCCGTGGGCGTTCGGCAGCGACGTGCCGGGAGCGGCCGTGCCCGACAGCACCGAGTGGAATGACACTCTCCTGTCCGAGCATTCCGACGACATCGGCTTCGTCGACGCGCACTACTACCCGTTCAACTTCACCGGCAGCGCCGGGAACGGGAACCCGGACGATCAGCAGATTCTTCAGGCGCTGAGGCGGGTCCCCTCACTGTACGGGGAAATCCGGGCGACCCTGTCGGTCTACGACCCGAAGGCCAGCGTGATCGTGGGGGAGACCAACGTGTCCAGCGCGGAGACCGCCACGGTCTGCCGGCCGCTCGGGGCGCTGTTCGCCGCGGGCGACGCGCTGTCCTGGCTGGCCGCGGGGGCGCAGAGCATCGACTGGTGGAACACCGACAACGACGGGAACACGAGCGGCTCCTGCAGCAACCCGGACTTCGGCATGTTCTCCTCGT
The DNA here is from genome assembly GCA_009784565.1 of Streptosporangiales bacterium. Taxonomy (GTDB): domain Bacteria; phylum Actinomycetota; class Actinomycetes; order Streptosporangiales; family Streptosporangiaceae; genus Trebonia. The sequence continues at coordinate 3,615 of WRBL01000073.1, read as the reverse complement.
CTTCCGGCGGGCAGCCGCCGGCGCCCCAGACCCCGTACTACGGCTACCAGCTCGCCTCGATCCTGGCCCGGCCGGACGCGCGGCTGGCGTCGCTGCCCACGTCCGACCTCAACGACGTGATCGCCTTCCAGTCGGCCCTGCCGGGAGGGAAGACGGCCGTGGCGTTCCTCAACACCGACACCAGCCAGACCGAGCACGTCACCTTCCAGGCGCCTCCCGGGATGAGCGGAAGCGGTCACCAGCTGAAGACCTGGACCTACAGCAACAGCAGTCCCAGGGTGGCCACGGGAAGCGAGGATTCCAGCGCCGTCTCGGGCGGCATTACGCTGGCCCCCGAATCCATGACGGTCCTCGAGACCAGTTAGCGCCCCGCGCCCGGGACGGCGAACGTGATGAACGTGCCGGCCACGTTGAGACTGTTCACACACTGATCATGTCTCGTAACCGGTCCGATTCGAGGTATCGCAGGTGTTATCATCGACGGCGTGTCACGGTGGTATTGGCGCTTCTTTACGCTGGCTCCAGGTGGAGCCGAGCGTCGTTTCGCGCGCTAGTAAACACCACCTGGAGCCAGCCGAGGACGGTCGCGATCCGCGCCGTCCGGAAATTCGAGGGCGTAGCTGGCTCCGTGACTTTTGCGGGCGCGCGGCGCGCCCGGGAGGAGAAACCCCGATGTCACGCGTAAGCGACACCAGGATTGTTGCCTACGAACCCCTTCTGTCTCCGGCGGCCCTGCTCGCCGAACTTCCGCTCGACGAAGCGGAGTCGCAGACAGTCGAGCGGTCTCGTTCCGAGGTCCGTGCCGTCCTGGACGGCGAGGATGACCGGATGCTGGTCATCACGGGCCCGTGCTCGGTGCATGACCCGAAGGCCGCTCTGGACTACGCCGATCGTCTCGCCGTCCTGCGCGAGCAGTACAAAGACCAGCTCCTTATCGTGATGCGCGTGTACTTCGAGAAGCCGCGCACGGTCACCGGCTGGAAGGGCCTGATCAACGACCCGGGCATGGACGGCAGCTACGACGTGCACCGCGGCCTGCGGACCGCGCGCCAGCTGCTGACCGGCGTCCTGGCCAAGGGCATGCCGGTGGGCTGCGAGTGGCTGGACCCGATCACGCCGCAGTACATCGCCGACGCGGTGACCTGGGGAGCGATCGGCGCCCGGACCACGGAGAGCCAGGTACACCGCCAGCTCGCGTCCGGCCTGTCGATGCCGGTCGGGTTCAAGAACGGCACCGACGGCGACGTCCAGGTGGCGGTCGACGCGTGCCGGGCCAGCGGCACCGGGCACACGTTCTTCGGCGTGACCGACGCCGGCGCCGCCGCCGTGGTCACAACCAGCGGGAACGCCGACACGCACGTGATCCTCCGCGGCGGGCGCAGCGGCCCGAACTACTCCGCCTCCCACGTGGCGAAGGCTCTCGACCTGATCAGCGCGGCGGGCCTGCCCCGGCGCCTGATGGTGGACGCCAGCCACGGCAACAGCAGCAAGGACTACCGCCGCCAGCCCGCGGTGGCCGAGTCCCTGGCCGAGCAGGTCAGCGGCGGCGAGCACGGTGTCGTCGGCGTCATGCTGGAGAGCTTCCTGGAGGCCGGTCGGCAGGAGCCGGGCGACCCGGCGACGCTCACCTACGGCCAGAGCGTCACCGACGCCTGCATGGACATCGGCATGACGGCGGGGGCGCTGGAAACCCTCGCCGCGGCGGTGACCGCGCGTCGCAAGCTCGCCTAGTTCCAACCCCGTTTTAGCCCGGAACGGGTCTTCGCTCCTCCGGCGCGTGCCCCTTCAGTCCGGCACGGCTACGGCCGCCAGGCTTCTCTTCTCCCGGCCTGGCGGCCGCAAGCCTGCTCAGCGAGGATGCATGCCTCCGTCGAGGGAAACCACCTGGCTGGTCAGGTACGGGTTGCGCAGGATCCCGGCGGCCAGGTCGGCGACCTCGTCCGGCTGCCCCAGCCGTCCGACGGGAACCCGTTCGCGCAGTTCCTCTGGGTCTCCGGGCAGCATGTCGGTACCGGTGATGAGGGCCGGCGCGATCGCGTTCACGGTGACGCCGTCCCGGGCCGTGCGCGCCGCGAGGAAGTGCGTGAGCCCGTGGAGACCGGACTTGGACGCGGCGTAATGCGGCCCGACGATCCCGCCGGTGAACGCCGCCCCGGAGGAGACGAACAGGATTCTCCCGAACCGTTGCTCCCGCATGCCGGGGATGACGGCCTGGGCGAGGAGGAACGGCGAGCGGAGGTTGACCGCCAGCATCTCGTCGAAGTCGCCGGCGGTGATCTCCTCCAGTGGCTGGCGGCGGCCCAGCCCGGCGTTGCTGACCAGGATGTCAACCGGTCCGGCCTGGTCGGCGGCGGCGCGGGCTAGCGCGCCCGGCGCGTCTGGGTCGCGGAGGTCGGCGCTGAACGCGGTGGCGGTGCCGCCCGCGCCGGTGATCTCGGCGACGAGTGCCTGAACGGGTTCCGCGTGCGCGCCGTAGCTGAGGGCCAGGGCCGCTCCCTCGGCGGCCAGCCTCCGGGCCAGAGCCTGCCCGATCCCGCCGCTCGCCCCGGTGACCAGCGCCACTCGTCCGGTCAGCGGCCCGCCAGAAGTGCTTGTGGTGCTCATTATCAGCCAGCGTAGGCCGGATCGGGCTTCCCGTCGCGGGCGGGGCGGTGCGGAAGTCGCGATAATGTCGGATCATGTCCTTTGCGCCGGAGGTGTCGCCGCGGGTTCGCGCGGCCCTGGAAGCGGGCCGCCCGGTGGTGGCGCTCGAGTCGACGATCATCTCCCACGGCCTGCCCCGGCCCAGGAATCTCGAGGCCGCGCGGTCGTTCGAGGAACTGCTGACCGACGCCGGGGTCACTCCCGCCACGATCGCGGTGATCGACGGCGTGCCGACGATCGGCATGCTCGACTCCGACCTGGAGCGCATCGCCCTGGACGAGTCGGTCGTGAAGGTGAGTACCCGCGACCTGGGCATGGCCATGGCCGGGAAGCGGACCGCGGGGACGACCGTCGCGGCCACCTCCGTGCTGGCCGCTCAGGCGGGCATCCGGGTATTCGCGACCGGCGGCCTCGGCGGCGTGCACCGGGGCTACGCGGAGACCCTGGACGAGTCGGCGGACCTGACCGTGCTGTCCCGGACCCGCGTCACCGTGGTGTCCGCGGGGGTGAAGTCGATCCTGGACATCCCGGCGACGCTGGAGCGCCTGGAGACGCTCGGCGTGGCGGTGGCGGGCTACCGCACCAACCGCTTCCCGGCGTTCTACCTGTCGGACTCGGGCGTCGGCCTGGAGTGGCGGCTGGACACCCCGGAGGAGATCGCGTCGGTGATGGCCGCGCGGGACGCCGTGGGGGAGGAATCCGCGCTGCTGATCGGCAACCCGCTGCCCCCGGACCGGCAGCTTGACCCGGTGCTCCACGATCGCGTGCTGGGCGAGGCCCTGGAGGACGCGGCGGCCAAGGGGATCCGCGGCCACGCGGTGACCCCGTTCCTCCTGGACTACATGCAGCGCGCCACCGGCGGCGCCAGCGTCGCGGTCAACCTGGACGTCGCCCGGGGCAACATCGCCCTGGCCGGCCGCATCGCCACCGCCTGGGCCAGCACCTCCCGCCTCTAGGTAATTCTCCGCCCCT
>WRBL01000072.1 GCA_009784565.1 Streptosporangiales bacterium | reverse complement strand
GGACGCCGCCAAGGCCCCGGAGGGCAAAGCCGAGGGCACCGACCGGGCCGAGAGCACCGATGTCCCGGAAGCCACGGACAAGCTCGCGGAGATCACGGAGAAGGCCGACAAGCAGGCCGAGCGGATCGAGAAGCTACAGCAGCAGATCGAGCACCGCGACGACCGGATCGAGGCCCTTGAGGAACGCCTGGAACGCAAGGATGACCTGATCGGATACCTACAAGGGGAGCTGGCGAAAGAACGCGGCGACAAGCCCCGTGAAGCCCGTGAAGCCGAGGACGATGCCGATGTGCTCGACTCCAAGGAAGTTCCGGACAGGGCAGCGGAGGACGAGCCGGAGAAACGCGGGCGGCACATAAAGATGCCCAGCACCGAAGCCGTATCCGTGGGGGCCGGACTCCTCGGCGGAGGGGAAGCAATCGGGGCGGTAACGCACACCCTGACCACAGGAGAACAAGGGCTTATAGGGGCTGGCGCTACATTGGGCGTCGCCGCATTCGCGTGGGGCAAGAAGCTATGGAAGGACCATCACAGTGATCGACCCGAAGACTGAAGAGACGTTCCGCTCGCTCACGGGACACGCCATCCACAATCGCGAGTCCGACATGGCCCGGGAGATCACGGAAGCGGGTCAGAGCGTAGCGGAGCAGGTCATGACGCTGGCTGTCCAGGCCGCTGCATACGTGGTGATCGAGTCGGCCGAACGCTGGCCAACCGCCGCGGATCTCAAAAGCGCTGCGCGGGTCGTGGCCAAGAAGTCGAACGTCGCCGAGGATGACGCGCTCTCGTACCTGGAGGACGTAGTGTTCGGCTCCGGTGCCCAGGCCGGTCACCCCATGACTCCGCTGTACGTGCTGGCCGGGCTGGTCACGGGCTACAGGCACCCGCAGTCCGGTGACTGGAATGACTGGCTGGACCTGATCGAGCTCGGGATCGAGGAGGCCGACGCGATGCGGAAGGAAACGCTCCCGGCCGCGGCTTACCGCCTGTTCAGGAAGTAGCCAGGCCCTTTCGGGGCACGTGCCGCCAAGCGCGCTCCTGTCCACTGCCGACCGCGACCGGCAACGGGCCAGGCCGGAGACAGACACCACGGCCGTGACCCCGGCGGCGTGTCCCGTCCGCCCGATTCTCGCCGCTCACGTTCCTGCGCTCCCGGGGGCTCTCGACAGTCCCCGGACATGAAAGAAGCACGGCCAGGCTGGCTGGCCGTGCTTCCGGATCGCGCCGGGCTAGTACGTCCCGAACGCGGCGTAGTAATCGATTTTGTTCTCCAGTGCCACGCGGACGACGCCCGGCAGGTCCTTACGGTCGGAGAGCAGCGCACGCGCGACGTGCGCCAGCTCCTCGATAGCCTGATTCTTGGGGTCGGGGGCGATAGGCGCGCCCCCGGCCCCGTCGCCAGCTGTCACTTGCTGTCGGCATCCTTCGGCTTGTGGTTGGTCCGGCGTGCCTCGTTGAGCTCGACCGTGGCGTTCGCGAATGGGGTCATGAGCGCGACATGGTCACGGACGTACTCGCGGATGTCACGCCGCACTTCGTTGACGCCCGCACCGTTGCTGGGCTTGGCGAGCAGGTCGGCCAGGCCGTTTTCGATCATGAAGTCGGCCAGCTGTCCGGCCTTCGACTCGTCGACCGACTTCTCAAGCATGATCTTCCGGACCAGCACGTCACGGGGGTCGGCCACCTCGCCCACGGGCGTCCAGGTACTGGGCACGATCTTAATCGCGAGGGCGATGTTCACCGTGATCGGTTCGTCGGCCTGGGCTTCCACGCTGCCGACGGTCCCGCTGGCGTTGGTGTTCTCGGTCACGGTGGTGTTCTCCTCGCTGGTCGTGCCGGTGTTCTCGGTAGCAGTGTTCTTGGGCATGGCGTTCTCCTCGCTGGTGGTCGTGGTGGCGTTGGTCTTCTTGGCAGCGGACGCGGACTTCTGGGCACGGCTGGGCATGGCAGTTCTCCTAATGGATTGGTTCGGTGTTTTCCGGATTGTCTTACATCTGTAGGAACAGTCCACGATCCGTGTTTTGCTCCCGAATCAGGTGCGACCTGAGTCGCACCTGATTCCCCTTACAGGGATTCCGGGAACATCACGACCCATCCCTGATGCTCGGCGTCATATTCGATGTCATATCCGTGAACCGAAAGCACGGTTCCGTCCAGTTCTTTGGCAGCGGCCAGGATCTTCACGGCCTGTTCCCGGCTGTCGAGTTCCGGAATGAACTGGCCCAGTTCATGGGCTGCGTGCCAGTCCATTGGCCCGCAATCGGAGATGGTTTCCAGGTCCCTCATGCGTGTTTTCCTCCCGTGGTTCGTTCCGATTTTGTCTTGCATAGACATAACAGTTCCACGGAGTGCCTTTGCTCCCAATATGCACGCGACCTGGGTCACTTTGGCTAGTTTTTCCGGATTCCCCTGAATTTCGAAAACCTGCCCGGCGAAACGTCGCATGTCACAGCCGCTCGGGGCCGAGTTCGGCCAAGGGGTCCCCCGCCACGCCGTGATTCTTTGTTCGGCGGAGAGAGAGTTTCTTTCTTCGCGAGAACAGAGTTTTGCGTGACGGAGTTCGCGCGAGACAGGTCGCGTGATCCAGGTCGCGAGAGAGATCACGTGACGCGTATCGCGAGAGAGAGATCACGAGATTCGGGTCACGGCATGCCCGACTGGTCGCGGTCTGCACGTCGTGATGGTCATGGCCGTGATGCCGGTGAGCGGTCGTCGGCTGCCGTGTGCTCGGCGGCTGTCGGCGGTCAGGACGTGAGCAGGCGCGAGGCGCCGGTCTCGTTGACGGTGTGCTCGATCTTCAGCGGCGATCGCGCGGACGGTGTCAGCCCGAACTCTCTCGCCCATACGCGGACCTCGTTGGAGGCGTCGCGGGCCTGGGCGACGGCGGGATTCTTGCGGGCGATCCCGTCCCGTCCGATGAGCAGCGGGCCGGTGCGGGTGACGATGTCGGTGGTGGTGCGCAGTCGTGCGACGGCTTCGCAGTAGGCGGCGAGCCCTGATGCATCGACGGCCTTGACGGTTCGCATCGCTTCGAGGTCCGGGATGACGCGGTCCCATTCCTCGGACGCATACTTCGACAGCCACGGCGGCTTGACCGGTGCGAGGTCTCTGGGCTTGGGCTCGGCCCGGTTGATGCGGCTGGGCTTGTCGCCGTGCAGGATGCGCAGCGGCGTGGGCTTGGGTGCTGGTCCTCTCCTGCCCATCAGGTGACCAGGTCCCGGACGTGGGCAGCAACGGCATGCATGAGCAGGGGCGGGACGCTGTTGCCGATGCGGTTGTGGGCGTCTCGGTAGGTGGTGCCTTCGGGCCAGGCGTAGGCGTCGGGCACGGACTGGAGGCGGCACAGTTCCGCGATGGTGAGGTACCGGTTGGCGTCGGGGTGGATGAACCCGGACGTGCCGCGCCGGAAGCTGGAGGTGATGGCGCGGCCGGGCCTGTCCCAGTCCATGCGCTTGACCGACCAGTACGCTTTGCGCCCGCCGCGTGCGGCGAGGGCGGCGGACCCGTCCGAGCCGGGGGTGATCATGCGGACGAGGCCGAGGAACCGGGCGGGGATGGGCGGGGCCTCGGGTCCTGGGTCGTCGGGCAGGGCGGCGAGGGCTTCCCGCATGGTGACGGGCCGGGCGGTCGGGTGGGGATGGGAGGGCTCGGCGTCCAGGTCCTCGCGGATCCCGACGAGGATGAACCGGCGCCGGTCGGTGGCCGCGCCGAACAGGGTGGCGGGCAGGATCGCGGCCCGGGTGCGGTAGCCGATGCGGTGCAGCTCGGCGGCCAGGAGCCCGAACACGGGGCTTGATCCCAGCGGCGGGACGTTCTCCATGATGAGGGCGCGGGGCTTCCATGCCTCGGCCAGGCGGGCGTACTGCCGCCACAGGTGGTTGCGGGGGTCGTCGAGGCGGCGCAGGCCGGAGGTTGAGAAGCCCTGGCACGGGGGCGAGCCGTCGAGGACGGTCAGTTCTCCGGGGCGGAGCGGGTTAGCCGCGGGCTCCAGTGCGGCGATGTCCCCGGTGCGCACGTCGGTGCCGAAGTTCAGGCGCAGGCATTCGGCGGCGTGGGGGTGGTGCTCGGCGGCGAGGATCTCCCGGTACCCGGCGGCGAGATAGCCGAGCGTGGATCCGCCCATGCCCGCGAACGTGGAGATGACGGTGGGCGCGCCGGGGGCGCGGTCGGTGGTCGCGGCTGTCCACAGTCTGTCGAGCCGGTCACGGTAGTAGGTGTCGCGGATGGTGGCGGTCACGGCTCGAACTCGGTCCCGCATTCGGGGCAGGTGACCAGGTGCGGCCCCTGGTCGTCGGGGTCGCGGGGGGTGAGTTCCTCGAAGCCCTTGGGCATGTCGGGGCTGGACTGGGCGATGAGGTTGGCCAGGTCGTCATCGGTGAACCCGGTTCCGCCGAGCTGGGCGGGGCTGGCGGCGAGGTCGGACAGGAGCGCGATCAGGGCGTCCTCGTCCCAGGTGGCGAGGGCGGCGTACTGGTTGTCGGCGACGAGGATGCGGCGGGCGGTGTCGTCGTCGCAGTCGATGAGGAGCGCGGGCAGCTTCTTGATCTTGCTGCGCTTGGCGGCTTCCCACCGGTGGTTGCCCACGAGGATGCGACGGGTGGGCTTGTGGACGACGATCGCGCCGAAGAAGCCGGTGCTCTCGATGGACTCGGTGATCTGGCTGGTGTCCCCGATGCGGGGGTTCTCGGGGTGGGGCTTCACGCTGCCGATGTCGATCTGGGCGTATTCGTGGGGAATCACGGCGGCCACCGGCATCACTCCTGGAGGCTCTGAGAGCAATTCTGAGGCTGGCGGGACCCCTGGGCAGGCAGGAGAGCCCCGGGAGGCATGTTAGTCCCGGAGAATGTCATTCCGGGGCCATGGCGGACGCCTTCTGCCCGGCGGGCTTTCCGGGCGGCGGCGGCCTCGGCCTGGGTCTTGTCCCGGTGGCAGGGCACGCAGAGGGCCCGGAGGTTGCTGTCGTCCTCGATGCCCCGGACGACGTGATCGACCTCGGCGGCCGGTGCCCCGCACTGCTGGCAGCGGTACCCGTCGCGGGCCAGGATGCGGGGCACGGTGCTGGAGGACCAGCCCGGCGGCATCCGGCGGCCCCGCTGTCCCTCGGCCCACCTCGGCGCAGGATGGACCGGGCAGGGCGCCGGGTTGGGGCAGTCCCGGTGACGGCACGGGGTCGGCGCCCGGTACGGCATCAGCGGCGCCGGGTCTGGCCCCGGTGCGTCTTGACCGAGGCGACCTTCCCGCCGGACCGGGCCCGGACCTTCGACCGGGCGGCCGTGGGCGTGACGGTCTTGACGGCGACCTTCCGCCCGGCCTTGCCACGCCGCTGCCGCTTGGGCTGGGTCTGGGCGGCCCGTGCGAGCGCGTTGCGGTGGATGCGGATCCGCTGGGCCTCGGAGATGTGCGCACGACGGGCCTGGGCCTTGGTGGGGACCGGGAACCGGCGGTGTGCCCGGTCGATGAACGCCGACGCTGGCAGGGCGTTCCGCTGCCGTGCGGTCAGTGCCATGGCGTGCTCCTCGGCGGGGTGGGTGCGCGCCGGGTGCCGGTGGCGTTCCCCCGAGCCCGACGCACGCGGACCCGGCACGCACCCGTAGGGGGCCGACCCGATGGGAGCCGACGCGGCCAGGCTACAGCAGCTCATCGCGGACGGTGACGTCCTGCTCACGGGGCGGGCCGGGCTCGTCCAGGGCATCACCCAGGTACTCGTACCCGTCGGCTGCCCAGCAGTGCGCCGCGCATTCGTCACATGTCGCGCCGGTGCAGTTCTCGCAGGTCGCGGAGAGGTGCCGATGGTAGTCGGCGGCATCGGCCAGGGCATCGCGGAACGTGTCGAAGTTCGCGATGATGAGCCGCTCGCGGCGGGTCGGCCGATGCATCATGCCGCGTCCCATTCATCCGGGTCGATGACGGCAGGCTGTGCGGGCGGCTCATCGTGATCGGGCAGGGCGAGCTGCACCGGCTCGACAGGCGGCGGCTGGGCGGCCTCGTACTCGGCGGCCCGGCGCGCCTCGGCCTCGGCGTAGCTGGCCAGCACCTGGCCCTTGGTCTCGGCGTAGCGCGGGATCACGTCTCGCACCGGCGGGTGCGGTCCCGGGGCGGTCGGCTGCTGGCCCCGCAGCGGATGGCACACCGGACAGCGGCGGAGTCGCCCGTCATCGGTCTCGGCCAGGCGGGTGCGCCGGTCGCACTCCCCGCACCACGGCGGCTTCGGCGGACTGCCCTGTGGTCCGGCCTTGGGCATGGCGAGAGCGGCGAGTTCCTCGGGATGATTGCGGATCCTGGTCCGGATCCAGGTCGCCGGGCGGGCGATGTCGTCTCGGCCTTCGAGGCAGCGGCGGGCGTACTCGCGGGCCAGCTCATCGGTGAGGCTGATCTCGTGGGCGGTGAACGTCTCGGTGATGATCACCGGGACGAGGTGTTCATAGCTGTCCATGGGAAATCTCCCGGCCCCCCGCGTCGCCTCGCGCCCGCGTAACGCTCGCTACGCGGGGCGGAGGGCTCAGCCAGTGGGTTTGAAAGAACAGATCCGCAGGCGGCCGGTCACCGTGAAGATGACCGGTACCGGCCCCCTACATCTAAGGATCTATATAAGGATCATGTACGGAGTGCGCCCCAGGGGCGCACAGGATCATGTGCGAAACGGACATGCCTGTCCCGTGACCCCCCGCGCACCTGTGACATGTGCGCCTAGCACGCACTAGTCAGCGGCTCGGCCCCGGCCGACAAGAGGGGACAGAACGTACACCGTGTGACGGCGGTGGTAGCCCGCCCGCTTGATCGTCCCCTCGGCCACCAGTTCGGACGCGATGTGCGACGCCCGGGTAGGCGACACGCCCAGCCGGTTCGCCACGAGCTGGCGCGGGCACCAGCCCGAGCGGGTATCGGTGACGGCCCGCTCGGCCCAGGCCAGGAGCCACACCTTGCAACGCGCGGGACCGTTGTAGTGGTCGAGGACCTCGGTCATCAGTGCAGCGCTCACGGTTCATGCGCCCTCTTCTCGTGCTGTCCGGGGCATCGGCGCGTACCCGGCTTCGGCCAGGACCGGCATCAGGACGGCCAGCGGCATGATGCACATGGCCGTGCCCACCGACCGCTCCCCGATCCCGGGCGGTAGGTAGCAGACCACCGGGACCTCGCCGGGCTCGGCGTATCCGGCGGCCTGCCGGATCGCGGCGGCCAGGGCGAGCTGGCGGCTGGTCTTGATCTCCCACGCCACGCCGGGCGTGTTCTCGATGTCGCGGCCGGGCCGGGAGTTGGGTGTCTTCTCGGCCAGCGGCCACCACGGGCGGACATACTCCGCGACCCAGGCAGGGGCACGGTTGCCCCTGTCCCGGCTCACCGGTCCCCCCGCCACCGGCGGGCCAGGCCGCGCAGCTCGACGGCGACGATGGCCAGGACCCACACCGCCCCGCACACGCCGAAGACGGCCAGGGCGACAAAGAACACGGCCAGGGACACGCTCATCACGTCACTCGTCACGTGATCACCTTCTGCGTGGATAGCTGGGCACGGATCCGGTGTTCAAGCCGCTGATAGTCGAGGCTGCTCTGTATGTGGTCGCGGCAGACGCCGAGGATGAGCATCATGCCGCCGACGTAGGTGGCAGCATCGTGGAGCGCTTCGGCGGCGAGCAGTCCCAGCCGGTTGTCGAGTCGGCGGTCTCCGTCGCGGTCGTCGGACTCGATCGTCTCCCACAGCTTCTGGTAGGCATTGGCACTGTCCCTCTCGTTGTCCACGGCGAACTCGTCCCCGGTGCAGAGGAGAAGCCGCCCGAGCGCGAGCGCGGTACGGAGCTGGTAGCCGTCCTTGAGCCCGGCTTGGAGGAGGGTGATGTCGGTCGCGGTGAGCGTGATCATGTGAGTCCCTCCGCCTGCTGCTCGGCGAGCCATTCGAGGATCTCGGCGCGGCTGATCCGCCACCAGGTGCCCAGGTCCCGGATGATCTCGATCTTGAACAACTGGTAGGGCAGCGATGGCGTGTATCCGTCGATGCAGGCTAGGCAGCGGCCTACGGCGTCGGGATTCGCGGCGGCGGCCGCCGGGTGGAACGGGCGGGGCGGCTCGTCGCCGTCCAGGTCCCACACCAGTCGTCCGGTGCCCCGGCATGCCGGGCACAGGGCGGCCCGTCCGGCGGCGCTGATCAGCAGGGACCGGGCGAGATCATCCGCGCCGGGCCCGCCGTCGCCCCAGTCCAGGGTCCGGGCGTGGCTGCGCAGGTGGGGCAGGGGCGCCCGGTACCGGATCTGCGGGCAGTGAATGATGATCTCGGGATTCCCGCGGTCACGGCGCCCGTGGTAGCAGACGCTCATTGCGGTTCCTCCCCAGCGGTCGTCTGGCCGCGCAGGACCGCGATGCGGTTCCCGGCCTCGGTCAGGCGGTCGGACAGTTCGGTGATCGCGGCGTCCCGCTGGCGGAGCTGCAAGGCATTGCGCTGGAGCACGGCCCGCATGTAGCCCAGCTCGGCCAGCAGCAGGCGCACGTCATCGGGGGCGATCGGCCGCCCGTACTCGATGAACTGGTGGGCACGGTCGGAGAGCTGTTCCAGTTCCCGGCTGTCGAGCATCACGGCCTACCCCTCCCGTTCCGTCAGCGCGGCGGCCCGGTCGATCGCCTGGAGTGCCTCGGACTCGGTGAGCTGGTCGGTACGGTCGATCCGGCGGCCCGTCCAGTCCGACAGCAGATCGCGGATCCGGTCCTTGGCATCGATCCCGGCGGCACTGAACGCGTTGATGACCTGCACCCGCTGGTCGTTGGTCGCGGGCCGGTCCTCAACCTCGGCGGCGGGCTCGGCCTCGTCCACGACCTCGGCTTCCTCGGCCTGGTCGGCGGCCCGTTCCCCGAGATGAGCAAGCACCGTCCGGGCCTCGTCGGCGGACAGGGCCTTCGCGCTGGTGACCTTCCGCCCGGCCCATTCCGAGATCAGGCGGAGCCGCTCGGCCCGGTCGGTGATCCCGAGTTCCTTGAACCGTGCCTGAAGGGCCGTGAGCTGGTTCTTCTCGATCGGGTCGGGCTCGGCATCCGGGGCGGGTTCCGGCGCCGCGACGGGCGGCTGGGCCGTCAGCGGCGGCCGGGTGTCGTTCTCGTCATCGGTGAACGCGGACGGCAGGGTCACGGCGAATGCCCGCTTGAGTGCCCGGCGCTCGGCACGGGCGAGGGCCATTTCCGGCCCGTTGTCCAGGCCCAGTTCGGCACGGCCCGGGAAGATGAACGGCCGTGACATGTCCTTGCGGTACACGGCCACCTGGCACACCCACTCTCGTTCGGCGGTGTCCCGCCGGGGGCCGTCCACGACCTCGATCCCGTCGAGCTGTCCCGACCCGTGCGCGATGTGGTTGTAGCCGTCCCTGGTGATGTAGGGCCGGTTCGACTTCGGCAGGATCAGCAGGTGCCCCAGCACCGGGTCCAGCCCGTACCGCTCGGCCACCGCCACGACGGCATGTGCCCTGGGGTCGGCCGGATTCAGGCCGATGGTCTTGAGGATCGTCACCTGGTCCGGGGGGCCGAACGCGCCCATCGCGGTCGGGGTCGGGGCCGTGGCCACGTCGGTCTTGCGCCGGTCGATCGCCTGGCGCAGTTCCTCACTCGGCATCGTCCTCGTCCTCCTGGTCCTGGTCCTCGTCGTCGGTGGCGTCGTCGGTCATGTCCGCGAACGCCTGCCGGATCTCGTCCTCCATCTCCAGAGGCAGCGTCGTGGCTCCCGACCGGTGCTCCAGCGCCCGGCGGATCAGCTTCTCGGCCGTGGGCAGGTCATCGGGCAGCAGCAGCTCGACGCGCCGGAACCGGACGGTGGCCATCTCCTCCCCCGTGTCGGCGTCCACGGACACGCGGCGGCAGTCCACGATGCCGAGCACCGCCCACAGGCGGGCCGGTCGCATCCCGGTCGCCTCGGCGGCCAGCTCCCCCGCGATCAGGGCGAGCCCGTTGTCCTCGCCCTTGGGCAGGAGCGCGTTCGTTCTCACGTCAGGCATTGGTCCCCCTCTTGCCCACCCGCAGCGGGCGGACGGTCTTGACGGTCGTGTATTCCTCGGCCAACGCCGGGTGTTCCTCCCGGAACCGGGCCGAGTCGAAGTGCGGCGCCCCGTGCGGCCGCCAGGTGATGGCGGGCTCCCCGTCGATCACCCCGGCCTCAGCCGAGCCCAGCGCCGCGCGGAGCCGGTTCTTCAGCTCGTCGTTCTCCGCCTCCATCGCCTTGATGGCGCGGTTGTTCTCACGGACCCGGGCGATCACGTCACGGAGCCCGCCGAGGTCAGCGGTTAGCTCCGGCACCGTGACCGCATAGCGGCGGCTCAGAGCGTCCGTGGTGGCCTGGGCCCCGTCCAGCTCGGGAGGAATCCCGGCCACGACATGGCGCTCCCAGAAGGCACCGGCGATCTCCAACAGATCGGCCCCGGTCTCCTCGTCACGCTCCACCCGCCACAGACTCAGCTTCTGGCCCCCGTGCAGGCACGCGACCCACGCCACCGGAAGCTGGCGGACCTCCAGTTGCCACTGAACCTGGGCCTCGTACTTCGCGGGCACCTCGTCCCATGACGCCTCGCCGGTCGTCTTGATCTCCAGCGCGCCCTTGTCCACGGCGACCCGCCGCTCGGCATAGGTCGCGTCCAGCGTGGCGATCGCCCACTCATGGCGAGGATGCTGGGCCTCGACCTGACGGCCGGTGACATCGACATCGAGCCGCCGGGCCGCCTCGTCCAGGACCACGTCCTCCAGCAGGTTCCCCCACCGCATCCGCTCCGAGCCCGGCGTGTCGGACCCGATCTTCGACAGCCACACCGAGTACGGTGAGGCCCATGCCGAGATCCCGAGCACCCCGGCGATGTCACTCGACCCGATCCCCCGCCGCCGCCGCTCATGCCACGACAGCGGATGATCGCCGGGCATCACCCGGCCTCGGACATGACCGGCTCGTCCTCGCCCGCCCGCTGTCTCGTGCCGCGTATCTCGAACAGAGCCCCCGGCGGCAGCCCCGTCAGGTTGCACACCGCGTCCATCGTCGTGGTGCTGACCGCCTCACCGGCCAGGACCCGGCACATAGTCCGCTGATGCACCCCGGCACGCAGCGCCATGGCACTCGCGGTCGGTAGATGATTGTCGATCGCCCAATGACGTAGCACGCCCGTGCGTGCATGAATACCCATACGGGCATCCCCCCTCGAAGATCCCTCCGTACTCCGGATGCGACGCGCGGCCCCCACCGCTCAGAACAGCGATAGATACCGGATCAAACCGGCCCTGATCTGCCCCGATGCTCCGCACCGGTCCCCAAGAAACCTGCAAGCCCAGTTGCAAGGTCCCATGGCTGTGAATCGTTCACCGACGTGTCCGTTCCCGTCAAGATCACAGCCGCTTAATGATCATCGGAGTCAGGTTTCCGTCAACGACCTGTCCGGAACGGACACAACGAACTAGTCACGCCGCGTCCAGAACAGACACGACGAACTAGTCACCACCCCGTACTCATAGTCCGGGCGGGCCAGCCCCCGCAGGCCGTTGACCCCGCCCAATCACCGCCAATAACTTGGGACCTCAGACGGCTGATCCCCGCCCGCCGCCCCGGGTGCAGCGAGGGGAGCCGAACACCCGGGAAGGCCCCGCGAGGGATGCGCCATAGGTACAGCCTGAAATGCGCAGATCCCCCGGGACGTCCGTACACACGAACGTCCACGGGGGACACCTATGTCTTGCGGTCCAACTCCAGTGCTGGGCTTCGGCACCGTCTCCGCCGCTCTAAAGAGGCGCGCCGACGGAACCCGCGGCCTGATCAGGCACACGGCATCGGTCACCTGCCCGTCGTGCAATGCCACGTTCACCGGCCGCTGGCTGGAAGGCCACGACACCACAGCACAGCTATGCCTGTCCTGCCACTACATCTTCACGGCCACGTGGCCGGGATTCAGCATCGAGCCAGAGACGATCACTAGCCGTTCAGCGGCAGACATGCCGGAGGGCGACTCCCTTCCGGGAACCTCCCTCCGCCCGCAGGGCCGAGGCTAACGATCTGCCGCTAGATACACCTTCACGACAACTTCCCCGGCGTCGTCCTTGGTCGCGGTGACCGTGAATCCTTTGTCCGCCAGCCATGCTGCGCGCTGGTGGACCGGGGTCCGGTCCCACTGCTCGCTGTAGCGCTCGTCGGTCTCCGACCAGATGACCTCATCCTCGTGCCGCTCAGCATTTCTTGCCTCGGTGAGCTGGTCACGCAGCAGCGCCCGCCGCCGGTCCTCCTCATCGAAATCTAGGTTGAGTTGCGGAAGCTGCCTCAGCTTAAAGTTGACCTCCTCGATACGGGCCTCGATCTCGGCCTCGTTTCCCGGGATGATCGTCCATGCCTTGATCGGCTTGTTGAAGTCCAGATGCATAATGTCGTTCATGATGTCGTCGACCTCATCCAGGCGGACGGAGTTCCCGCAGCCCTTGCGCTGGGAGCCACGGCCGAAGCACCGGTAGTACAAGAGGTTCGGGACACCAGGCCGATGGGACCGGGATGGAATCCGGTACATAGGTGAGTTATTCGGGCAGTGCGGGCAGAATAGGACCCCGGCTAGCATGGCACGGTTCTCAGCCTTGGCCGGGCCCCGCTTCGGGCGTTCCTCCAGGGCCAGAGCGGCGCGAGTGAATGTGCCAGCATCGACAAGCGGCTCACAGGTCAGCAGCGTTTTCCCGTAGACCAGGGTGGTGTTCGTCTCCGGCGTGGCACACCGCTGGCCTATGTAGGTCGGCTTCCGGATCAGCCGCCCGACCTGGGCGGGGTACCAGCGGTGGTAGCGGAACGGGATACCGGGCCAGGTCTCAGCATCCAGCCACCGAGCGATGCTGGCGAGGGATTCCCCGGCGATGCACCGCTGGTAGATCTGCGGCACTAGACGGCGGCCTTCCTCGGTGGGCACGAGCCCCTTGCTGTACGTGTTGCCGTCAGGCACGTATCCGAAGGGCGGGCGTCCGACTAGCGCACCCGCATTACGGAGCGTTTTCTGGGTCCGGACGGAGCGTTCGCGGATTTCATTCCACTCACGGCCTGCCTGCCGCTTGGCTGACACCCACTGCCAGTAGTCGGAGTCATCGCGGGCCGGGTACCGGATGCCGGTGCCGTTATCGACCATGACGAGGGTCTTCCCGTGATCAGCGGCCCATGTCTCGATGCGTGACCAGTCGGTGTCCTCGCCGCGTGAGTACCGGTCGGACTTGTAGGCCACGATGACGTCGTACCGGGTGCGGAGCCCGGGGTCTTTGAGCCACCGGCCGAGGTTCTTCCGGTCGATCGGTGCGGTACGGCCACTAATAGTGTCGCGGGCTACGCCGGTGACGGTCCATCCCTGGCGGTCGCAGAAGGCGTGGCTGCCGTCATCCTGCGTGTCGTGGGTGATGCCGTCGCGTTGGGTGCCACCGTCGCGGATCTTGCCGGACTTGCGCGTGGCGATGAGGGCCCGGGTTGCCTTCGTGTCCATGGTTCCTTCCTGGCTGATCATGCCTCTGACCAGCCATTATCCATTTTAACAGGTGAATCCTTAGTGGACAGCACAGACCCATCTGTTAAGACACTGGCGAGCGAGCAAATCCCTTAAGAACAGGGCATTTGATGCATTCTCTCACATGGCTTTAACCACACTCACCCCCGTAACACGCTGCATCCGGACACTTGCTGTCCGTTTCCGACGGGAGTACCGTGCCCTGCCATAGCAACCGGCATAGCTGCCTAGGCAGCTACAGAGGGGGTACGCAGATGGGGAATGTCCAGGACCTGATCATGGAGCAGGTCGCCGCCGAGGTACGCGACAGATCGGATGAACCGCCAGACCTGTATCTCCTGTACGTGTCGGGGGACGAGGTCCGGCTCAGCCCGTTCAATATCCCGACCAGCATTTGGGAAGCAGCCCCCCCCCCCGCTGTTCTGGGCATGCTCACGGAGCGGGTCGAGATGTTCAGCGAGCTGCTGCCGTTGGCGGCAGCGAAGGATGACCTGTACGGGTATGCGTTCCGGTCATCGGGCTGGGCGCTGCAAGATGATGACGCAGACCCGGGGACGGTAAGCCGTCACGCGGAGGCGGCACGGGAGCGCCGGGTATCGGAGCAGCCGGACGCGGTGCGGGTGGCGGTCATCAGCGCGGTGGATCGTGAGGGGTTCACGTACACCGCGATGCGGTGGGGGGACAGCGGCGAGGTAGAGACGAACGTCGAGCCGCCGGAGCAGACGGCGGCGGACGACGGCACGTTCGGGGTGGTGCCGGAGGCGCTTGACCGGCTGGTGTCGGCGACGCTGGGCGTGAGTATCCCGTCCCGTCCGGCGGAGCCGGGGGCGCCGACTGGTTTGTTCTGTCCGGGGTGCGGGAAGCCTGCGGCGGTCTCGCTCGGGGATCAGGCATTCTGCCGCACACAGGGGTGCGAGTGGTTCTCGTGGGATCCGCATCTGACAGCGGAGGAATGCCGCCGTGATGCCCGTCTGATCGACATTCCCGGTCGGGGTGATCGGGGTGAGTGACGAGGAGGTTCGCAGCCCGGCGACTGTGTCGGTGCGTGCGCTGCGGCATTTGCAGGATCATCCGGGCGAGGTCATGTTCTATGCGGACGTGGCCACGGCTGTCGAGGCGGATGCGGGGGTCGTCGGCCAGGCACTGGCGCGGATGGCGCGGGAGAATCCGGAGCGCGGGATCGTGCGGGAGGGGAATAACCGGTCGGGCAAGTACGTGTACCGGCCGGGGACTGCTTACGTGCGGCGGGCGGGGCCGGTGGACGGGCCGAAGCCGGGTGACCTGTTCGAGTGCGTGGGGGTCTCGAAGCGGGGCGCGGCGGTGGTGCGGGATCCGGTGACGTTCGTTCTGTACCGGCTGGAGCGGACGTGACGGCCGCGACGAGCACCACGGGACGGATGGTCAAGGCCGCACAGCCGTTCGGGATCGTGCTCCGGAAGGATGCGGGGGCGCAGCCGAAGACGCTCAGGTTTTCCCGGTCGGTGGATGCGGTGATCGCTGCGGTCCAGTATTTGCGGCGGGGCTACTGGGTGCGACTGACGGATGCGACGCTCGCGGACCTGGACTCGTCGGGGGCTCTGGATCTGAGCTGGATGAGCGGGCAGGCGAGGGCGGCCGGAGATGGCTGAGCGGCGGGCGCTGACCCCGGATCAGCATGCGCGGATGCTCGCGGCCGTGGATCTGGTCGGGCGTACGGGGGCGCGGGAGTTCGAGATCGGTTTCCTGCATGAGGACGTGCCGGTGAGTGAGGCGGCCTGGTGGGCGTCGGCCCTGTACCGGGGGGCGCGGGTGATCGTGGAGGATCATTCGCATCCGGCGGACGCGGCGGAGGGGCTGGCGGTGCGGCTGCTGACGGGGGCACGGTGCCGGTGCGGGAAGCTGGTGGCGTTGCAGCCGGGCGGCGCGTTCGCGTTCTACAAGGCGCGGCTGATAGACGGGTCGGAGTTCACGGCCGAGGACGCGCAGAGGGCCGGTCAGTGCCGGTGGACGCGGATCGCGTCGAGGTGGGTACCGGGCTGTGCGGGCGGTCCCGCGTTCACCTGTCCGCGCTGTCACAAGACGAGCTGGAATCCCGGCGATGTCCGCGAGGGCTATTGCGGGCGGTGTCATGACTGGACCGGGGAGGCGGGCTCATGAGCGACATGCGGTTCCGGGTGTACGTCGCGCGTGAGGTCGTGGCCGAGGAGTGGGTCACGTTCGATGATGATGACGTGGCCGAGATCGAGCTTGCGGGGATGACCGTGTCCGAGCGGCACGTGGGTCTCATCGAGGCGGCCGTGGAGACGGGCAAGCTGTGGCTGGTCGAGGTGTTTGATCCCAGTGTTCCGGAGGAGTGCGCCTACATGCGGTTCGGCACGGACGTGGACGGGATGACTCTGCCGTTCCCGATCGCGCCGAACTGAACGAGAGGGCGGCCCCTCCGACCGTGGGACCGCCCGCCCGCTGCACATAACAACCGATGCCTGCCCCAGCGAAAGGCAGCCGTGACCAGGATAGATGCTGTCGGCGGGATCGGCCCGCAGGCGGGCAGGGGCGTGTCTGCCTAGCTCCCGGGGCGCTGCTGGGGTATGTGCAGGTGCCCGTCACCGCCGGGGCCGTCAGCGGGGCTGTCCGGCCCGTGCTCGGGGTGTTCGCGGGCGAGGTAGCCGCCGACGGCGCCGACTGCTGCCCCGGCGAGGGTGGAGATGACCGCGATCAGCTCGGGGTCGGAGGGGGCCGGGTGCAGGGCGGCGATGATCAGGGACGCGGGCAGGGCGATGGCCACGCCGATGGCGAGGACCAGCGCGACCGGCCAGTCCTTCATGTCGGCTCCTCCTCCTGGTCCTGGTGCTCGTCGGGTGCCTCGTCGCCGGGGTCGCCTCCGGCCGGGTGGGCGTGGTCCCATCCGTCTTCGTCGTTGCCGGGGGCGGCGGGCTCGATGTCGGGCTGTTCGGTCATGGCGGTCCTCCTGGTGTGCTTGCCGTGCGGTCTGGTGAACGGTGCTGTGAGTCGTCGTGCTAGGTGATGGATGCGGTCCATGACATTGCCCAGGTTTTGGGGCCGACGAGCCCGTCGCTCTTGAGTCCCTTGTCGCCCTGGAAGGATCGGCAGACGGCGAGGGACTTGGGTCCGTAGCATCCGTCTGGCTTGATGTTCCAGCCGCGGTCTTTCATCCGCTGCTGCCATCTGCGGGTGTTGCCGGAGTCGTTGCCGCCGAAGCATCCGGAGTGGCACTTGGGGTCTTTGCGGGCGGTGGCGATGTAGTGCCCGGCGGGGTACGGGAACGCGGGCGCGGGCATGCCGGGCTTGGGCGGTTTGGGCGGGGCGGCCGGGCCGAGGAGGACGGCGCCGCCGAGGTTCTTGCAGCGGGTGAACCGGGTGCGGCGGTCGGCCAGGCCGTTGGTGCCGCCGTTGATGCGCCGGGTGGCGCCGGTGACGTCCTGCTTGTCGGCGAAGGTGTTCAGGCCGTGGGTGCCCCACCACCAGGCCGACACGTGGAACGCGTACTGCGGCTGGGCGGCCATGGCCGGGTTGTTGACGAGGTTCAGGCCGAGGGCCTTGGCGGCGGCGGTGTAGTTGTACCGGCCGGTGATCTGGATGGGTCCCCGGCCCTTGAACCGCTTGCCGTCGCCGGGCTGGGTGTTCCCGAGGTCCTTGCGTCCCTCGTAGGCGGCGCCGGAGGCGATCTCCTCGAAGTAGCGGAGCGAGACTGATTCGTGCCCGATCTGGGCGAGCCACATCCACAGCCGCGCCTGGGTGGTGATCGAGTACTTGCGGCAGGCCGTCTCCATGTAGGGCAGGCAGGTCTGGGCGCGGGCACGGGCCAGGCCCGGCATGGCCTTCAGCAGCGTGTCGACGTTCATTTCCTCTCTCCTTCCTTACGGTGCGCCGATGGGCTCGATCGTGGCGCCCATGCCGATGAACCCGTTCTGGGTGCTCATGCCGATGACGCGGATTGCGAGCGGATCGGGGAACGATTCCTCGTAGCTGGAGGTGATGGTCGTTGTCCGCATGACGGTTTCCCCGTTGAACGTGAGGATCGCGGTGACGCGGACCGTGTGCTGGTTATTGATCGGCTGCTGGTACAGGACGGTCCACTCGCACGCCCACAAGCGGTCGGTGGAGCTGGGCGGGAGTTCACCGGTCTCCAGCGGCACGTCTGGCCCGAAGGACCCGGCGGCGGAGTGGACCGACGGGAGCCCGATCCGCAGCGTGGCCTGTCCCGGGGAGCCGATATCGCCGCCGAGCTGCCCGATGGAGCGGAGGCGGAACCCGGCCCCGGGGGTATGAAGGTGGGCGCGCGGCAGGGTGAATGACGCGGACAGGTCCACCCACTCGCCGGGCGGGGTCAGGTACTGGAATACCTGCCCGTTGCCGCTCATGCCACGGCCGGGCGGTCCCGGGGGTCCGGGAGGTCCGGGAACGACGCCGCCAACGCCCATGTTGAACGCGGCCACCGAACGGGTGGTGGCGGTCGCGTTCGCGGCGGTGGTGAAGATCCGCAGGATGGCCGTGTGGGTTCCGGCGGGCAGTTCCACCGGTACGGTGCCGGTCGTGAAGATCTGGCCGGTGATGGTGCCCGACCGGTCGAAGTCGTGGCGGGTGCCATTGACCACGATGCTGACGTGATAGACGCCCCCTGCTCCCGGCTGGCTCCCGGCTAGTCCGGCCTGGAACAGGACGGTGGCGGCCTCGTCCAGGGTGAAGGTGATGCCCGCGAGGTCGTACCACGTGTTGGCGGGAATGTTGATCTGGGCGGACCAGGATTCCATCGCGATCTTGATGGGCTCGCCGTTCTCGCCCCGGGGTCCTGGCGGTCCCGCCGGGCCGGTCGCCCCGGGCGGGCCGACGGGTCCGAGCTGGCCGGGCGGTCCTGCGGGCCCGGTGCCCCCGGGGGGTCCTGCGGGTCCTGCGGGTCCGGGACTGCCGGGGCTGCCGCCCGCGCCTTCGGGTCCGGGCTGGCCCGCCGGTCCCGCCGGTCCCGGCGGTCCCTGCATCACGCCGACGTTGGCCCAGTTCTCGGTCATGCTCGCTCCCCCTGTCTGGTCATGGTTCCGGGCCGAGGTCCTCGACGGTGAGGACGACCCCGGACTGCGTGATGTCGGGGGCGAATGTGCCGTCCGTGGTCCAGAAGCGCATCACCGCGTGGTAGGGGCCCCCGGGAGGCATCGGCCCGACGTATTCGGCCCACATGGGCCGGTACCGATCCGGGCTGTCGGCCGTGAAGGACCATTCGGCGGGGCCGAGCGTCACGACCGGTCCGGGAGGGTTCTCGCGGCCCAGCGCGCACATCAGCCGGGGGCTGGCCCCGGTCCGGTTCGCGGCGGGGGTGAATCCGCGGATCCGGTAGATGCGCCCGGCCTGCCATACCTGGTTGACCCACGCGATGTTGACGGCGGTCGCGAAGCTCGTGGAGATGCGGCCCATATTGGTGTCAACGTTGACGTGGCGGCCGAGCAGGCCACGCGGAACAGACTCGTCGAGCCCGCCGGGCGGTCCCTGCGGGCCTTCGGGGCCGGGCGGTCCCTGCGGCCCGGTGACGCCCGCCGGTCCCGGGCTGCCCGGCGCGCCGGACGGGCCGGTGGGCCCGCCTGAGCCTGGCGGTCCCGGGGGGCCTGCGGGTCCCGGCGGGCCGGGGATCGCGATCGTGTCGCCGGGCGGCCCGGTCCAGACCCACAGCTCACCGTCGATGAGCCAGCCCGCCCCGGGGAACCCGTCGCCGGGCAGTTCGCTGGTGTCGTTCAGAATGCCGAGGATGACGACGCCGGAGCCCTGGTTGCCCTGGGCGCCGGGCGGCCCGACCGGTCCTTGCGGCCCGTAGGGTCCGGGCGGCCCCGATGGTCCCGGCGGTCCGGGGAGCGCGGAGAAATCCGGCGGGCGGGGGTAGACGGTCACCGTGTTGACGTCCTCGGTCCCGGCGGGAACATGTACGGTCCCGAGCCGCACCCCGGCCCGGTCGGTCGTGTCGGACTCGAAGATGACGCCGATGCTCCACCGGCCCTGCTCGGCGAACACGTCGCACCAGATCACGTCATCGCGGTCGCCGTCGGCGCTGCCGGGCAGGATCTCGATCAGGCCGGGAATCTCGGAGCCGACGATCATGTGGGTGCCGTCGCCCGCGTCCGCGATCGCTGCCCAGCCCGCCGCGGTCTCGATGGTGAGGGTGCCCGGCACGACGGTGGTCTCCAGGGGCCGGATGACCCCGGAGCGGCCCATGCCCAGGGCGGTGACGAGGAACCGGTCATTGTGCGCGGAGTAGACGCCGGACTGGCCCCACATCGCGGCGCCGGTGGTCTCGTACGGGAACGGCTCGGTCATGGCTTGCCTCTCCTAGTCCAGGTAGGGCTCGTAGGTCTCGAACGTTGAGCCGTGGCAGGTGAGCATCTGGCCCGAGGAGATCCCGGTGAACGCGCCCTGCACCTGGATCTCGGTCCAGTTCGGGTTGACGCCCAGGTGGGGCTGGCCCCAGGCGTTGCGGACGGCCGCCATGGTCCGGTTCTGCCAGGTGTGCCCGGACTGGGTGCTGGGGTCGCTCCACCGGGTGATGACCGCCCGCATGTGGGTGCGGAAGCTGTCCACGGTGGGATTCACCATCATGGTCACGGTGCATTCCCAGTCGAACCGCTCGCGCGGGTTGATCCAGTCGTTGGTGACCAGGTACAGGATCGGGGACGAGGGGTAGGAGCAGCGGAACCGGACGCTGCGGGCCTGCACGCCCATGTATCCGTCGCCCCAGGCGTGGACCACGAATGTGCGGGCGGGCCGGATCTGGTACGGGGCGATCGGGTAGTTCGGGGTGAGCCGGTTCAGGGACGTGCCGCCGTTCTGGATGTGGTTCGCGTCGGCGTGCCGCCCGAGGGTGGGGACCAGGGACGTGAACGTCATCTGCGAGGCGAGGTTGGCCCCGGCCGGGACGGTGATGCGGCCGATGGACACCCCGGACCGCCCGATGGTGGTGCCCTGCGGGACCAGCCGCATGTACCAGCGTCCGTTGTCGGGGTCGGTGTCGATCCACACGTGGTCGACGCGGGCGGCATTCCCGCCGCCGGTCTCGGTGACCGTGTGGGTCTGCCGGGACCCGACCACGCAGTGGGTGCCGTCGTCGGCGGAAGCGATGGCCAGCCAGCCGGGATGCACGTTGATCGTGAGACCGGTCCCGGCCGTGAGCCGGGCGGGGCGGACGACGCCGACGACGGAATCGGACAGGGCCGTGATAACGGTCCGGTCATCGACGGCGTTGTAGATCCCGGCCTGCCCCCACTTCAGGAGCCCGTACGGGGTGCCGAACTCGTCGGTGCCTTCCAGGTCATCGGCCATCGGCGCGATGCTCCGGCCGGACGGCGGCGGGTAGCTGCGGGTCAAGACGGTCTCCTTACGTGAGCGGCTGCATCCGGCGGCGGTAGGCCGAGCGCACCGTGAGGTCGATTCGGTCCAGCCGCCCGCTGAGGGTCTCGCGTGCCCTCGGCGGCGGCTGGGTGACGGCGACGGTCCAGGCCACGGCGCCCGTGGCGGCGTTGACGGACACCTCGGTGAGCTGCCCGGTCACGTCGAGCCCGCCGGGCAGCAGCGGGGTCGCCACGCGAACGGTCACGTCGTCGCCGGGCGCGTAGGACGTGAGCGGCGGGCTGCTGGCGACAGCGGATGCCGTCAGGTCCAGGACGGGCTGGGCGTACTGCATGGACGCGGCCGCGGCCCGCTCGATGAGGGTGGACTGGAGGATGACGCCGGGGTAGTCGTCTACCTCGTCCAGGCGGGGCAGGCCCGCCTGCGGCACGTCCTTGATCGCGACCGGTTTCGGGGTGCCTTCGGGTGCGTCCTCG
>WRBL01000071.1 GCA_009784565.1 Streptosporangiales bacterium | reverse complement strand
TCCGCACGACTGCGTAATTAACATAGATTACCCTGTCGCGGGGCGCGAACTGCCGAAGCCGCCTACGTTCCCGCGCTTTCGACCACGGCGGCCCACTCGTCGAGCAGCAGCTGGGCCGAGTCGGCATCATCACCTTCGGCCCACAAATGGGTCATCGCCTCCGCCGGATCCGGCAAGACAAGCACCCAGCCCCGCTCCGGGTCGGTGATCCGCACCCCGTCAGTCGTGTCGACGGGACGGTCACCGGCAGCCTCGACTACGGTCCGCATGACGCCGCCCTTCGCCGACCAGGGGGTCGGCACCGACCGGCGCAGAAGGTGCGCCTGCGGAATCCGCGCGTCGATCTGGCTCAGCGTCAGCCTGGTTCGGGCAACCAGGCCGAGCAGCCGGACGAACGCCGCGATCCCGTCCACAGTACGCCCAAACTCGGGAACCACGAACCCTCCCCGGCCATCTGCCGCCAAAATTGCGTCCTCATGCGCCGCGGCGGCGGTCAGGGCCCCCGAAGAGGTCGGAGTCCAGTCCACCTGAACCCCGTGGAAACGGCAGACCTGCTCGGCCACCCGGGTGGTAGTGACCGGCAGGGCGACCCGCCCGTGATTGCGCTCGGCCGCGACCAGGTCGAGGATCACCAGGAGGGCCCGCTCGTCGCTGACCAGGGCCCCCTTCTCGTCGACGAGGGAGATTCGCTCGCCGACCGGGTCGAACCGCACCCCGAAGGCCGCCCGGGAGGAGGAGACCACCTCGGCCAGGCGCTGCATCCCGGCCCGGTTCTGGGCGACGGTCTGCGTCGGCGTGACCTCGTCCAGCCGGTTGTTCAGGGTATGCACGTCCACGTCGACGCGGCCGAGCAGCGTGGGCAGGAGAACCGACACGGTGCCGCCCGCGCAGTCCGCGACCACTTTCAGCCCGGCGCCGCGGACCCCGCCCAGGTATATGGTGCGCAGCAGCTCGTGGGTGTACCACTCGACGATGCGCGGCGGGTAGCTGAGCTCGGCGATCTCGCCCGGGAACGCCCGGCGGAACTCCTGCCGGGAGAACACCCGTTCCAGCTTCCGCTGGGCCGACGCCGGCAGCTCCGCGCCGTCGTCGTCCAGGAAGATGATGTCAATCGACTGGCTGTCGCCCGGGGTGGTGCGCAGCGCGATGCCGCCGCTGTAGTCGCCGCGGGCGGTCTCGAAGCGCGCCACCGGCAGCGGCTGCGCCTCCAGGTCCATGACGTTGATCGCGCTCGCGTTGAGCGCGCCCTGCACCGCGCGCTTGAGGGTACGGGCGGCCCGGGAGGCGTCCCGGGACGTGGTGACGGTGGACCCCTTCTTCAGCATGCTCGCGTACGCGGCCGCGAGCCGGACGCCCAGTTCCGGGGTGACCTCCACGTTGATGAGGCCGGAGACGCCGCGCGCGCCGAAGAGCGTGCGCTGCCCCCTCGACTCCCACACCACCGACGTGTTGACGACCGCGCCGGCCTCGATGGTCTTGAACGGGTACACCTTCACCCCGGCCGAGATGTAGGCCTCGGGCTCGATGACGCACTCGTCCCCGACGACGGCGCCCTCCTCGATCCGGGCCAGGCGCATGACGTCGGTGTTCTTGCCGACGACGCAGCCGCGCAGCGTGGTTCCCTGCCCGATGAACACGTTGTTGTGGACCACGGCGCGGTGGATGAACGCGCCCTCCTTGACCACCACGTTGGCGCCGATCACGCTGTACTCGCGAATGTGGGCGCCCGCTTCGACCTTGGCGTACTCCCCGATGCACACCGGCCCGGTCAGCACCGCCTCCGGGTCGACCTCCGCGCCCTCGGCGATCCAGACGCCGGGCGATACCTCGAAGCCGGCGATCTCGGCGCTCACCCGGCCGGCCAGGACATCGCCCTGGGCCTTGAGGTAGCTCTCCTGAGTGCCGACGTCCTCCCAGTACCGGCCCGACACGTACCCGTAGATCGGGGCGCCGCGCTGGAGCAGCCGGGGGAACACGTCACGGGACCAGTCCACCTGTTCCTTGGCCGACACCTCGGCCAGGACCTCGGGCTCCATGATGTACACGCCCGTGTTCACGGTGTCGGAGAACACCTGGCCCCACGTCGGCTTCTCCAGGAACCGCTGGATGCGGCCGTCGTCGTCGGCGATCACGATGCCGAACTCCAGGGGATCCGGTACCCGGGCGAGCCCGACCGTGACCAGGGCTCCGCTGTCCTTGTGGAACCGCATCATCTCGGTCAGGTCCATGTCGGTGAGCGCGTCGCCGGAGATGACCAGGAACGTGTCGTCCCGCAGCGCTTCCTCGGCGTTCTTCACGCTCCCGGCCGTGCCCAGCGGCATCTCCTCGGTCGCGTACTGCAGGGAGACGCCGACGTCCTCGCCGTCGCCGAAGTAGTTCCGCACCATCGCCGCGAGGAACTGCACGGTGACCACGGTCTCGGTGAAGCCGTGCCGCTTCAGCAGCCGCAGGACGTGCTCCATGATCGGCCGGTTGGCCACCGGCAGCAGCGGCTTCGGCTGGTTCGCGGTCATCGGGCGAAGCCGGGTCCCCTCACCGCCCGCCATCACGACGGCCCTCACGTCGCAGCAGCTCCCCTCACGAGATCTCGCACCTGACTGAGATACAGCAGCGCCGCCCACCAGTACAGGGCCGTGCCCCAGGACGCGAACGCCCAGCCGAGCACCCGGACGACCTCGGCCGCGATCCCCTCGTGCGCGCTCAGGAAGAGCAGGGGAAAGGCATACATCAGGCAGAAGGTGGCCGCCTTGCCCACGAAGCTCGTCTGAAGCGCGGCGTAGGCGGTGCGGTGGCGCAGCACCAGCAGGATGACGGCCATGAACAGCTCGCGGCCGGCGAGCGCCCCCAGGAGCCACCACGGGATGATCCCGCGCACGGCCAGGGCGACGATGGTCGCGGCGATGTACAGCCGGTCCGCCGCCGGGTCCAGCATCTGCCGAGCTTGCTGACCTGGTTCAGCATCCGCGCCAGCTTCCCGTCCAGCCAGTCCGTGATCCCGGCCAGGCCGAGGATGCCCACGGCCCCCAGGTCGGTCGCCGCCGTGCGCGGCCCGAGGACCATCCACAGGAAAACGGGAACACCGGCCAGCCGCACGGCGCTCAGCACGTTCGGCCAGGTAACAATCCGGTCGCCCACACTGCGATCCTAATGCCGTCGCCGGGATCCCCCGGATCGGTATAGCTCTATGCCCCCATACTCGCCCAAAACCGGCCGACGCGCGAGCCCGAAACGCGACCCGGAAGGCACGGCGCGCGGGAACAGGACCGGCTCTCCCCCTCATGAGAGCCGGCCCCGCCTGTGCCCCGCCCGCACGACTTTGAGACACTAAGTCTCATGTCTCGCGAGTAATCTATCGCACTGTCATCACGAATGTCGCCTTTATCTCCAGGAAGAAGATCTTCAGAATGACGAGCCGGCCGGAGCGCGTTCCGGCGGAGGAAGTACGGCAGCGCATGCTCGACGCCGGCCGGGAGCTGGCCGTCGAGGCGGGCGCGGCGCTGACCATCGAGCACCTGCGGCTGGAGGAGGTCATCCAGCGGGCGCGGGTGCCGCGCAGTTCCGTGTACCGGCTGTGGCCCTACAAGGACAATTTCCTCGACGACCTGCTGGTGTACCTGGCCGGCCCGGGCAGCTGGTACCGGGGCAGCGGGACCCTGGACCCGGAGACGTCCGGCATCGTCACGGGGGTCATCACCGGCAACCCGGGCCTGCTCGGCACTCCGGAGGGGCGGCGGGCGCTGCTGTGCGAGGCGACCCGGCTCGGTGCGGGCCGCAACTACGAGGCGTTCAGCGAGAGCCTGACCTGGAGGCTGCACATGGCGCTGGCCGCGACCCTGGGCTCGACCCGGGCCGACGAGACCCGGCAGAAGATCGCCGCCGCGCTGGAGGAATGGCAGGCCCGGTCCCGCGAGGCGCAGTGCGCCCTGTACGAGTACCTGAAGAAGACTCTCGGCCTGCGCGAACGCGATCCGGCCCGGACCGTCGAGCACATGGTCCTCGCGGGCGGCGTCATGATCCAGAGCTTCGCGCTGCGCAACATCCAGACCGCGGCGGCGGGCTCCGACCCGGGTGCCGCCGCGGTGGGCGAACTGCTCAACCGGCCCGTCCCCGGCCCGGGGCTCGACGGCCGCCCGGCCGCGTGGAACCTGGCCGCGTACTGTTACCTGGCGGTGCTGGACGCGTTCCTTGAGCCCGACCCGGACTGGTCCGCGCCAGAGGACCCCGGCGCCTAACTTCCGGCCGCGGGCGAGTTCGAGGACCCGGTCGCTCAGCACGGCCACGCCCGGCGTGGGCTCGGCCTCGAAGTGGGACGGCTTGCGCTTGCGCAGCAGCGCCTCGCCGTTCGCCTTCCAGGCGAAGTTCCGGTTGCCCAGGGCCCGCCGGTACACCGCGTCGAGCTGCGCCGACGGGCAGGCGGCGGCGATCCGGCGCAGCGGCAGCGGCGGGATCGCGTCCTCGTTCAGGTAGGCCTTGAGCACCTCGGCGTGCTCCCGGTCCTCCGCCAGCGCCGGGTTGGCGAACAGCTCGCGCAGCGCCCCGTACTCGGGCACCACGACGAATCCCTCGGACTCGTCGTAGATGATCCCGACGGTGTCGAACTCGAAGAACCCGGGCGGCATCACGAACGTGGTCTCGCCCGCGTCCGACACCTGCCGGTGCCGGCCCCGCGCCGACGCGAGGGCGTCCCGGCGCATCCGGTAGTACTCGTTGAGTCGTCCCTCGGCCTCCCGGGTGGGGAACACCAGCTCGTCGGCGCCGAAGAACGCCAGGAACTCCTCCCGGTCCTTGCGCATGTGCTCCCAGCCCTGGACGGCCTTGTCCTCGTTGCGGAACACCAGGTCGGGGTCGCCGGTGGCCAGCTCGATCGCCAGCCGGGCGACCTGCTTCGCGTCCGCGGCCGGGTAGGCGAGCTCGTCCCCGGCCGCGAGCCAGGCCGTGTCGTCGTCGTTGAGCGGCAGCAGGGTCCCGGACATGAAGGCCCCCGCGGCGGGAGGCTCCGGCAGCGTGAGGCCGTAGACGCGGTAGCTCAGGTCGTCGATCAGGTTCAGCGTGTCAATGAAGCCGGCGCCGCCGGGCCGCGCTTCGCCGGCGCGCACCTCGAACACCCCGTAGACCGGGTCGTCCCGCCACCAGGACAGCAGTTCCCGGTCCGGCGCGGGCAGGTCACGGCGCGCCGACAGCAGCCGCCCGGCGGCCCGCGGCCCGCCGGCCTCGGTCAGGGGCGCGCGAAGGGCTTCGCCGCGCGCGATCAGGTCAGCGAG
Source organism: Streptosporangiales bacterium (assembly GCA_009784565.1). Classification (GTDB taxonomy): domain Bacteria; phylum Actinomycetota; class Actinomycetes; order Streptosporangiales; family Streptosporangiaceae; genus Trebonia. The sequence continues at coordinate 16,527 of WRBL01000071.1, read as the reverse complement.
TTCCGTGCTCACGGCCGACAACCCTACACGGGACAGAACGGATCCCTGGCACACCTCAGCGAAGATCGGCCGCCGCAGCGGCGCCGGAGAAACAGCGATCCGTTCGGAATAAACATCTTTTGCCCGATAAATTCCGCGAAACGAAACATTGATATGCCAATCGGCGGAAGTTACCATCCTTCCACTGCGTACCAATGTTTCCAGGGCGAGAGGCCGTCATGAGCAAGCGTTTTCACCGGATGCTGATGGCGGGCTGCGCCGCCGCCGTCCCGGCGCTGGGGATACTGATCGCCGTTCCCTCCACCGCGGGCGCGAGCACCGCCGCCGGGACGCCGAACCCGCCGGGCGCGCGGGCCGCGGCCCTGGCCCGGGAAGCGATCCGGCACCTGTCGATCGGGCAGCACGCAACCGACCAGGGCGCCGGGCAGGCGCCGCGCGGCGTCACCGGGCCGACCAACGTGTCCAGCAACAACTGGTCCGGATACGCCGACACCGGGAGCCGGGTGAGCAAGGTCAGCGCCCGCTGGAAGGAGCCGGCCGGCCGCTGCGGAACCGACGTGATCTCAATGGCCGCGTTCTGGGTCGGCATCGACGGCCTGAAGAGCAGTTCCGTGGAGCAGGACGGCACGCTCATCGAGTGCTACCTCGGAACCGAGTACGCCTACACCTGGTGGGAGATGTACCCCACCAACTCCGTGCAGACCGTCGGCTCGGCCGTGCGCTCCGGCGACAGCATCACCGCGTCGGTCACGCGCAGCGGCAGCCGGTACGCGCTCAAGGTCGCCGACGCCACCCATCCGGCCAACAGCTTCAGCACGACGCGGACCGGCTCGGGCGACGCCAACTCCAGCGCCGAGTGGATCGCCGAGGCCCCCAGCGGGCCCGCCGCCGAGTACCCCCTCACGGACTTCGGCACGTGGCGGGTGTCGAACGCCGCCGTGACCGAGGGGCCGAGATCCGGTACCGTCTCCTCTTTCAGGGACGACAAGATCACCATGACCGACGTCCTGGGAACGACCGAGGCGGCGCCGGGGCCGCTCGGAAGCGGCGGCAGCGCATTCTCCGTCGCCTGGCGGTCTTCTCTGTGACAACTCCGTACTTCCTCCGCATTATCCGGCCGACACGGATCTCCATCGTGTTGGCTAATTAAAAAGGCAGAAGCTACCATTCACCAGACGCCGTGGCTCGCCGTGGAGACCGCGGGAGAAGCGAGAGGGACAGCATGACCAAACGTAATTCCCGTTTTCTCAGTTACCCGCTCGCCGCGGGCGTGCTGGCCGCCGGAATGCTCGCGGCCGCGAGCACGGCCGCCGGCGCCAGCACCGACGGAAGCTCTCAGGCGCGCTCCTCCAGCGGCACGCCGACCGCGGCGGCCACGGCGTTCGCCAGGAACGCGCTCCACAAGATGCTGAGCGGGCACCACGCGCTCGACCAGCACGCCGGCGGCGCCCGGAAGATCGACGGCCAGACCAAGGTCACGAGCAACAACTGGTCGGGCTACGCCGACACCGGCAGCAACTTCAGCAAGGTCAGCGCCAACTGGACCGAGCCGAAGGCCAGCTGCGGCCTGGACGTCGAGTCCCTCGCCGCGTTCTGGGTCGGCATCGACGGCTTCAAGAGCAGTTCCGTCGAGCAGGACGGGACCATGGTGGAGTGCTACCTCGGGACCGAGTACGAGTACACCTGGTGGGAGATGTACCCCACCAACTCCGTGCAGACGGTCGGCTCGACCGTGCAGCCGGGCGACAAGATCTCGGCGTCGGTGAACCGCAGCGGAACGAGCTACGCCCTCAGCGTCACCGACTCCACCCACCCGGCCAACAGCTTCAGCACGACGCAGACCGGCTCGGGCGACGCCAACTCCAGCGCCGAGTGGATCGCCGAGGCCCCCAGCACCAGCGCCGGGGTGTCTCCCCTGACCAACTTCGGCACCTGGAACGCGTCCGGGGCGTCGGTCTCCAACGGGTCCACCACGGGCACCATCTCCTCCTTCCCCGACGACGAGATCACGATGTCCGACACCCTCGGGAACACCGAGGCCTCGCCCAGCGCGCTGGCCAACTCGGGCAGCGACTTCTCGGTAGCCTGGAAGAGTTCGCTCTAGCCGGCCGGCAGTGCGATACTGCCGGTATGAGCGACCCCGGCCCCCGCAAAGACCTGGAGAGCGCGCTCAAGGGCGCGGAGACGATCGTCGCCGGCGTGCGGCCCGGCCAGTGGGACGCGGATACGCCGTGCGCCGGGCTGGACGCGCGCGCCGTGGCCGGCCACCTGGCCGGCGGCGTCGCGGGCTTCGCGGCCCAGCTGCGGGGCGACTCCCCGCCCGGCGCGGACGGCGACGACCCGGCGGCCGCGTTCAAGTCGGCGGCCGCCGAACTGCGCGCGGCCCTGAAGGCCCCCGGCGTCCTCGACGAGGTATACAAGGCCACCCCGAAAGGACGCGGCATCCCCGGGGCCCTGCTGGCCCAGGTCCGGACCCTGGAACTGCTCGGCCACGGCTGGGACCTGGCCCGCGCCACCGGCCAGCCCGCCGAGTTCGGTGACGACCTCGCCGAGCGGGTCCTCGCCGTCGCCAGGCTGACCCTGTCGGCCCGCCCCGAGGGGCCGGACGCCCCGTACGGCCCCGCGGTGCCGGTCCCCGAGGACGCGCCCCCGATCGACCGCCTGGCCGGCTTCCTGGGACGGACGGTGTAGGTCCGGGCCTCCGGCCGTGCTATAAAGGATTCGTCCTGTCCCCGGACCGGGAGGCTCATTTGAAGCTCTGAGACCTGTTTCCGCACGTCGCCGCCGTGGCGCGTGCCTTCGGTCTCTTCTTCCTGGAGCTTCTTGCCATGCCTTCGGCTATTTCTCTCACAGGGCTTTCCTTCTCCTGGCCTGACGGCACGGTCGTCCTGTCCGGCCTGACCGCCGCCTTCTCCCCCGGCCGCACCGGGCTGATCGGAGTCAACGGCTCCGGCAAGTCCACGCTGCTGCGCCTCATCTCGGGACGGCTGTCCCCGTCAGCCGGCCGCGTCACCGTGACCGGGGACGCCGGCTACCTGCCCCAGGACCTCACCCTGGACGTCACCGCCCCGGTCGCGAGCCTGCTCGGCATCCAGCCGGCCCGGGACGCCCTGGCCGCCATCGAGGACGGCGGCGTGGACCCTGACCTGTTCGACGCGGTCGGCGACGACTGGGATATCGAGGACCGGGCCCGCGCCGAGCTGAACCGGCTCGGGCTCGCCCACGTCGGCCTGGACGACCCCGCCGGGAACCTGTCCGGCGGCGAAGCCGTCATGACCGCGCTCACCGCGCTGTTCCTGCGCCGCCCGCCGGTGATCCTGCTGGACGAGCCCACCAACAACCTGGACTCCGGGGCGCGCGAGAAGCTGTATGACGCCGTGGCCGCCTGGCCCGGCGTGATGGTCATCGTCAGCCACGACCGCGAACTGCTCGCCCGCGTGGACCAGATCGCCGACCTGTCGGAGGGCTCGCTCCGCTTCTACGGCGGGAACCTGGAGCATTACGAGGCCCAGCGGGCGGCCGAGCGGGCCGCCGCCGGGCAGGCGGCCGCCACCGCGGCGGCCGAGGTCCGCCGGGAAAAGCGCGACCTCCTCGACGCCCAGGCCAAGCAGGCCCGCCGGGACCGGCAGGGCCGCAAGGCCGCAGTGTCCAGCGGCCTCCCCCGCGCCGTCATCGACGCCCGCAAGAAGCACGCGCAGGAATCGGCGGGCAAGGCCCGTACGCTGCACTCCGCCCGAGTCGAGGCCGCCACCTCCCGGCTGCGCGAGGCGGAGAACGCGCTGCGCGAGGACGCGGAGATCCGCGTCGACCTCCCCGGCACCGCCGTGCCCGCCGGGCGCACCCTGCTGACCGTGACCGGACTCGCCTCGCCCTGGCACCCGGCGGGACCAGGCGCTTCCCCGGACGACGACGGGCCCGTCCTCGACGAGCTGATCGTCCGGGGTCCGGAGCGCATCTGGCTCACCGGGCCGAACGGCGCCGGGAAGACCACGCTGCTGCGGGCGATCACCGGCCGGGCGGCCCTGGACGGGGTCACGGTACGGCGCCACGTCCCGGTCGGCTACCTGCCGCAGCGCCTGGACATCCTGGACGAGGCGCTGACCGTCGCCCGGAACGTGCGGGCCGCCGCCCCGTCGGCCACCCCCAACGAGGTGCGGGCCGGGCTGGCCCGCTTCGGTTTCCGCGGGGCGCGCGCGGACCAGGTCGCGGGCGGGTTGTCGGGCGGGGAGCGCCTGCGCGCGGTCCTGGCCGCGCTGCTGCTGGCCCAGCCGCCGCCCCAGCTGCTCGTCCTGGACGAGCCGACGAACAACCTGGACCTGGTCTCGGCCCGCCAGCTGGAGTCCGCCCTGCTCGGATACCGGGGAGCCCTGATCATGGTCAGTCACGATGATCCGTTCGGCCGGAGAATCGGGGCCGGCCGGCGGCTGCGGCTCACCCGGGCAGGGCGGCTCACCGACGACGGCGTCTAGTTTCCGGCCAGCGCCGCGCGGATCCGGAAGTTGCCCGGGGCCAGCTCGCCGTCGGCCCGGGCCTTCTCCAGGGCCGCCGACCACCAGGCCAGGTCGTCCAGCATGACGCCCAGCGCGGCCCGGGTCATGGGGCTGGTCGCCTCGCCCGTCTCGCTGAACGCGTCCTGGACCTGGGGCAGGACGACGGTGTTGCGCAGCGGGACCGACTCGGTCTCGACGAAGACGTGGTTGAGATGCTCGATCGCGCGGATGGCGCCGCTGACGCCGCCGCTGTAGCCGACGAAGGCGACCGGCTTGTTCCGGAAGCCGAAGGACAGCCACACGGTGTCGATGGCGTTCTTCAGCCCGCCCGGGACGCTGTGGTTGTACTCGGGCGTGACGACGATGAAGGCGTCATGTTCCTTGATCTTGTCGTTCCACGCCTTCACCAGCGGGTCGGAGTAGGTGGGGTCGTTGATGTCGCCGATGGTGCCGGCGTGCTCGGCGAAGATCGGCAGCGGCCAGTGGCGCAGGTCCGCGATCTCCACGTCGAAGGCGCCGTGTTTCCCGGCGGCCGCGGTCAGCCACGGGACGACACGGTCAGCGTTACGGCCGGGGCGGGTGCTCCCGACGATGATGAGCAGCTTGGACATATTCTATGCCTATCACTAATCATTGGTAATACACAAACTATTTTGACGACGGTATGGTTGGAGACGTGGACGAGACCGGACAGTGCGACAGACAGCAGATCCTGCCGCTCGTGGACCATCTCGCCCGCCTCGGCCGCCGCGGGCTCGCCGACAGCTGGGAGGCCTCCGGCTGCCTGCGCCCCCGCCACATGGTCGCGGTGAAGGTCCTCGGCGAACGCGGGCCGATGACGCAGCACGCCCTCGGGGAGGCGCTCACCCTGGACCCGAGCAACGTCGTGGGGCTGCTGAACGAACTGGAAAAACGCGGGCTGATCACGCGCCAGCGAGATCCCGCCGACCGCCGCCGGCACATCGTGTCCCTGTCCCCCGCCGGGGAGGGAGAGCTCACTGCCAGCCGCGAGGTGTTCCGCGGCCTCGAGGACGAACTGCTCAGGGCGCTGACCCCGGACGAGCGCGCGACCCTGCACGACCTGCTGGCCCGCGCGGTCGGCGGCGCGATGCCCGGCCCCTGCTAGCTTTCCCGTTCCCTATCGCAACTAGTCGACTATTCGCGATAGGCTAGAGGCGTGGGCCAGGAAGAAATCAGCTACTACGTCATCGTCGACGCCTTCAGTACCCGGCGGCATCCCGCCGGGGTGCTGCGCCGGATCCGGCGGGACGGGACGGTGCGGGACGAGGCCTTCGGCCGGAACCTCGCCTGGGGACACTCCACGGCGCGGTACTCCGGCGCCGAGTCCGGGCGCGAACTGCACGAGATCACCGAGGAAGAGGCCCGCCGGATCGTCGCCCGCATGCTGCGGGCCGCGGCCCGGCAAGACTAGGCCCGGGGGCCGGCCTACCTCCTATGCCGGTTTCGATACGATTCGTGGCCGTGGATAGCTGGGAAAAAGACATACTAGGCCCGCCGTTCGAGGCGCTGACCTTGCCGCTCGGCAGCGACTTCGAGGGCCCGGCCGTCGCCACGCTCGTCCGTTCCCTCGCCCCGGACAGCCCGGCGGAACGCGGCGCGGTACTGTACCTGCCCGGTTACAACGACTACTTCTTCCAGGCGCACGTCGCCGAGTTCTGGAACTCCTGCGGCTTCGACTTCTACGCCCTGGACCCCCGCAAGGGCGGACGGTCCTGCCAGCCGGAGCAGACCCGGAACCTGTGCCGGCACATCTCCGACTACTTCCCGGAGATCGACCAGGCCGTCGAGCTGATCCGGTCCGCCATCGACGGCCGGCCCCTGCTGCTGAGCGGCCACTCGACCGGCGGGCTGATCACCGCGTCATGGCTGAGCCGGCGGCCCGGCGCGGTGGACGGGCTGTTCCTGGACGGCCCCTTCTTCTCCTCGCCGGTGCCGCACTGGCTGCAGGCCCTCCTGAACCCGGTGATGGGATTCATCGCCAACGTGCGGCCGCGCGCCGCGTTCCCCGGCACGACCGTCAGCCTCTACGCCCGGGGCCTGCACGCCAAGTACGGCGGCGAGTGGTCCTTCGACCTGGCCTGGAAGCGCACGTCCGGTACCCGCATGCGGTACGGCTGGCTGGCCGGCGTCCACAAGGCTCAGCGGGCGGTCCGCCGCCGCGGCCTCGGCGTCGAGGTCCCGGTACTCGCGCTGTTCGGCGAACGGGACATCGTCATGGACGTGGACGTCAACGCCGCGCTGACGCCGCGGGTCGGCCGTGACGTCACGGTCGTCCGCGTGCCCGAGGCCGTCCACGACGTGTTCCTGTCTTCCCCCGCCATCCGGGAGAAGGCGTTCTCCGCTCTCCGGGAGTGGCTGGAGGGCACCGCGTTCGGCCGGGGCCCCCGCGTAACGGAAACGCGGGAGACGTCCTAGGGCGGTGCCCGTTCCAGGCCTGTCCTTCCAGCGGCCTCCCCGCCTTACCGGGCGGCGTCGACGAGGGCGCGGAACAGGCCGGCGTGGGCGGTATCCCCCTCCTCCCGTTCGGGGTGCCACTGGACGCCGACAGCGAACCGGTGAGCCCGGGACTCGATCGCCTCGACCAGGCCGTCGTCGTCCCGGGCCGAGACCAGCCAGCCGGGACCGGGCTCGGTGATCGCCTGATGGTGGGCGGAGACGCACGACAGCCGCCCGGCGCCGCCGAGGGCCTTCCCCGCCAGGCTGCCCGGGTCGACGATCAGGTCGTGCCGGACCCCGCCGCCCCCGCCCGGGCCGCTGGCCGGGTCAGCGCTGTGGCGCACGGTGGCGTCGGGCCGGTCGTCCGGAAGGTGCTGCAGGAGTTCGGCGCCCGCTTCGATCCCCAGCAGCTGAAGGCCGTAGCAGATGCCCAGGACGGGCAGGTCGCGTTCCAGGGCCCGCCGGGTCAGGGCCGCGTCAAAGTCCTGCTTGGCCGCCGGGCCGGGCCGCGCCGCCGGATGCACGGGCCCCAGGCCCAGGCGTCCGGTGTCGAAGTCGGGCCCCCCGGTGAACAGCAGCGCGTCAATGCCGTCGAGGAGATCATCCGGGCCGGCGCCGTCTCCGGCGTCCAGGGGCGCGGCCAGGACCACCGGGACGCCGCCCGCCCGGTACACGGCCCTGATGTAGCGGAGGCTGGCCCGCGCCTCATCGGCGTGCGCGCTCGGCTCGATACCCACGACAGGACGTCTGCTCATAGCCCAATATTCTGCAGGACATGGATATCGGACTGCACATCGCCAAGTTCAACTGGCCCGGTGCCCCGGGCAGCATCGCCCCGGCGCTGGCCCGCGCCGCCGCCGCGGCCGACGAGGCCGGCTTCAGCATGCTGTCGGTGATGGACCACCTGTGGCAGCTCGACTGGATGGGCGACCCGTCCGAGGAGATGCTTGAGGCGTACACCACCCTCGGGTACCTGGCCGCGCACACCAAGCGGATCCCGCTGCTGGCCTTTGTCACCGCCGTCACCTACCGCGAGCCCGGCCTGCTGGCCAAGGCCGTCACCACCCTGGACGTGCTGTCCGGCGGCCGGGCCTGGCTCGGGATCGGCGCGGGCTTCTACGAGGCCGAGACCACCGGGCTCGGCCTCCCGCTGCACCCCACCGCCGAGCGGTTCGAGCGGCTGGAAGAGGCGCTTGCGATCATGAACCAGATGTGGAGCGACAGCGAGGAGCCCTTCGCCGGACGCCACTACCAGCTCGGGCGCACCCTGAACTCGCCGCAGCCGCTGACCCGGCCTCGGCCCCCGATCCTGATCGCGGGCGGCGGGGAGAAGAAGACGCTCCGCCTGGTCGCCCAGTACGCCGACGCCTGCAACATTCCCGGCAACGCGGACGTCGCCCGCAAGCTGTCCGTGCTGCGCCAGCACTGCGACGACGTCGGCCGGGACTACGACTCGATCAAAAAGACGGTCATCGGCCGCCTGGACCCGGGCCCGCGCGGCGAGAAGGCCGACGAGGTGCTCGGGGAACTGGCCGGGCTCGCCAAGCTCGGCGTCAACCACGTCCAGACCCAGGTCATCGGCGTCCAGGACGTCACGCCGCTGGAGGTCTTCGCCGAGACCATCATCCCGGAGGCGGCGAAACTCTAGAGTCCCGCCGGGCCCGCGCTACGCCGGCGGCAGCCAGCCATCGCGGACGGGCACCGGGCCGGGGCCCGGCCACCACCGGGCCAGGACGATAGCGCCGAGCCGCCCGATAATCTCCTCGCCTTCCGAGAGCGCGGTCATCGTGCGGTCGGCCAGTCCGTCGGCGGCGGCCGCGTAGGCGACCGTGCCGCCGCCGTCCGGCAGGAACAGCAGCCCGGCGTCGGTCCGGGTGCCGCCCACGTACCCGGTCTTGTGCGCCAGCGCGGGGGCGTCCGGGCCCGGGGGATTCATGGGCGCGGCGACGGCCAGCCAGGCGCGCGGGAACAGCGCCTGATGCTGCTGGTAGCGCATGACGTCGATCATTCGCCCGGACGCCTCCGCGTCGACCACCGTCCCGGCGTGGAGGCGGGCCATGAGCTCGCAGAAGTCCGTCAGCGTCACGGTGGCCAGCGGCCCGGAGGGCGCCGGCGAGACGACGGCTTCGGGATGCTCTCCTGCCGCCCGGGCCAGCGGGGGCGGCGGGATGCTGACCGGCCGGTTCAGCCGGAACCCGCCGAAGCCGAGGGCTTCGAAGTCATCGTTCACCGCGCGAGTGCCGCCGCACAGGCTGATGAGCATGTTCGTCGCCGTGTTGTCCGATACGACGATCATCAGCGTGCACAGGTCCGAGACCGTGCAGCGGAGCCCGGCCCGCAGTTCCGCCAGCACCCCGGAGCCGCCCGCCTGGTCCTGCGCCCGTACCGTCGCCTCGTCGTCCAGGCTGAACTGGCCGACCTTGGCCCGGCGGAGCACCGCGGCGAAGATCGCCACCTTGATCATGCTGGCGGTGCCGAACTGGTCTCCGGCGTTCCAGGTCAGGGTCTGGCCGCTCTCCAGGTGCCGGGCCGCCAGGCCCACCGAGCCGGTGGCCCGCCCGGCCACCGCGGCGAGTGCCGCCCGGGCCGCCGCCTCCGTTACTTCCTGCCGTTCCATCCCGTTATTAATTCACGAACGGACGGGATCCGCCAGGCACGGACGGCCGGCTGGAGGACTCTGTCGGCAAGTTGTTGGCGATGCTGGAATAGACCAGGCCGCACTGTGGTTACTATTGGGTGCCAGCGCGTTAGTGCCCCCCGGGCCTAATCACTGCCTTCATGGACTACCGTTCGGCTGGAGCCATGTTGAGCCTTTCGCCGAGAGGCGGCCTGCGTGCTGGCCACGGCACGCCCTCGTGAGCTAACGCTCTCGGGGGCGCTGTCATTTCCGGAGGCGCTGCCAGGGTCGCTGGCCGCTGCGGTAGCGTTCTGCCGGTGCTCATCTTCCTCCCGCCCTCGGAGACGAAGGCCTTTCCCCCGGGACCGGCCCCGGCCGACCTCGACGCCCTCGCCCTGCCCGGGCTCGCGCCGACCCGGTCCAGCCTCATCGACGCCCTGACCCGGCTGTGCGCGGGCCCGGAACCCGAGGCCCTGGCCGCGCTGGGCGTCAGCGAGCGCCAGAAGGATGAGCTCACGCACAACGCCGGGCTGCGCGCGGCGCCCGCCGGCCCGGCGGGCGACGTGTACACCGGCGTCCTCTACGACGCCCTCGACCTGCCGTCGCTGCGGCGGCATGAGGTCGGCACGGACGACGTCCTGATCTTCTCCGGCCTGTGGGGCGTGCTGCGCCCGAGCGACCGGATCCCCCACTACCGCTGCTCGGCCGGGGTGAAGCTGCCCGGGACCGGGTCGGTGTCGGCGGCCTGGAAGAAGGCCCTGCGCGAGCCCCTGGCCGCCCACGCCGACGGGACTCTCATCGTGGACCTGCGGTCGGGCGCCTACGCGGGCCTGTGGGCACCCGGCTCCAACGCGGTCACCGTCCGGGTGCTGCACGAACGGGAGGCCGGCGGCACCGTCAAGCGGTCGGTGGTCTCGCACTTCAACAAGGCGACCAAGGGACGGCTGGCCCGCGCCCTCCTGGAGTCGGGGCAGCGCCCCGGCAAGCCGGACGAGTTCGCCGACGCCGTCCGCGACCTCGGCTACACCGTCGAGCCGGGCCCGCCCGCCAAGCGCCCGGACGCCCCCACGGCCCTGGACATCGTGGTCAGCGAACTCTGACCGAGCATCCGCTGGTCTTGAGCAAAGGAAATCCGCACCTAGGAACTACAGTGCCTGACGTGAACAGCATGACGGTGGCGGTCGTCGGGGCGGGCGCCGTGGGGATGACGATCGGGGCGGCGTTCGCGGCGGCGGGACACCAGGTCCTGGCCTGCGGGCGGCGTGTCCCGGAGGACGACGCGATCCGCGTCGATGACGGCGCCGACGAGCGCCGGCTCCCGGTCCGCTGGCTGACCGGCCCCGGCCAGGTCGCGTCGCGGGCGGACTGGATCATCCTCGCAACGAAGCTCCACCAGACCGAGGGGGCACGGCCGTGGCTGGACGCTCTCGTCGGCAACGGCACCCGGATCATCGCCGCCCAGAACGGCGTGGACCACCGTGACCGGCTCCGGCGGATCACCCCGGCCCCGGTGGCGCCCGCGCTGGTCTACTACAACGCGGAACGGCTCGAGCCGGGCCGGGTCCGCGTCCGGCCGACCGAGCGGGACCTGGTCTTCCCCGACGACGAGACCGGCGCCGAGGCCGCCAGGACGGCCCGCGACGCCGGCATCCGGGCGGTCACCGACCCGGACTTCGCCACGGCGGCGTGGGTGAAGCTGCTCACCAACGCGGCGGCGAACCCGATCACGGCGCTGACCGGGCGGCGCATCGAGGTACTCCGCGAGCCGGACGTGGTGCCGTTCGCGCTGCGGGTCCTGGAGGAAACGGCGGAGGTCGGCCGGGCCGAGGGCGCCCGCCTGCCCGCCGACGCGGCCCGCGAGCGCCTCGCCTGGCTGCAGAACCTGCAGGCCGGGTCCACGACCTCGATGCTGCAGGACCGGGAGGCGGGCGCCGAGACCGAGCACGACGGGCTGACCGGTGCGGTGGTCCGCCTGGCCGCGGCCCACGGCATTGACGTCCCGGCCAGCGCCGCCCTGCTGGACCTGCTCTCCCGCGACGACGTTCCCCTGGTCGACGAGTCCTGGTTCGCCGAGCGCCCGGGCGTCCGGCGCGGGACGCGGGCGGGCGCGGATGAGCAGCAGCGCTGACAGCCCGGCCAGGCCGGTGCGCAGGGCCGACCAGGGCGAGTTTGAAATTCCAACCTAAAAGTAGCCGTAGCGAGTTTGATTTTGCAACCGACGTATCCTGGTAGGCATGCGCGAGGAACTTCCGGGACGCCCCTGCTCCGTGGCCGCCGCCCTGAACCTGGTCGGGGAGAAATGGTCGCTGCTGGCCGTGCGGGAGATCGGGTTCGGCAACCGTCGCTTCGACCAGATCGCCCGCAACACCGGGGCCCCGCGCGACCGGCTCACCGCCCGGCTGCGGACCCTGGAGTCGGCCGGGGTCATCGAGCGGCGCCAGTACAGCCAGCGCCCGCCGCGCTACGAGTACCAGCTCACCGAGGCCGGCCGCGAACTGCGCACCGTCCTGCAGGCGCTGCGGGCCTGGGGCGACAAGTGGGCGGTCAGCTCACCGGCGACCGTCTTCACGCACAGCTGCGGCCACGACGTGGACCCGGCCATGATCTGCCGCCACTGCGGCGCCGAACTCGCCGCGGAAGACCTGACCCCGCACGTGCTGGCGCCGGGCTGGTCCCGGGAGGGGCCGTCATGAGCGGGGCGCGCGCCGCCGGGGCCAGGGGGCGACCGCGGCGAGCAGCGCCACGACCCCCAGCCCGATGCCGCCCGCCGGGCCGCTGACCCGCAGGAACCCGACCTCGGCGGCGGTCACGTTGGCCATCGAGGCCAGGGTCGCCTGGCTGGAGGACGACAGCCGGAAGTCCCCGCGGACCATCGTCCGCGAGCCGATGCCCGCCGGGTCGGTCAGCGCCGAGTCGACCTCCTCCTCGATATTGACCGGGACGCCGGTGCGCGGGTCCACCCAGAACGTGTTCACCGAGGAGAAGGTCCGGTTCGCGGTGACGTTGTAGCTGGCGCCGGGGACCCCGAGCAGGGACATGGGGATGCCGGGCATCTTCTGGACCACGGTGGACGGGACGCGCTGGACGTACTTGTAGGTGAGGATCCCCCGCACCATCGCGGTGCCGCTGTAGACCGCCGGCCAGGCACGCTCGGTGTTCGTGTCGTACAGCAGGTACGTGGTCTTCCCCGTGCCGATCGGCCAGAACAGCCCGGAGACGCCGTACTCCCGGATCCGCGGATCGTCGTTGACCGCCGCGCCGCAGCAGTCCTTCATCTCCCCGGTACGACGGTCGAACACGGCGCGCTCGTAGGTGGTGCTGAGGGTCTCGTCGCGCTTGGGATCCCGCAGATAGGAGTAGGAGTCCCAGGTCACCGTAGACGCGGTCGCGGCGGCCGCGTCGCCCCGTACCGTGTTGACGTCGGTGAGGCGGGCATTCTTCCGCGTCGTGAACGTCTTCTGGTCGAAGTACGTCGCGCGGGAGGCCGACAGCGACTGCTGGCCGTAGTACCCGGCCGGGGCGACGATCAGCGCCGGGGCGGCGTAGAAGCGCAGCAGCAGGCCGAGCGCGATGCCGAACCCTCCGAGGCACGCCAGGACGCGGCGGAGCCGGCCCGCGGACCGGACGCGGGCCGCGGTGCCGCGCAGGTTCAGGCGGGCCACGCCGTGGCCTCCGGGGGATCCTCGCTGGCGAGCAGGTCCCCCACCGGGACGCGGAGGGTCGCGGCCGCCTGCCCGGCGACGCGGGCGCGGGCCAGCAGTTCGGCGTGGCGTTCGCTGGTCACCGCCTCCCCCTGGTCGGGCAGCAGGACGGGGATGCCGCGGTCGACCCGGTAGCCGCGGCGCAGTCGCGGGTTGTACAGGATGCCGTCGGCGGGCAGGTACAGCAGCGCCCGCTTGTCTACCGGGCAGGCGAGCAGGTCCAGCAGGAGGGGGTCAAGGCTCATATCGCTCTTTCCTTCGGGGCCTTCACCGGCGCGGGTTCCGCCGGGCGGTGCCCGGCGGCCCGGGGACGGTGCCCGGACGCCACGGCCAGGATCACGGGGACGGCGACGGCCGCGAGGCCGCCGGCCAGGCGCATCGTCAGGGAAACCGGGCTGGCCGGAAGCCGTTCGCCGAACAGCCACGAGCCGACGAGCACCAGGTAGGCGGTGCTCGTGATCAGGGACACTGGCATCACGATGGCCGCGCGGCCCCGCTGCAGGGCCACCTGGAACAGGCACATGCCGACGGCGGTGACGCCGAGCATCACGTACAGGTAGGGACAGGTGAGCGCGGCGGCCGCGAGGCCCGCCAGGGTCTGCCGGGCCGGCCCGGCGAACACGGCGGCGGACAGCGCTTTCAGGACCAGGCCCGCGTACCCGTAGGTCAGGCCGGCGCAGAAGCCGAACCCCACGGCGCCGTCACGGGAGGTGCCGTCTCCCCGGCGGTTCATCCAGCCGTAGCCGCCGGCGATGATCACCGCGACCGGGAGGGCCGCCGCGGCGACGGCGGCCGGGTCGGCGCGGGTGCCAGCCCCGGGGTCGTGGCGGGCCGAGAGGGCCAGGAGCGCGACCGCGACCGCGATGACGCCGACGCAGGCCAGCTCGGTCCGGCCCAGGCGTTCCCGCAGGACCAGGGCGGCGAAGGCGAGGGTCACCACCACGCCGCAGGCCTGCAGCGGCTGGGCGACGGTCAGCGGTTCCAGGGACAGGACCACGACTTGCAGTGCCAGGCCGCAGCAGATCATCGCGAACCCGGCTAGCCAGGCCGGGGCGGTGAACAGGGTCCGCAGCAGGCGCCAGACGCGGTGGGCCTCGATGCGGGGCAGCCGGTCCAGGGCCCGTTTCTCGCAGATGAAGCCGAGGTTGTAGATCACCGTGGCGGCCACCGCGAGACCGATTCCGGTCATGAGGCCTCCCTTTCTCGGTCGTCCCGGCAGGCCGGGCGGGCCGGCGGCCGGGGCCGCGGCGGGCGCTCCGGCTGTTCCGGCTGTTCCGGGAGGCGCGGGCGTTCGGGGGCCAGGTCGGCGAGGGCCAGGCGGAAGAGGGCGGCGAAGTCCGCGGCGGCCGGGCCGTCGAACAGCGCGCGGGAGTAGATGAGGGTGAGGCGCATGCGCCCGCCCGCGGTCAGGACGCCGAGGCCGATCCCGCGGGGCATCGGGGCCGGACCGCAGAACCAGACCGGCGCCTCGTCGCCGGTGAAGTCCGGCGGGGACGGGAGCACTCCGAGGTTGCTGACCAGCGCCGTGTCGGTGGCCAGGGGCGAGGCGAGCCGCCGGGCTAGCCGGACCGCCGTCCGTTTCAGCCCGGCCGGAGCCCAGCCGGCGGCCAGCCGGCGGGACGTCCCGTCCAGCCCCGGGCTGGGATGCTCGCGGGCCTTCCTGGTCTGGTCCGACACGGAAGCCAGCAGGTCCGCGGGACGATCGCGGCCGCCCGGCCCGGCGGAGACGCGGATCAGGCGCGACTGGTTTCCCGGGCCGCTCCACCGGCGGGCGGCGTCCCGGGTGTTGACCGGGACGCAGACGCTGATCTTCCCGCCCGGCCGCTGTCCGTTCCACCGGTGAACGGCCAGGATGAGCGCCGTGATGAGCAGGTCGTTCACGGTCGGCCGCGGCCGGTCCGCGCAGTCGCCGGAGTGCGCGGGCCGGGGAACGGGCGCCGTCCACTGCGCGAACCCGTAGCCGGGCCGGGCGGGCCCGCTCTGGCTTCCCGCCACCCGGGCCACCGCCCCGGGAAAGCGCGGCGTCCGCCCGGGTGCTATCGCCCGGCCGTCGCCGTCGGCGCTGGGCGGCAGCGGCGGCAGCGGCGCCATGGGCATCGGGGCCGGCGGGGGCGAGGACGCGAAGCGCCGGTAGGCGTCGGCGATGGCGGACAGCAGGGTGAGGGCGGAGACCCCGTCGAACGCGGCGTGGTGAACCTGCAGGAACAGCACGTCGCGGCCCGGTCCGACGGCCAGGGTGAGCCGGGCCACGCCGGAACGCAGCGGGATCGGGACGGTCGTCAGCGATTCCCGCAGGGCGTCCAGTTCGCCGGTGTCGGCCCAGGTGACCATCCGGACCGGGGGAATCGCGCCGGGCGTCACGTCCCACCGCGGATGCCGGCGCCACGCGGACCGGGCCGCCAGCCGGCGCCGGGAGGCCGGGTCCGCGGCGAGCGCGGCGGCCAGGGCCCGTTCCAGCGCTCCCCGGTCCAGCCCGCCCCGGATGTGGGTCTCCAGGTGGACGAGGCTGGGCTCGCCGGGGTTCTCCAGGTACCAGTCGAGTTCCTCGATCGGGCTTAGCGGCCAGCCCGACGGCGCGAGACCCGGGAAACTCACGGTCGTCGCCTCCTCGCGTCCAGGGCCCGCATGACCGTGTCCGGGGCGGCCGGGGTCAGCGCGGCGGCCAGGGCGATGAGCGCGGCGGCCTGGGCCGGCCAGCCGAAGGGCCCGTCGCCGGGCGATGGCCCGTGCCCGAGTCCGGTGAGCACGGCGATCCCGGAGGCGGCCATGGCGGCGAACGCCGCCGGCGGCACCCAGTCCCGCCGCCACCATCCCAGGGCCGCCGCCAGCGGAACGGCGACCGCGACCGGCCCGCCGACCAGCGCCACCAGTGCCGTGGCGGCCGCGATCGCGGCCACGTGCCCGGCCGTCCCGGGCTCGGGGTCCCAGCCGCTGCCCGGGCGGGAGAGCCCGTAGCGGCGGCGCCAGCAGGCGGCCGCGAGCACCACGGCGGCCGCGGCGACGGACCCGATGAGCACGTCGCGGTACCCGCTGACGGGGGTGAAGCTCATGGTCACGGTGCCGCCGGCGCCCTTGGGGACCACGAAGGCCTGCTGCCAGCCGTCCAGGGTGACCGGGGTCAGCGGCATCCCGTTCAGGGTCGCCGTCCAGCCGGTGCTGGCCGTCTGGTGGACCTCCAGGTAGGACCGCGCTCCCGGCCCGACGGTCGCCGTGCGGGTCTCGTCCTGCCACGTCCCGATCCGCAGCGACCGCGCGGCCGGCG
>WRBL01000070.1 GCA_009784565.1 Streptosporangiales bacterium | reverse complement strand
CCCAGGACATCGCGGTGTACCTGTCCGGGGAGATCGAGAAGATGGAGCCGTTCGAGCTGCTGTCGGAGGGCAGGGACCTCCCGGTCTTCGCCTTCAAGACGAAGGACGACTTCAAGGACTTCACCGTCTACGACCTGTCGGACCGGCTGCGGATGCGCGGCTGGCAGGTGCCCGCCTACACGTTCCCGGAGAACCTCGAGGACATGGCGGTCCTGCGCATCGTGGTCCGCAACGGGTTCAGCATGGACCTCGCGGGCCTGCTCCTGGACGACATCCGGACCCAGGTCGAGGCCCTGAAGCACCTCAAGCCCAAGACCGACCTGCCGCCGGAGATCCAGGCACAGCGCGAGTCCTTCGCGCACTGATACAAAGGCTCAGTGCGGTACATCATTATCGGGGCGGGCGCCGTCGGGGGAACGATTGGCGCCTGCCTCCACTCCAGCGGTCATGACGTGGTGCTGGTCGCCCGCGGGGATCATCTGCGGGCCCTGCGCGACCCCGGGCTCACGTTCGCCACTCCGGAGGGAACGGAAGTCCTGCCCGTCCCCGCGGCCGGCGGCCCCGACGAGGTCCGCCTGCGGGCCGACGACGTGCTGGTCCTGTCGGTCAAGAGCCAGGACACCGCCGGGGTCCTGGAGGAGTGGGCCTGGCAGCCGGTCGAGGGCGGCACGGTGGCCGGAGAATCGCTCCCGGTGATCTGCGCGCAGAACGGCGTGGCCAACGAGTCCGTCGCCCTGCGCCGGTTCCGCCGCGTGTACGGCATGTGCGTCTGGCTTCCGGCCACCCACCTGGAGCCGGGGCGGGTGGAGGCCCAGGGCGTCCCGATGGCCGGCCTGCTCCCGGTCGGCCGCTACCCCCAGGGCAAAGACGATTTCACCGAACGGATCTCCGCTGCTCTCTCCGCGGCCCGTTTCCTGGCCCCGGTGAGCCCGGACGTGATGCGGTGGAAATACGGCAAGCTGCTGGCCAACCTCGACAACGCGACCGAGGCCCTGTGCGGCCGGCGGGCCCGCACCGACGCGGACGCCGCCGAACTGCGGGAGCGGGCCCGGGTGGAGGCCCTGGACGTGTTCGGCGCGGCGGGGATCCCGTTCGCGTCCGCGGACGAGATCAAGGCCGCTCGCGGCGACCAGGTGCGGATCGGGGCGGTCGAGGGGGCCGGGCGCGGCGGCGGTTCGTCGTGGCAGAGCCTGGTCCGCGGCACCGGCCGGATCGAGGCCGACTACCTCAACGGCGAGATCGCCCTGCTCGGCCGGACCTACAGCGTCCCGACCCCGGTCAACGCCACCCTCCAGCGCCTGGCCAACCAGGCGGCCCGCCAGGGCCGGGCCCCGGAGACCATGACCCCCGGGGAGATCCTCACCGCGTCCCGGTCCGGGGAGTGATCCTCAGCGGGTCATCACCAGGCCGAGCAGGTGCTCCCGGTGGCGGGCGAACTCCTCCATGCGCTTGGTCGCGATCTGGTCCCTCGGCCCGGGCAGGGAGATGTCCACGACCTCGCTGACCGTGCCGGGTGGCCGGGACAGCACGACGACCCGGTCGGCGAGGTAGACCGCCTCGTCGATGTCGTGGGTCACGAACACCACTGTCACCCCGAACTCGGCCCGGACGCGCAGGACCAGGTCTTCCAGGCCGAACCTGGTCTGCGCGTCCACCGAGGCGAACGGCTCGTCCATCACCAGCAGGTCCGGCCGGTAGACGAGGGCCCGGGCGATAGCGACCCGCTGCTGCATGCCGCCCGACAACTGCCACGGGTACTTGCGGCCGGCGTCGGCCAGGCCGACCGAGGCGAGCACGTCGGCGGTCCGCCCGGACCGTTCCGCGCGCGGCACGCCCCGCACCTTCAGCGGCAGCTCGATGTTGCGGGACACGGTCAGCCACGGGTACAGGGACCGTCCGTAGTCCTGGAATACCACGCCGACCGCCGCGGGCACCGACCGCAGCGCCTCGCCCCCGAACCGGGCCTCACCGGACGTGGGCGCCGCCAGCCCGGTCAGGCAGCGCAGCAGCGTGGACTTGCCCGCGCCGCTGGGCCCGACCACGCACACGAACTCCCCGCGCGCCACCTCGAAGGTGACGTCCTCGAGCGCGACGTGGCCGCCGGACGCGCCGGGGCCGGGGTAGACCTTGCGGACCTTGCTCAGTTCCACGACCGGCGTCATCGAGCTCCCTCCACGGCGCGCGCGCCGTAATGCCAGTGCAGGATACGGTTCTCGGCCGCGACGAACGCCAGGTTGGCCACCGTCCCGATGATCGCCAGCACGATAATCCCGGACCACATGCCCGTGTAGTCGAACGATTCCTGGGAGTTCACGATGTAGTAGCCGATGCCGTCGGTGGAGGCGACCCACTCGCTGACCACCATCAGGATGATCGCGACCTGGAGGCTGTTGCGCAGCCCGGCCGCGATCTGCGGCGACGCGGCCCGCAGCACGACCGACAGGACGCGCCGCGCGGGCGGCACGCCGAGCGCCCGGGCGGTGTCCAGCGCGACCGGGTCCACGCCCCGCATCCCGTCGAGCGTGTTCAGCAGTACCGGCCACATCGCGGCGAACGCGATGAGGACTACCTTCATGCTGAAGCCGAGCCCGAACAGCGTCATCGCCGCCGGCACCAGCACCGGCGCGGGCAGCACGTACAGGAAGTACACGTACGGGGACGTCGCGTCCCGGACGTGCCGCAGCGACCACAGCAGCGCGCCGAACCCGACCCCGAGCAGGCAGGCGAGCGCGTAGCCGGTGACCAGGTGCTCGAGGCTGGAAGCCAGCTGCGCCCGCGCGGGGCCGGCCGCCCACTGGGTCCATACCGCGGCGAGGATCTTGGACAACGGCGGGAAGTACAGTGACGTGCTCCCGGCCGACGAGACCCACCAGGCCGCGGCGAGGACAACGGGGAGCCATAGCCGGGTCAGGATCCGCCCGGTCAGGGACAGGCTACGAGGCAACGGGGACCACCGCCGCCGGCTCGGGGGCCACGGTATCGGCGCGCTGCGCGGAATGCCAGTGCAGCAGGCGCCGCTCGGCGACCGCGAACACCCCGGCGAGCAGCACCCCGAGAATCCCCGCGACCACGATGTAGGCGTACATCGCCGGGTACTGCGACGGGCCCGCGTTCTCCGCGACCAGGATGCGGGTGCCGAGGCCGCTGCCGCCGCCGATCAGCTCGGCGACGATGTCGACGATCAGCGCCACCGCGACCGACACGCGCAGCCCGGTGGCGATGAACGGCGCGGCGCTGGGCAGGGTCACCACGGCGAACTTCCGCGGCCCGGTGACGCCGAGCGCCGCGGCGGTGTCCCGGGCCACCGGGTCGAGGGAACGGACCCCGTAGCAGACCTGGATGACCAGCGGCCAGAACACCGCGAACGTCACCAGCGCGATCTTCATGTTCAGCGTCACGCCCCACAGCACCAGGGCGATCGGCAGGATCGCGACAACCGGAATGGTCTTGAAGAACTCGATCACGCCGATCGAGCTGCGGTAGGCGAACCGGTTGAGCCCGATCAGGGTGCCCAGCGCCACGGCGGCGGCGCCGCCGATGAGCAGCCCGGCTCCCCACCCGGCGAGAGTCTGGCCGACCGCGGTCCACAGGGCCGCCGACCCGGCCTGGTCACCGAGTGCCCGCGCCGTGGCGGTCATCGACGGGAACTCATCGCCGGAGATGATCCCGGCGGCGCTCAGCCCCTGCCAGAGGCCGAGCGCCGCGACGAGCACCAGCAGGCGCGAGCCGTACCGGACGAGCGCGGCCCGGAGCCGCATCTACGGTTTCCAGATCATGCTGGCGGCGGCCGGTTCCGACGTGATCTCGCCGTACTGCTTCATGTAGCCCTCGATCAGCGTGATGCTCGCCGGGTTGAGGGCCGGGTTCCAGTTCGTCGACAGGGCCGCCTTGGCCGCCTTCGCGGGCGGCAGGCTCAGGTGCGACGCCAGGGTCGCCTTGCACGCGGACTGATGGCCGTGGCAGTACGCGATGGCGGCGTTCATCGCGGCACGGAAGTCCGACGCCACCTTCGGGTTCGCCTTGAGGTACGGCCCCATGGCGTCCAGGCAGGTCACGGTCCCGTTCGGGAACAGGTCGGCGTTCGGGTGGGTCAGCACGGTGGCGCCGTCGGCGAGCGCCGCGTCCGCGAACGGCGCGACGATGACGGCGGCCTGAACCCGGCCCTGCGACAGGGCCGCGGGCATCTGCGGGAACGGCATCGCGATCTGGTGGATGGACGCCGGGTCGATCCCCGCCCGCTTGGCCAGCACCTGCACGGCCAGGGAGTTCAGCGAGGTGAGCTGGACCTCGGCGACGTTCTTGCCCTTCAGGTCCGCGATCGACTTGATCCCGGATCCCTTGGCCGCCACCAGGACGGTATGGTCGCCCGCGGCGGTGGCCGGCTGGTTGCCGTCGACGCTGCTCACGCACTTGGCGGGCGCGCCCTTGGAGTTGAGGTTGACCAGCACCGGCGTGGTGACGAAACCGAACTGCTCGGTGCCGCTGGCCATGCTCGCCTCGACCGCCACGGGGCTGGCCTGCGGCACGAACTTGACGTTCAGCCCGTGGGAACGGAAGATTCCGCCGTCCTGGGCGTAGAACAGCGCGGCGTCGTCGGTGTAGGGGACGTACCCGAGCGTCAGGTTCGTGACTCCGCCCGGGCCTTTGCTGGTGCCGCTCCCCGACTCCGCCGGGCCGCCGCACGCCGCGGCGAAGATCGCGATCGCGATCGCGGCGCACGCGCCCGCGACCCGCCTGCCCCATCTGGGGCGTCTAATGATCATGATTTAGATTGGAACTCCTGGGCACCAACTGCGCAAGAGGTGAATTATCATCACTCGCGGCAATCGCCGACGTGATGATGTGGTGGTCCCCGGAGAGCCGGCAGACCGGGTCGGTGCGGGCAGCGTCGCCGGTCAGGGCGAAGGCCTGGCAGCGGCACCCGCCGAAGTCCGTCTCCTTCCGGGCGCAGGACCGGCAGGGGTCCGGCATCCAGTCCGTTCCCCGGTAGGCGTTGAACAGCTCCGACTCCTCCCAGATCCGCCGCAGCGAACTCTCCCGTACGCTCTCGGCCGGCAGCGGCAGCTCGTGGGCGGTCGGGCAGGGCAGGACCCGCCCGTACGGGGTGACGGTGAGCTGGCGGGCGCCCCAGCCGCCCATGCAGGGCTTGGGGTACTCCTCGTGATAGTCCGGCAGCACCCAGATGATCTCCATCTCCTCGCGCAGCCGTGTCGCCGCGTCCCGCACCACCGTCTCGGCCCGGGCCACCTGCTCCCGCGACGGCAGCAGCGCGTCCCGGTTCAGCAGGCCCCATCCGTAGTACTGGGTGTTGGCCAGTTCGACCCGGTCCGCCTCGAGGGCCCGCGCCAGTTCGATGATGCCGCCGATGCGGTCCAGGTTCCGCCGGTGCAGGACCACGTTCAGGGTGAGCGGCCAGCCCAGCTTCTTGACCAGGCGAGCGGCCCGCGTTTTCCGGTCGAAGGACCGCAGCCCGGCGATCTCGTCGGCCCGGCCGGCCTCGTCGGCCTGGACGCTGATCTGCACATGATCCAGGCCCGCGTCGCGCAGTTCTTCCGCACGCCGCTCCGACAGCCCGAGGGCGCTGGTGATCAGGTTCGTGTACAGGCCCAGCTCGCTCGCGGACCGGACGATCGACGTGACGTCGCGCCGCAGCAGGGGCTCCCCGCCGGACAGGTGCACCTGCAGCGTTCCCAGGTCCGCGGCCTCGGACAGGACCCGCTCCCACTCGCCGGTACCCAGCTCGTCGCGCGGATCTCCCAGATCCCGGGGGTTGGAGCAGTAGGGGCAGTGCAGCGGGCACCCGTAGGTCAGCTCGGCCAGCAGCCCCAGCGGCCCGTTCATGAGCCCCCCTTCTTCAGGCAGCGCAGGTCCGACAGCTTCCCGAGGAAGCTCTCCACGTCTTCGGCCCGCACGCCGGAGTACCGCTCCCGGAGTTCGGCGACGATCGCCTCGACCGGATGGTCGCCGTCGCACAGCCGTGCGATCGCGGCCCCGGTGTCGTTCAGCGTGGTCACCGACTCCGGGGCCAGCAGCACCTGTCTTCCCCGGGACTTGTCGTAGGCCAGCCTCACGTGCGGCGCGAGCCTCGGCCCCTTCATTTCGGAAGACACGGCTCATCGGGGTAGGCGTGGTCGATGGCGTCCATCATGGACCACAGCACGTCGCACTTGAACGACAACGCCGCGACCGCCGCGTCCTGCTGCTCCGGGCTCAGGCAGTACTCGGTTACCACTTCCAGGGCGTGCTCGGAGTCCCGGGGAGCCTGGGTCAGCCGGTTCCGGAAGTACTCCAGGCCCGCCGCCTCGATCCACGGGTAGTGCCGCTCGAACGCGGCCAGCCGCTTTCCCATCAGGTCCGGGGCGAACAGCTCGGTCAGCGACGAGGCGACGGCCTCGGTCCACGGCCGGTTCCGGCAGAAATTCACGTAGGCGTCGACCGCGAACCGGACGCCGGGCACGACGTGCCGGGTGTCGGCGATCTCTTCGGCGGTCAGGCCCATCGCCTCGCCCAGGCGCGTCCACGCCTCGATGCCGCCCGGAGCGCCCGGCCTGCCGTCATGGTCGAGGATCCGCTGCGCCCAGCGCACCCGGACCTGGGGGACGGGACAGTTGGCCAGGACGCTGGCGTCCTTGCGGGGCAGGTTGACCTGGTAGTAGAACCGGTTCGCCGCCCAGCCGCGCAGCTGGGCCGGGGTCAGCAGGCCGACGTTCATCCGCTCGTGAAACGGATGCCGGTCGTGGTAGCCGCCGCCCTTGGCGCGCAGCCGCTCGATCAGCTCGCTCGTCTGGCTTGTTGCTGTTATCACCGTCATGGGATCGCGATCTCCAGCCCGTCGTAAGCGATTTCCATACCGTGGCTCTCGGCTTCCTTGCGCTGGGGCGAGTCCTCCAGCAGCAGCGGGTTCGAATTGTTCAGGTGCGTGTAGACCTTGCGGCCCGCGTCCAGGGCCGCCAGTGCCTCCAGGCTGCCGCCGGGGCCGCTCACCGGGACGTGCCCCATGTCCCGCGACGTCTTCCCCGCCAGGCCGAGGGTGATCATCTCGTCGTCGGTCCAGCAGGTGCCGTCGATGAGCACCGCGTCGCAGCCGCGCAGCTCGTCGAGGACGTCCGGCGTCAGGTCCTGGACGCCGGGCAGGACAGCCGCGCTGGACCCGCTCTCGCTGTCGGTGATCCGGTAGCCGACGACCCGGCCCTTGCCCTCGCCGACCCCGGGGAAGCGGGGTTTCTTGCGGGTCGGCGCGTCGAAGGCCCGGGCGATGAGCCTGTCGCCCCCGGGGCCCTCCCCCAAGGGCACGCCCGAGCCGGGAATCACGTCCGTCCACTCCACGGGGCAGTAGGCCTCGAGCGTGGACAGGAGGGTCGATCCGTTTCGCAGGAAATCCTTGGTGGCCGGCGTGCCGGCGACCCGGACCCCGCGGGCCTCCCTCAGCAGGGCCAGGCCGAGGGTGTGGTCGAGCTCGCCGTCGGTGAGCAGGACCGACGTGATCGGAACCTCCCGGGCGCGAGGGCGCAGCGCGGGGAAGGCCTCGATCTGGCGATGGATGTCGGGTGAGGCGTTGACCAGCACCCATCGGTCGCCGTCAGCACTGACGGCGACCGACGACTGGGTGCGGGCGCGGGCCGGGCGGGACCCGTCCCGGACGGCCTGGCAGCACGGGCAGTCACAGTTCCACTGCGGGTAACCGCCACCCGCGGCCGATCCGAGAACCCGGATCCTCATATCCCGGCCCGCTCCCTTCGCTAGCTCCGGCCCATGTAGGCGGTGACCTCGGCGGAGACGCTGATCTGCTCGCAGTCAGGGGTCTCCCAGGCCGGGCGGGCGGTCTCGGACTCGGTAGGCATCAGATGCGGTTCCTTTCTGTTGGTGTCGTGATTACTCGGGCAGGGCGAAGACGAACAGCGCGTCGCCGTGCGGGCCGCCCAGCATGCCGGGGGCGAAGCCCTCGACCCAGCCGCCCCAGCCGACCGGGGCGGCGATGTACTGCCGCCCGTCCACGGAGTAGCTGATCGGGCTGGAGTGGTGGCCGCTGCCGGTCTGGAACTGCCACAGGTGAACGCCGTTGCGGGCGTCGAACGCGTGGAACTCGCCCGTCGGCGTGCCGGTGAAGACCACGTCGCCCCCGGTCACGAGCGTGGAGGAGCACAGCGGCGTCGGGTTGTGCCAGCGCCACTTCTCCTCGCCGGTGTGGGCGTCGATGGCCTTCAGGAAGCCGTTCATGTCGTCGGAGTCCACGGTCACGCTCGCGCCCCAGTAGGGGATCGACTCCTTGAACTGGCGGCGGACCCGGGCGACGGTGGAGCCCACGTCCTGGACCGGGACGTAGAACAGCTCCGTCCGCGGGCTGTAGGAGGCGTGCGTCCACTCCTTCGCCCCGGCCGGGCCGGGCCAGAAGTGGACGTTCTCCCCCTCCTTGTCCGGGTAGATCTTCGGGATGACGTTCCCGTCGGCGGTGATCTCGCCCCAGTCGATCCGCTCGGCGAACGGGGTCACGCGGACCAGTGCGCCGTTGACGCGGTCGAGGACGAAGAAGTAGCCGTTCTTGTCGAAGTGGCCCAGCAGCTTGCGGCCGTCCTCCTCGAACAGGATGCACTCCATGTTCGAGTCGTAGTCCCACAGGTCGTGCGGGGTGCACTGGTAGCCCCAGTGGATCCGGCCGGTGTCGACGTCGACCGCGATGACGCTGTCGGTCCACCGGTTGTCTCCCTCGCGGACCTCGCCGTCGAAGTCGGGCGCCGGGTTGCCGGTGCCCCAGTACAGCAGGTTCGTCTCCGGGTCGAACGTCCCGGTGACCCAGGTGTTGCCGCCGCCCCGCTGCCAGGCGTCGCTGTCCGCGGGCCAGGTGTCGGACTCGGGCTCACCCGGCTTCGGCACCGTGTAGCAGCGCCACACGTGCTCGCCGGTCTCGGCGTTGAAGGCGTCCAGGTGACCCCGGTTGCCGAACTCGCCGCCGGAACTGCCGACGATCACCAGGTTCTTGACCAGCAGCGGCGCCACCGTGCCGGATTCCCCGGCCCGGACATCGCCCCAGGTCTTGTCCCACACGACCTTGCCGGTCTCGGCGTCCAGCGCCAGGACGTGGGCGTTGAGCGTGACGACGAAGACCTTGCCGTGGCCGACCGCGCAGCCGCGGTTGACGTTGCCGCAGCACAGCGACGTGTCGAACGGGATGGCGTGCTTGTACTGCCAGTGCAGCTGGCCGGTCACGGCGTCCATCGCCCAGACCCAGCCGTCCCAGCCGGTGACGTACATGACGCCGTCGACCACGATCGGGGTCGTCTCGAAGGCGTACGTGGACGCGCCGGCGTGCAGGCCGGAGGACCCGAACTGGAACACCCAGGCCGGGGTGAGGTTCTTGACGTTCTCGGTGTTGATCTGGTCGAGCTGGCTGTAGCGGTGCCCGTTGTAGCCGCCGTAGTAGGTCAGCCAGTTCTGCGGCTCGCTGCCGGCGTTGAGGATGCGCTCGTAGTTGACGCTATTCGCCACCTGGGGCGCGGAACCCGGGACCTGGGACAGCCCGGACAGGTCCATGGCCGTCCCGGCGTCGACATAATCCGTCATGGTCGTGATCTCCTACTCGGTCATCGTTGATCGATCGGGGGCCGGTTACGGACGGGGCTGCGTGGGACGGTCCAGGCGGGCCTCCGCGGGCACGTCGCCGAGAACCATGATCACGCCGGTCAGGCCGCGGCCCTCGTCGTTGCCGGTCGCCGAGCCGTACCAGTAGTAGCCCGGGCCGTCGAGCTCGAGAACCGCCTTGCCCTTGGAGTTGCAGGTCAGCCAGATGAACTGGCTGTCGCCGTTGCTGGGCAGGACCGCGCAGTGGGTGTTGAGGTCGTCGTTGACGACGTCGATCTCCACCTTCCCGCCGTGCGGCAGGACCAGCACCGCCGGGTCCCAGGCGATCTCGTCGAGGTTGATGCGGATCGTCGCCCGCATCGTGCCGTCCGGGCCTTCTTCGGCCTGGGCGACGTTCCCGCGGCCGATCAGCTTCCCGAGGGCCGCGCTGTTCTGCTTGTCGAGTCCGGCGAGTACTTGCTCTACGTTGGCCGTCATTGGCCTTCACCTCTTCCCGCTGCCAGCTACAGGTCAGCCGTGGCTCTTGGAACCCCGCCGCCTTGGGGTTACCGTTGCCTACAGACCGCATCCGGCAGCGCGTCACGTGGTAGGTGCATCCGCTAAGCCGATCGTCAGTCTCGCCCTCCCGCCGACCAAGGGGAATGGGATGAATGGCACAGAAGAACCAACCAGCGGCGCCGAACTCATGACGAGCGGCGCCGCTTCCGTGTCCACTAGTCTCAGGAGGACTAGTGAGGCTCGCGAGCGGTTCGCCGCCGGCGCGGACAGCGTCCGCGGCGTTCGCCCCGAGATCCTCATGTCCTGGTACAGATGCCGGGAGGAATACAAGGTCAACCCGGGTCTGGAGCGGGCGCCGGCCGCCGCCGAGACCGGCACGCACGCCATCGAGCACGACGCCATGTTCGCCGAACTCGGCGGTCTCGCGTCCGTGGCCGCGCGGGAGGTCGACGGCCTCGACGGGGTCGTGACGGTCGCCGACGCCGACGGCCGGATCCTGGCCGCGTGGGGCGACGGACGGTGCCTGGACGCCGCGTCCGAATGCAACCTCGCGCCCTGGTCGTCATGGTCGGAGTGGGCCAGCGGCACCAACGGGATGGGCACGGCGCTGGAGAGCCACTCGCCGGTCCTGGTCCGCGGCCCCGAACACTGGTGCTCCGGGTTCCACACCTGGACCTGCGCCGGGGTCTCCGTCCGGGACGTGGTCACCGACGACCCGTTGGCCGTCCTCAACATCTCCTGTCCCGGCATCACCCTGCCCGACACCGTCCTGCCCTGGCTGCGGGGGGCGGCCGAGGCGGCACGGACCAAACTGCGGATGCGGGCCCAGCACAGCGGCACTCAGCTCGCCGCCGCGTTCTCCGGCGCGCGGCTGCCCGCCGGGACGGCCCTGGCCGCGGTCGACCCGGCCGGGAAGGTGGTGCTGGCCAACGAGGAGGCGGCCGCCCTGCTCGGCACCCCCGCCGACACCCCGGCCTACTCGCCCCCGAACCGGTGGACGCCGCAGATCCCCACCGTGCCCGGCCTGGTCCGGCAGGTCGTCCAGTGCGCCCGCACCGACCCGAAGTGGACCGGCGCCACCCAGATCTTCGTTCCCTTCCTCGGCTCCGCCCTGCCCGTGGCCGCGCGCCCCGTGCTCAGCGGGGTCCGGGTGATCGGGGCGCTGCTGGCGTTCGGCACCGCGGACGGAGGCGTGCCCGCCAGCTTCGGCGGCACCGGCGGCGTCACCACCGCCTCCGGCGGCCCCGCCGGAACAGCCCTCGGGCCGCCGGTGGTGCGGGACTCCCCGCCCGGCGGCACGCCCCGGGTGATCCCCGTGCGGGTCGTCGCGCTGCGCGACGACCGGTGGGTGCTGCTGGACCCGCGCGAGATCCGCTACGCCGAGGCCGACCAGAACAAGGTCTGGCTGACCAGCGACGCCGGGCGCCTGCTGGCCGCCACCCGCGGCCTGGACCACCTGGAACGGCAGCTCGAGGGCCGGGGATTCATGCGGATCCACCGGCGGTTCCTCGTCAACCTGGGGCGGGTGCGGGAGATCGAGCAGGGGTTCAAGGGGACGCTGTTCGTCACCACCGACACCCACACCCACGAGACGGTGCCCGTCGCCCGGCGGCACGCCGCCCAGCTGCGCCAGGCCCTCGGGATGTTAGGCGCTCACTCCGGGTCCTCGGCCTCGTAGACCTTGCCGGAGAAGGCCCGCAGGGCGTCCCGGCACTGGCCGAGCATCTCCTCCGCCCGGGCGCGGCGCTCGCCCGGGAAGAAGTCACGGGCGACGATCTTAGCCAGCCAGCGGGCCAGTTTCGCCAGTTCCTGCTCGTTCTCCTCCAGCTCGGCGAAGATGAACTTCCCGGCCCGGGACTCCTTCGCGAGCTCGGCCAGGAAGGCGCCGCAGCGTTCTTCCAGCTCGTCATACTCCCGGTCCCGGTCGGCCCGGATGCACTCCATGATCAGCTCTTCCGTCCCGGGACCGGGCTCGGGCACGGCGAGCACGGCTCCCTTGCCCCCCTTGGCGGTGACCGTCTCCCGCAGTTGCTCCAGCAGCCGCGCGTGCGCCTCGGTGTCCGGCAGGACCCAGGCACCGTTCATGATCCCGGCCGCGCCGGAGGCGCGCAGCTTGCGCCAGAGCGCGACCCGCGCGCTGGACGGCGCGCGCGGAAGCTGGGCCAGGAACAGCAGCCAGCCCGGGGCGGTACTCATTTCCCTGAAACACCTATGACAAATCGCGGGCCGGAATCCGGTTCGGTCGCATGATATCAGCCGTACGAGAGCGGCAGGGTGATCCCGAACGCCATCAAAGCCGCCATTACGGCGAAACATATCCCGGTCAGCAGGTCGGTATTGATCTTAGGAATGAAGTTGATGAAGTGGGCTACCGTGCGGCCCATCTGGTGCCCGGCGACCGACATCACGAAGGTCATCCCCCCGAACAGGACGGGCGCCAGCCAGGGGGTGTAGCCGGCCAGGGCGAGCGCGGCACCGCCGGCCACGTTGTCTATGCTCAGGGGGATCGGCAGCCCGAACCGCGCCCACTTCAGGTCCGGGTCGGCCCGGTCCGGCGAGACCGCCGCCCGGATGATGAGGAACAGGCCGTAGACGCCCAGGCCGATCATCGCGATCGTGTCGGCCACCCCGTCGAGCTTGTCGCTCAGGAAGTGGCCGATCAGCATCCCGACCAGGGGCGCGAGGCCGTCCCAGACGCCGAAGATGGCGGATGTCTTCACCGACTGCAGGAAGCTCGGCTTGAGCCCCCCGAGCACGAGCGAACTGCGGAAGTTGTCGAGACTCAGAACGAACCCGAGCGTGAGCAGTCCGAGCATTAATTATTCCATTCTCTGGATTGCGCGTTACCGGCTATCGATCCAATGCGAATCTTGAGATCATCGCCGGCAGCGCTCAAGCAGAATGGCGTGAACGGCCTCATTCCGCGAGCGACCGGCGGGCTTCCCGTGATGAACGGCACCATTGATCACGGCACAATCAAAAGAAACACGTGTTGCAATTAAGTCCGGCCGGCGCCTCGTTCTCCCGCCACCGCGGTTGACTTCCCCCGCGCGGCGGGACACGGTGACAGGAGAGCCGTATCCCGAGGGAGGGCCGCCCGTGCTTTCGGCCGAAGACAACGAGACCCTGACCCGTGTCGGCCCCGGCACCCCGATGGGGAACGTGCTGCGCCGCTACTGGCTGCCCGCCTGCCTGTCCAGCGAGGTCGCCGAGCCCGACGGGCCGCCGGCCCGGGTCCGGCTGCTCGGCGAGGACCTGGTCGCCTTCCGCGACACGTCCGGGCGGCTGGGCCTGGTCAGCGAGGAGTGCCCGCACCGGGGGGCTTCGCTGTACTACGGCCGGAACGAGGAGTCGGGCCTGCGCTGCACGTATCACGGCTGGAAATTCGACGTGACCGGCCAGTGCGTCGACCAGCGCAGCGAACTCCGGCCGTTCTGCGAGAAGATCCGGATCGTCTCCTATCCGGTCCATGAGTCCGGCGGGATCGTGTGGGCCTACCTCGGGCCGGCGGACACGATGACCCCGTTCCGGGACTTCGGCACCGAGTCGCTCCCCGGCGACCTGGTCTCGGTAGTCCGGGAAACGGTCGGATGCAACTGGGTGCAGTCCATGGACGGCGACGTGGACACGGCCCACATCTCCAACCTGCACCAGTTCGACGCGATCGACGACATCCCCGACGACGGCAGCGACAAGCCCGGGTACCCGTCGGGGTACATGTCGATGCGGTTCTGGCGGCACGACCCGCGCTCGGAAATCGAGATGGACGACACCTGGCACGGATTCCGCTACGCCGGCATCCGGACCACGCCCAACGGGCACCGGCACGCGAGGATCTCGGCCTGGACCTTCCCCAGCGCCACGATCATCGCGCAGATCCCGTTCAGCACGCGTCTGATCTTCGTGGTCCCGGTGGATGACGTGACCACCTACCGGTACAACCTCACCACCCAGCCGCCGCAGAACCCGCGCGGGCTGGGCGGGCCGCCCTTCTTCACCTACGAGAAGTACCCGTTCGAGATGCTGTCGACGGCCGGCGGCGGCCCGACCGGGGACATGCCGCGCCACTACACGCGGGCCAACGACTACGGAATCGACCGGGTCGCCCAGAAGGGCGTGTCCTACAGCGGGATCCCCGACTTCCGCAGCCAGGACGCGATGGCCACCGAGACCGCCGGGCCGGTCTACGACCGGACCCGCGAGCATCTCGGGTCCACCGACGTGGCGGTGATCCGCATGCACCGGATCCTGCTGCGCGCGGCCAAGGCCCTGCGGGACCACGGCTCACCGCCCCCCGCGCTGGCCGGCAGCGGGGACTTCCGGTCCATCCGCGGCGCCGAGAAGATCCTCGATCCGGGCGAGGACTGGCGGGTCCTCGGCACGGACAAAGACCCTCTCGTAATCGAAGCCCGGCGGTAAAACGCGCCGGGTACCAGTATCATGCGGCACGTGACAAGGCAGGACGTAGTAGACGGCAACGAGCCCGACGGCGTGCTCGGCGCGGACCGGGCCCACTCGACGACGTTTCACGGGAGGGACCCGGAAACCGTGGCCGCGGCGGCGATCGCCACGGATACGCCCACCAAGTGCCAGGCCCGTACCCGGCTCTACCGCGACGGGAAGCTGGAGAGAGAAGGCTTCCCCGTCCCGGAGATCAGCGACCACCTCGCCGACGGGGCCGTGGTCTGGCTGGACCTGCGCGACCCGCACGGCGAGGACCTCCGGGTGCTGAGCGAGGAACTCGGGCTGCACCCGGTGGCGATCGAGGACGCCGAGCACGACCACGAGCGCCCTAAGCTGGACCGCTACCGCAGCCACCTGTTCCTCTCCGCCTACGGCGCGACGTTCAACGCAGAGACCGGCAAGGTCGCCACCAGCGAGATCGCCGTGTTCATCACCCCGCAGGCCCTGGTCACCGTGCGCAAGGACGACGGCCTGGACATCGGCAAGGTGACCGACCGCTGGGACTCCAGCATCGACCTGGCCGACGGCGGGGTCGGCTACCTGCTGCACGGGCTGCTGGACTTCATCGTGGACGGCCATTTCGAGGCCGTGCAGGCCCTGGACGACACGATCGAGGACCTGGAAGACCAGCTGTTCGCCGACCCGCCCCAGAACATGCCGGTGCAGCGGCGCTCGTTCGAGCTGCGCAAGAGCCTGGTGCTGCTGCGCCGGATCGTGATGCCGATGCGGGAGGTCGTCACCACGCTCATGCGCCCCGACCTGCACTACGTGGGCGAGGAACTGGCGCCGTACTACCAGGACGTATACGACCACGTGCTGCGGGCCACCGAATGGACCGAGAGCCTGCGCGACCTGGTGACGTCGATCCTGGAAACGAACCTCACCATCCAGGGCAACCGGATGAACGTCATCAGCCAGAAGGTGACGGGCTGGGCCTCGATCATCGCGGTCCCCACGTTCATCACCGGTTTCTACGGGATCAACGTCCCCTACCCCGGTTTCGGCACGCCCATCGGCTTCGGCGTCGCCGCCGCGATCATGGTCGTCTCCGCGGTCGCGCTCTACTTCGTCTTCCGGAAGAAGGGGTGGCTGTAGGAACGCGAACGCCCCGGACAGCCAGGCTATCCGGGGCGGAAGTTCGCGTCACTGGTACGCGGGCGGGGCTTGGTTACGCGAAGGCGCTGCCGCGCAGGCGCTCAAGCGCCTCGGCGAGGATGGCCTCGCCGTCCTCGTCGCTGCGGCGTTCCTTCACGTAGGCGAGGTGAGTCTTGTACGGCTCCACCCTCGGCGGGGCGGGCGGGGCGTCCTTGTCCTGGCCGGCCGGGAACCCGCAGCGCGGGCACTCCCACTGGTCAGGAATGGCGGCGTCAGAGGCGAAGCTGGGCTTGGTCTCGTGCCCGTTGGAGCACCAGAACGACACCCACACGCGGGGAGCGGCCTCGCCGCGCTCCGCCTCGCCCATAGGGCCGGCGCCCACCCTGCTGCCACGAATCGCGTTACCGCTGCTCACAGATCACCCCTTGTCACGCCAAGCCTTACTGCCTGCAATGAAATCCGCTTCGACGAGCGGAATGCACCAGCGAAACTTACCTAGTGGTTAAGCAGCCATCCTAGGGCAACGATGCAGATGAGCCACAGGATTCCGAAGAAAATAGTGATCCGGTCCAGGTTCCGCTCCACGACCGAGGACGAGCCGAGGGTGGCGGAGACACCGCCGCCGAACATGTCGGACAGGCCGCCGCCTTTGCCCTTGTGCAGCAGCACGAGCATGATGAGCACGAGGCTGCAAAGGATCAGTACGACCGATAGTGCGATAGTCATCGGCGGTGCGCTCTCTCCCTAGACCTATTTGCCGGCCAGTTCCCGGTACTTGGCGATCTGCGCGAACTGGCCCGCGTCGAGGCTCGCGCCCCCGACGAGCACGCCGTCCACGTCCGGCTGCGCCATGATGGGACCGATGTTATCGCCCTTCACGGACCCGCCATACAGAATACGCGTACTCGCGGCGGTTTCAGCATCGCGGAAGTCCTCGAGCCAGGCCCGGATCGCTCCGGCGATCTCCTGGGCGTCGGCGGGACTGGCGGTCTCGCCGGTCCCGATCGCCCAGACCGGTTCGTAGGCGATGACCAGCGACGCCACCTGCTCGGCCGGGATGCGGGCCAGGGATCCCTTCAGCTGGCCGATCACGTGCTCCACGTGGCCATCGGCCTTGCGCTCTTCCAGGCTCTCCCCGACGCACACGATCGGCGTGATCTCGTTGCTCAGGGCCGCCTTCGCCTTGGCGTTGACCAGGACGTCGTCCTCGGCGTGGTACTGACGGCGCTCGGAGTGCCCGCACAGGACGTAGGAGCAGCCGAGCTTGGCCAGCATCGGACCGGAGACCTCGCCGGTGAACGCGCCCTTCTCGTGCCGGGAGATGTCCTGCGCACCGTGCCTGAGCTGCAGCTTGTCCCCGCTGATCAGGGTCTGCACGCTGCGCAGGTCGGTGAACGGGGGGATCACCACGATCTCGGCCGCCGCGTAGTCCTTCGGCTGCAGGCTCCAGGCCAGCTTCTGGACGAGGGCGATCGCCTCGAAGTGGTTGCAGTTCATCTTCCAGTTGCCGGCGATCAGCGGAAGCCTCTCGCCGGCACCGGTCTTCGGAGTTGTCACGACTCTAGTGCTACCAGCCCGGGCAGCGTCTTGCCCTCCAGGTACTCCAGGGACGCGCCGCCGCCGGTCGAAACGTGACTGAACTCATCGTCGGCCATGCCCAGCGACCGCACCGCCGCCGCCGAGTCGCCGCCGCCGACGACGGTCAGCCCGTCCTCCAGCCCGGTGAGGGCCTCGGCCACCGCCCGGGTGCCGTAGGAGAAGGCGCGGAACTCGAAGACGCCCATCGGCCCGTTCCAGAACACCGTCCTGGCGTCGGCCAGCTTCGCCGCGAACAGCTTTCCGCTGTCGGGCCCGATGTCCAGGCCCATCCGGTCGGCGGGAATCGCGTCGGCCGGGTAGATGGCGTGCTCGGCGTCGGCCCCGAACTCGGTCGCCGCGACGATGTCGGTCGGCAGCACGATCTCCACGCCGCGCGCCTCGGCGTCGGCGAGGAGGCCCTTGACCGTCTCGATCTGGTCCCGCTCCAGCAGCGAGGTGCCGACCTCGTGGCCCTGGGCCGCGAGGAACGTGTAGACCATGCCGCCGCCGATCAGCAGGCGGTCGGCCAGCTTCAGCAGGTTGCCGATGACGCCGAGCTTGTCCGACACCTTGGAACCGCCGAGCACGACCGCGTAGGGGCGCGCGGGGTTCTCGGTGAGGCGCTTGAGCACCTCCACCTCCGCGGCAACGAGGTCCCCGGCGGCGTGCGGGAGGAGCTTGGGCACGTCGTACACGGACACCTGCTCGCGGTGGACCACGCCGAATCCGTCGCCGACGTACAGGTCGCCGAGGCCGGCGATCTTCCGCGCCAGTTCCGTGCGCTCGGCCTCGTCCTTGGACGTCTCGGCCGACTCGAAACGGACGTTCTCCAAGAGGGCGACGTCACCGTCGGCCAGGCCCGCGACCGTCTCGGCGGCCGAGGGGCCGACCAGGTCGGAGGCGAACGCCACCGGCCGCCCGAGCAGTTCGCCCAGGCGGTCGCTGACGATGCGCAGCGAGGGCCCGCCGGCCGCGCGCTCGGCGAAGTCCGCGCCCTTGGGACGGCCCAGGTGCGCCATGATGATGACGCGCGCGCCGCGCTCGGACAGCTTCTGGATCACCGGCAGGCTGGCGCGGATCCGCCCGTCGTCGGTGATCGCCGTGCCGGTGTCCTTGTCGAGGGGGACGTTGAGGTCGGAGCGGACCAGGACCCGCTTGCCGCGAACGTCGAGATCGTCGATGGAGTGCATCGCCTAGCCCAGGCTTGAGGCGACGAGCGCGGTCAGGTCGGCGAGCCGGTTGGAGTAGCCGAACTCGTTGTCGTACCAGCCGATGACCTTGACCTGGTTGCCGAAGGTCATGGTCAGCGGCGAGTCGAACGTGCAGGACGCGGGCGAGCCGACGATGTCGGAGGACACGATCGGGTCCTCGTTGTAGTACAGGATGCCCTTGAGCGGGCCCTCGGCGGCGGCCTTGAACGCGGCGTTGACCTCGTCGGAGGTGGCCTCCCGCCCGGTCTCCACGACCAGGTCGGTGACCGAGCCGGTGATGACGGGCACCCGCATGGCCAGGCCGTCCAGCTTGCCCTTGAGCTCCGGCAGCACCAGCGCGGTGGCCTTGGCGGCGCCGGTGGAGGTGGGCACGATGTTCTGCGCGGCGGCGCGGGCCCGGCGCAGGTCCTTGTGCGGGGCGTCCTGCAGGTTCTGGTCCTGGGTGTAGGCGTGCGTCGTGGTCATGAGGCCCTTGACGATGCCGAAGCTGTCGTTGAGGACCTTGGCCATCGGCGCCACGCAGTTGGTGGTGCAGGAGGCGTTGGAGATGATGTGGTGCGACGCGGGGTCGTACTTGTCGTCGTTGACCCCCATCACGATGGTGATGTCTTCTTCCTTGGCCGGCGCGGAGATGATGACCTTCTTGGCACCGCCCTCGATGTGCGCCTTGGCCTTGGGGCCGGTGGTGAAGATACCGGTCGACTCGACCACCACGTCGACGCCCAGGTCGCCCCACGGCAGCTTCGCCGGCTCGCGCTCGGCCAGGATCTTGATGGACTTGTCACCGACGTGAATGGTGTCGCCCTCGACGGTGACTTCCTCCGGCAGCACGCCGAGCACGGTGTCGTACTTGAGCAGGTGCGCCATCGTGTTGAGGTCGCCGAGGTCGTTGGCGGCAACGATCTCGATGCCGCGGTCGCTTCCGGCGGCGTTGACGGCGCGCCAGAAGTTCCGGCCGATGCGCCCGAATCCGTTGATGCCTACTCGAATCGTCACAGCTCAAGTCTCCGTTCCGTAGCCGTTCATAACCAGGGTCCGACGTCGCGGGGATCATGTCATCCCCCGTGACGGGGATCCGTTATCCCCCGGAGATTATGAACCACGGCTCCCGGAAGGCACGCGCGGGGTGCCCGGAGGCTCTGGTCAGGCCCGATTCCTCCAGCCGCGCAGGACCAGTTCCCAGTAGCGGCGCGTCCCCAGGGCGCCGCGCCGCGCTCCCTGTGTGAAGTATCGCACGAACATCCAGGTGGACAGCAGGGCGAGGGCCAGCAGCGCCCACGTCCCGGCCCCTTCCGCGATCACGGTCGCGGCCCAGAAGACCACCGCGCCGACTCCGAATACCAGCCCGAGGGCCGCCTGGGAACGAGCCTGGGTCGGGCTGGCCGAGGGGCTCCGGGCCACGTCGCGCGCGGTCGCTTCCTCAGGGCGGGAGGAGCCCTGGCCTGGTGTCGTCATGTCCCTTTTCTCCCGGTAGTCCGGCCTTATTCCTACCTTGTCACGGACAGACCGACCATATGGGCTAAATAGGACTGATCACCCCAGATAACGGCAGCATGTCGACCGTGAGGGACGCTTCCGTGCTCGGGAGGCCGAGATCGGAGGCGCGGCGGTCGGCCATGGCGAGCAGGCGGCGGATCCGGCCGGCGATCGCGTCCTTGGTCAGCGGCGGGTCGGCCAGCTGCCCCAGTTCCTCCAGGGACGCCTGCCGGTTGGCCACCCGCAGCCGCCCGGCCATGACCAGGTGCTCGGGCGCGTCCGGGCCGAGGATCTCCAGGGCCCGTTCCACCCGCGCGCCCGCGGCGACCGCGGCCCGGGCCGAGCGGCGCAGGTTCGCGTCGTCGAAATTGGCCAGGCGGTTGGCGGTGGCGCGGACCTCGCGGCGCATCCGCCGTTCCTCCCAGGCCAGCACCGAGTCGTGCGCGCCCAGGCGGGTCAGCATCGCCGAGATCGCCTCGCCGTCACGGATCACCACCCGGTCCACGCCCCGGACCTCCCGGGCCTTGACCGAGATCTTCAGTCTCCGCGCGGCGCCGACGAGGGCCAGGGCGGCCTCGGACCCGGGACAGGTGACCTCCAGCGCCATCGACCGCCCGGGCTCGGTCAGCGACCCGTGGACCAGGAACGCGGCCCTCCAGGCCGCCTCGCAGTCGCAGGCGCCTCCGGCCACCACCTGGCGCGGCAGCCCGCGCACCGGCCGCCCGAAGCTGTCGATCAACCCGGCCTGCCGGGCCAGGTTCTCCCCGCCCCGCACCACCCGGACCACGTAGCGGTTGCTCTTGCGCAGCCCGCCGGGGGCCAGCACGAGCAGTTCCGACGACACGCCGAATACCTCGGAGATGCCCGCCCGCAGCCGCCTCGCCACCGCGGCGGTGTCCAGTTCCGCCTCGATGACGATCCTTCCCGCGGTCAAGGTCAGCCCGCCCGCGAACCTCAGGATCGTCGATACCTCCGCCTTGCGGCAGCACGGCTTCGTTACCGCGACCCGGCTCAGTTCGTCCTTCACCACGCTCGTCATCGCCATTACGGCGTCCCCCCCAGTTGAGTGCTTCCCCCGGACCGGAAAATCCGCCGGTACGCCTCCGCGAGCCGTACCGGGTCATGCTTGGCGCCATCCCCGGCCGCCACGTCACACAGCGCCACCGACGCGTGCAGCAGCCCCGCCGCCTTCTCCAGCTCGGCCTCCGAGCCGCGCACGGCCCCGCGGTCGGCGAGCACCACGTCAACAGACAATGATGGCGCATGATCGGCGAGGACTTCCAGATGACGGTGCGGGGAAAACCCTTCGGTCTCCCCCGGCTGCGCCACCAGGTTGAGCGCCACCATCCGCCGCGCCGACGTCTCCCGCAGCGCCGAGGCCAGCGACGGCACCATCAGGTGCGGCAGCACGCTGCTGAACCACGAGCCGGGACCGAACACGATCCAGTCCGCCTCGGCCACCGCGGCGACCGCCTCGGGGACGGCCGGCGGGTCCTCGGGCAGCAGCGAGATCGAGCGTACCTGCCCCGGCGTGCGCGCGACCTCGGCCTGGCCCCGCACCACCGACAGCCCGTCGGGGTCGGCCGGGTCGAGGCCGGAGACCGAGGCCACGATGTCCAGCGGCACGGCCGCCATCGGCAGGACCCGCCCGGTGACCCGCAGCAGCCGGCCGACCCAGTCCAGGCCGGCCACCGGGTCGCCGAGAAGGTCCCACAGCGTGGCGATCAGCAGGTTGCCGGTCGAATGCCCGCCAAGGTCCCCGTCGCCGGCGAACCGGTGCTGCACGACCCGCGACCAGGTCGTTCCCCAGTCGTCGTCGCCGCACAGCGCGGCCAGGGCCATCCGCAGGTCCCCGGGCGGCAGCACGCCGAACTCCTCGCGGAGCCGTCCGGACGAGCCGCCGTTGTCGGCGACCGTGACGATGGCGGTGACGTCGGGT
>WRBL01000069.1 GCA_009784565.1 Streptosporangiales bacterium | reverse complement strand
GTGCCGACCGCGAGGAGGCTGCCGTGGATCGCGACGATCTGATCCTCATCAGCGTGGATGACCACATCATCGAACCGCCGGACATGTTCGCCGGCCACCTGCCAGCGAAGTACAAGGATGACGCGCCGCGCCTGGTGCATGCCGATGACGGCACGGACGTGTGGAAGTTCCGGGACGTGACGGTGCCGAACGTGGCGCTGAACGCGATCGCGGGGCGGCCGAAGGAAGAGTACGGGATGGAGCCGCAGGGCCTGGACGAGGTCCGGCCGGGCTGCTATGACGTGCACGAGCGGGTCAAGGACATGAACGCCGGGGGGATCCTGGCGTCGATGAACTTCCCGTCCTTCCCCGGGTTCGCCGCGCGCCTGTTCGCCACCGGCGACCCGGAGTTCTCGAAGGCGCTGGTGTCGGGGTACAACGACTGGCATATCGACGAGTGGTGCGGGGCCTACCCGGGCCGGTTCATCCCGATGGCGCTGCCGGCGATCTGGGACCCGCAGGCGTGCGCGGAGGAGGTCCGGCGGGTCGCGAGGAAGGGCTGCTACTCCCTCACGTTCACCGAGAACCCGGCGGCGCTGGGGTACCCGTCGTTCCACTCCGAGCACTGGGACCCGCTGTGGCGGGCGCTGTCGGAGACCGGGACGGTCCTGAACGTGCACATCGGCTCCTCGGGGCGGCTGGCGATCACGGCGCCGGACGCGCCGCCGGACGTGATGATCACGCTGCAGCCGCTGAACATCGTGCAGGCGGCCGCGGACCTGCTGTGGTCGCGGGTGGTCAAGGAGTTCCCGGACGTGCGGATCGCCCTGTCGGAGGGCGGGACGGGCTGGATCCCGTACTTCACCGACCGCCTGGACCGGACGTATGAGATGCACTCCACCTGGACCGGGCAGGACTTCGGCGGGAAGAAGCCGTCGGAGGTGTTCCGGGAGCGGTTCCTGACCTGCTTCATCTCCGACCCGGTCGGGGTCAACCTGCGCCACGAGATCGGGATCGACAACATCTGCTGGGAGTGCGACTACCCGCACAGCGACTCGATGTGGCCCGACGCCCCCGAGGTCCTGCACGACGTCCTGACCAAGTACGACGTGCCCGACTCCGACATCAGGAAGATGACGCACGAGAACGCGATGCGCTGGTACCGCTTCGACCCGTTCGCGCACGTGCCCAGGGAGCAGGCCACCGTGGGCGCGCTGCGCGCCGCCTCGGCCGGCCACGACGTGTCCGTCAAGGGCCGCAGCCACCAGGTCATCTCCTCCGCGGAGAAACTGGCGGCCTTCCACGGCGGTTTCAAGGAGTTCTCGGAAAAGATGAAGAGCGGCACCCGGTAACCGTCCTCCCGCCTGCGAAACACCCCGGCCGGCACGAGGAGAGGACGCCGATGCCGCTGACGGACACCGTTCCGGATCTCGTGCGGTCCGCCGCCGACCGCTTCGGCGACGACGAGGCGGTCATCGACGGCCCGGCCCGGATCACCTTCTCCGGCCTGGCCGAACGGATGGAGGCGGCGGCCGGCGCCTTCCGCTCCCTCGGCATCCGGGGAGGGGACCGGGTCGCCCTCTGGGCCCCGAACAGTGCCGCCTGGATCGTCGCCGCCTACGGGATCCTCAACGCGGGCGGCGTCATCGTCCCGGTCAACACCCGCTACAAGGCCGCCGAGGCCACCGACGTGATCACCCGCAGCGGCGCGAAGCTGGCCGCGGTCCAGCCCGGGTTCCTCGGCGCCGACTACGAGGGCATCGCCCGGTCCGCCGGGGTCCCGGTCGTCGACCTGACGTCGGGCTTCCTGGACAGCGGCTCCCCGTACCGGGCGCCGGTGAAGGGGACGGACCCGAGCGACATCTTCTTCACCTCCGGCACCACGGGCCGGTCCAAGGGCGTCGTGATGAGCCACGCCGCCTGCGTCCGGCCGTGGGTCGAATGGTGCGCGCTCACCGGCCTGACCCGCGGAGACCGCTACCTCGTGGTCAACCCGTTCTTCCACGTCTTCGGCTACAAGGCGGGCTGCGTCGCCTCGCTGATCGCCGGGGCGGCCGTGCTCCCCGTCCCGGTCTACGAAGCGGACGCGGTCCTGAACCTCGTCGAGAAGGAGCAGGTCACGGTGCTGCCGGGGCCGCCGGCCCTCTACCACTCGCTGCTGACCGCGGCCGCCTCCGGGGAGAAGGACCTGTCGTCGCTGCGGCTGGCGGTGATCGGCGCGGCGGACATCCCGGTGGAACTGATCCGCCGGATCCGCCGGGACCTCCCGTTCCAGGCGGTCCTCACCGGCTACGGCCTCACCGAGGCGGGCGGGACCGTGACCCTCAACCGGCGGGAGGACTCGGCCGCCGACATCGCCACCACCGCGGGCCTGCCCTGCGAAGGGGCCGAGGTACGGATCGACGGCGACGGCGAGGTCCTGGTCCGCGGCTACCGGGTCATGGACGGCTACCTGGACGACCCGGCCGCCACCGCCGAGGCGATCGACCCCGACGGCTGGCTGCACACCGGCGACCTCGGCACCCTCGACGCCGGCCAGCGGCTGAGGATCACCGGCCGGAAGAAGGACCTGTTCTTCGTGGGCGGGTTCAATGTCTTCCCCGGCGAAGTGGAAGGCTTCCTGCTGGAACACCCGGCCGTCGCCCAGGCCGCCGTCCTCGGCGTCCCGGACGACCGCCTGGGCAGCGTCGCCCGCGCGTTCCTCGTCCGCGCGCCCAGAGCCGGCCTCACCCCGGAAGAGCTCATCGCCTGGTGCCGCCCCCGCATGGCCGGCTACAAGGTGCCCCGGTCGGTCGTTTTCCTCCCCGAACTGCCCCTCAACGCCGCCGGCAAGGTCGACAAAGCCCGGCTCGCTGGCTAAGACGAGGGCTGTCGATCCGACAGCAGCCTGGTCAGGGTGACCGGGCGCAGCCCCCGGCTGGCCAGGCCGTGCATGATGGCGGGCAGGGCGGTCACGGTGCCGGGATGCCCCAGATGCATGCTGACGATGGACCCCGGCCGCGTTTTGCTGAGCACGGTCGACACGACAGCGTCCGGGCCGGGGTCGGTGTAGTCGAGGGAGTCCACATCGTAGGACACGCAGGTCGGGTAGCCCGCCTTGCGGGCCTCCTGCTCGATGAGCGGCGTCGCCGTCGGTGTCTGGGAGGGCCGGAACCAGCGGCCGGCCGATCCGGTCAGGGTCCGCAGTTCCCGTGCGCATCCGGCGATCTCCGCGTACGCAGCGGAGGCGTCCATGGCCTTGATATCCAGGTGGTGCATGGTGTGATTGCCCAGGTCATGGCCGCCGCGCAGGATCCGCCGCGCGACCTCGGGATACTGGGTCAGCCAGGTCCCGACGGCGAGCACCGTGACCTGTCCTCCCGCCCGTTCGGCCTCCGACAGCAGCGCGTCAGCGATGGAGACCGGTCCCTGCCCGTGGAAGGTGAGCGCCACCTGGGACCGGTCCCGCGGCCCGTGGATCACCTGAGGGCCAAGGTTCATGGCCGGGCGGCGGGACGGGCTCGCCGCCGGAGACGGAACCGCGGAGGCCGGCCGGGAACCGGCGTCGCCGGCGGGCCCGCTCGCCTGACGAGTACCCGTGC
This sequence comes from Streptosporangiales bacterium, assembly GCA_009784565.1. Classification (GTDB taxonomy): domain Bacteria; phylum Actinomycetota; class Actinomycetes; order Streptosporangiales; family Streptosporangiaceae; genus Trebonia. Next base: position 18,334 of record WRBL01000069.1, on the reverse strand, counting down.
AGGCCGCCAGCCCCGCTCCGGTCGCGGCCGCGCCGGACAGGAAAAGGAATCTGCGCCGCTTAAAAAGCATAGGCGGAACACTACTCGCCGCCGGATGGCGGCGCGACTTGCAATCGACCTCGCTCGCCAGGGCGAAATGACCGGAGATGAGCCTCCGTTCCCGTATATAACCTCCCTATTCTGACGCTGGTCAGACGTTTCCAGGGAACCTGAACAGGGGTTCTGTATTCAGCGAGAATTCTGCAGAACGGAGCGCGTTGATAACGATTTTCAGAGGAATTTCGTCCCCGTTCGTCGTCGCCGCGAACGGTATTCTGTGTCGACATCCGTGAGCGTGGTCAGCCACAGGAATCGCGGGTACGACCGTCATCGGACAGCGACAACTCAGAGGAATTCACGGCGCAAGCATGAGCGAACCACAGCCCGCAGTAGTGACCCGCAGGCGTGCCCTGACAACCCTCGCCGCGTTCGGCTGCGGATCGACCCTGCTGGCCGCCTGCACATCGCCGGCCCCGGAGCGGGATTCCCGGGCATCGACGGCGCGGGCAGGTATCCGGGCACCGGCATCCCGGAAAGGCTCCGAGCCGACCGCGGGCACGGCATCGCCGGACGTGTACGCCCACACCAGGCCCGGGATGATGAACCCGAAATGGGCCCGCGACCCGCTCCGCGTCTACGTGCCGAACAGCCTCAGCAACACCGTGACCGAGATCGACCCCCGCAGCCACCAGGTCATCCGGACATTTTCCGTCGGCGCGACCCCGAACCACGTCACCCCGTCCTGGGACGGCAGCGTCCTGTGGGTGAACGACACCGGCGGCAACACCCTCACCCCGGTCAGCCCGCGGACCGGGCGCCCCGGACGTCCGGTCCCCGTCACGGACCCGTACAACCTGTACTTCACCCCCGACGGCCGCCAGGCACTCGTGATGGCGGAGAACCATAACCGGATTGACTTCCGGGACCCGCACACGATGCGGCTTCGCGACTCGATGCACATCCCGGCCGACGGGATCAACCACCTCGACTACACCGTCGACGGCGGCCACGCCGTGGCCAGCTGCGAGTTCGGCGGCGCGGTCGTCTGGATCGACATCCGGGCCCGCCGGGTCGTCTCCACGCTCACCCTCGGCAAGTCCATGAACGCCCCGGCCATGGCGCCCGGGCCGGGCTACGCGATGCCGCAGGACGTCCGGCTGTCCGCCGACGGCACGATCTTCTACGTCGCCGACATGGCCGCGAACGGCCTGTGGCTGATCGACGCGCGCCGCTTCCGGAAGATCGGCTTCCTGCACACCGGAGCCGGCACCCACGGCCTGCAGGTCGCCCGGGACGGCAGGCGCCTGTTCATCTCCAACCGCGGCGAGGGATCGGTGTCGGTCCTGGACATGAGGGACAACCGCCTGATCGCCAAGTGGCGGATCCCGGGCGGCGGGTCACCCGACATGGGCGGGATCACGCCCGACGGCACAGTGATGTGGTGGGGAGGCCGCTATAACGGCGTCGTCTACGCCATGTCGACCGTCAACGGCCGGCTCGTCGCGAAGATCCCCGTCGGAGACGGTCCCCACGGCCTGTGCGTCTTCCCCCAGCCCGGCCGGTACTCCCTGGGCCATACCGGCAACTTCCGCTGACGCGGCCCCGGGCTACCGCGCCTCCAGCATCTGGCCGGCGCGGGCGTCCGGGACGTCCTCGCCGTCGAGACGGGACACGGCGCCGTTGACCCACATGTGGGTGACGCCGGTGCTGCGCGCGATCAGGCGGTCGGCGCCGCCGGGCTGGTCGTAGACCCGCTCCAGCGAGGTCGCGCCCACCGCCGAGGGGTCGAACGCGACCAGGTCCGCGAAGTATCCCTCCTTCACCAGGCCCCGGTCGGCGATCCGGAACGCCGACGCCGCATGGCCGGTGAGCCGCCACACCGCGTCCTCCAGCGTCAGGGCGGAACGTTCCCGGACCCAGTGCCCGAGCAGGTCCGTCGAGTAGCAGGCGTCGCAGAGCTGCGAGGCGTGGGCGCCCGCGTCGGACAGGCCGAGGATCGTCCGCTTGTCGGCGAGCAGCGAGCCGATCTCGTCGTCGGCGTCGTTCTCCAGCACGACCCGGAACCGGGTCACGGCCCCGGCCGCGTCGTCCGCCAGCGCGATGTCCAGCATCAGGTCGAACGGCGTCGTGCCCCGGGTCTTCGCGAGTTCGTCCAGCGGGACCCCGGCCGCGTCAGCCGAAGCGGACGTCTCCTGCACCGACACCTTGAGCCACCGGGCCTCCCAGGCCGCCAGGGTCGCGGGCCGGGCCCGGTCCCGCCAGGAGTCGTCTTTGTACAGGGCCATGCGCTGCGAGCGGGGGAGCGCCAGGACCTCCTTCCACTCGTCGATCGCGCCGAGCGGGGCGGGGTCGGTCAGGGCGACCTGCATGACGATGGGCCGGCAGGCGATCTGCGGGTACACCTCGCCCGGCAGGTCCGCGCCCCGGGCGACCGTGCGCATCGCCGCGCCGGGCTTGTCGGTCCGGGTGACCAGCGCGGTCCAGGTGATGGGGATCTGGTGGCGTACCGACAGCTCGGAGAACTCCTTGACGAACAGGCCCGGGCCGATGGAGATCGCCATGACCCCCTTGCCCGCCGAGCCCAGCACCCCGGCCATGGCATCGATCTCGGCGTCGTCGGCGAACCGGGACGGCACCGGCCGGCCGTAGGCGCCCTGGTGGGCGGGCTGACGGGAGGTGGAGAACCCGATCGCTCCCGCGTCGAGAGCCTCGCGCAGCAGCCGTTCCATCTCCGCGATCTCCTCGGGGGAGGCCGCCCGCTCGGAGCCGCCGGTCACGTACAGCCGCAGCGGCGTGTGCCCGCAGAACGCGCCGACGTTCAGCCGCTTGGACCGCGCGGTGATCGCCTTCATGTACTCGGGGAACGTCTCGAAGCACCAGTCGATGCCGGAGTTCAGCGCCTCCATCGACATGCCCTCGACGTTCTCGAGGGTGCGGACAATGGTGTCGCGGTGCGCGGGCCTGGTCGGGGCGACGCCGAACCCGCAGTTGCCCATGACGACGCTGGTCACGCCGTGCCAGGATGACGGGGTGAGGTCGCCGTCCCACAGGATCTGGGCGTCGTAGTGGGTGTGGATGTCGATGAATCCGGGCGAGAGGACCAGGCCGTCCAGGGACACCACCCGGGTGCCGTCGGACGGGGTCAGCGACCCGGGCGGGGCCACGGCGGTGATCCGCGACCCGGTCACCGCGACGTCCGCGGGCCGGGCCGGAGCCCCGGTTCCGTCGACGAGCAGGCCGTCGCGCAGCAGCAGGTCCATGGACTTCTCATTCCTCCGACGACGATAGGACCGCGGCGAACCCGCGGTGCAGGTGCTGAGGAGCCGGCTCGTTGCGGCCGAACACGACGGTGTCCAGCAGTCCCGTCCGGATCCCGGGCTCGGTGCGTCCCGCGACCCAGAAGTCCTCGCCGTCCACGACGGTCTCGCAGATCCACGGCGCCATGTCGACGGCCTTGGACCGCTCCTCGTCCGACAGCCCGGGCCGCAGGTAGGCGGTGTGGATGACCTCCGACGTCGACGGGGTGACCGGCAGGATCTGCCACAGTTCGATGTGCCGTGCGTCGAAGGTCAGCGACGTGTTGGGGAACAGCTGGTACTGGTAGCTGAAGTGCTGGGCGACGTCGGTCCACTCCGATTCGGGAACGTCGCGCAGGGCGAAGATCGACTTCAGCGCCGACGCGTTGCGCAGGTGCGGGCCGAAACTGTCGAACGTCAGCACCGACCCGACGGCGTACTTGGCCAGGGTCCTGCGGTGCAGGAACTTGAAGTGGTAGTTCTCCCGGAACGTGTCCAGGGTGACCTTCCAGTTCGCGCTGACCGGATGCGTGTGGGGGGACCCGTGAACCTCCCACGAGGCGAAGTCGAGCAGCGCCAGTTCCCCGGCCAGGTCCGGTCCGAGGTAGGAGTCGATGTCGACGGCGGGACCGGGCCGCAGCCGCCCGACGATGAGGCCGTACCCCTCGGCGACCGGCAGTTCCACCAGGCCCTTGGCCGAGAAGTCCATCCCGGCGAACCCGCCGTCTTCCGGCACCCGGTACAGCGACCCGTCCAGCTTGTAGGTCCAGGCGTGGAACGGGCAGGTCAGCGTCCGCGAGGAGCCGCCGCCGTCGCAGATCCGCACGCCCCGGTGGCGGCAGCCGTTCAGGAACGCGCGCACCTTCCCGGCCTCGTCACGGGTCAGCAGCACCGGGGTGCCGCACAGGTCCGCGGTGAAGTGGGTGCCGGGCGACGGCAGCGCCCCCGACAGCGCCAGCACGAGCGGGTACCCGTGGAACAGGGCGGCGACTTCCCGGTCGTGGTGCGCTCCGAGATAGACGTCCGTCGGCACTTCGAGGACGCTGTCGGCCATGTCCGTGGTGCCGTTGCCGATGTGCTCGAGCAGCCGCCGGGCCAGGCTCGTTTCCAGGGCTTCCCTGTCCATGACCCGGATTCTAACCAAGTGATCGCTCACTTTCAATGAGCCGCGATCCGGCGTAGAGTCGCAGGAAGCCGAGAACCGCGTGAAACCCCTCCAGGGAGGCCACTATGGCTGACCGTCTCCTGCTGGCCAACGCCCGCGTGCTCACTTGCTCCGATGACATCCGCGAACGGCCCTTCGACGGCGATGTGCTCGTCGCCGACGGCCGCGTGGTCTCGGTGACCCGTGGCCGGACAGACGCCGATATGACCGGCACCCGCGTGATCGACGTGCGCGGAGGATGCGTCCTGCCCGGGCTCGGGGACGCCCACGTGCATACCAGCTGGCCGCTGGACTTCGTGTTCGACCACGCCGGGATCGCCGCGACCGAGCCGACCGAGCATATCCTCGACGTCGCCGCCGTCACCCGGACCTTCCTCGAGTCCGGGTACACGACGATCATCGGCGCGGGCACCACCCAGCCGCTGGACGACATCACCTCCAAGGCCGCCATCGAGAAAGGCCTGATCCCCGGCCCCCGCATCATCCCCAGCGGCCCGATGATCGCCTCCGAGCACGGCCTCGGCTCCGACGGGGAGCTGATGGAGGTCGCCGCCGACGCCAAGCAGCTCCGCGAGATCGTGAAGCGCCAGTGCGAGCTGGGCGCCCGTGCGCTGAAGCTGTTCATCTCGGGCGACGGCGTCGTCCCCGAGTACCCGTCACAGGACGTGTACATGGACGACGAGATGCTCACCGCCGCCGTCGAGGAGGCGGACTCCTACGGCGCCTTCCTCACCACCCACGCCCGCGGCAGCCTCAGCGTCGCGATGGCCGCCCGCACCGGCGTGCGGATCATCCACCACGCCTGCTTCCTGGACGACGACGCCCTCAACGCGCTGGACAAGCGCGGCGACGACGTCTGGATCTGCCCCGGCCTGCACTACCTCCACCAGATGGTGAACCGGGGCGCCGAGCCGTACGGGATGACCGAGGAGAAAATCGACGCCTCCGGGTACCGGCAGGAGTACTCCTCTCAGATCGACGGCATGCGGCGCCTGCGCGAGGCCGGGGTGAAGATGGTCTCCGGCGGCGACTTCGGCCACCAGTGGACCCGCCACGGCACCTACGCCGCCGAGCTTGCGCGCTACGTCGACCAGGTGGGGATGACCCCGGTCGAGGCCATCCACACCGCTACCCGGCACATGGGTCCCGCCGCGAAGCTGAACACCGGCCAGGTCGCCCCCGGGTTCCTGGCCGACCTCGTCGTCACCGACGGCGACCCTTCGTCCGACGTCACGGTCCTGCAGAACAAACCCAGGCTGGTCGTCAAGGGCGGCGAGCTCGCCTTCGTCAACCCCGAGCTCTACCCGTGACGCTGACCGGCGTCGAGGCGCTCGTCCGGCTGCTGCTGCTCCGCCGCGACCTCGACGAACGCGACGGCCTGACGACCGCCACCATGGTGTCGGGCTATCCCGGATCTCCCCTGGGCACCTTCGACCTCGCCCTGGACGGGCTCGGCGCGGACGTCAGGGACGAGAACCGGATCGTCCACCATCCCGGCCTGAACGAGGAACTGGCCCTGGCCACGGTGTGGGGCAGCCAGATGGGCACGGTCGTTCCGTACTCGGCCGGTCTCGACGGCGTCGCCGGCGCCTGGTACGGGAAGGGCCCCGGCCTGGACCGCTCCGGGGACGCCCTCAGGCACGCCAACTCGCTCGGCGCCGGCCCGGGCGGCGGCGCCGTCGCGTTCTGCGGCGACGACCCCTCCGCCAAGTCGTCCACGCTGACCTGCGACAGCCAGTACACGTTCGCGGACGCCTGCGTCCCGGTCCTCTACCCGGGCGACCAGCAGGACGTGCTCGACCTCGGCCTGCACGCCTTCCGGATGAGCCGCTACTGCGGAGCCTGGACCGGGCTGAAGATCGTCACCGCCGTCGCGGACGGTATCGGCCCCGTCGAGCTGTCCCCGGACCGGCATGCGTTTGTCGTTCCCGAGACGACGATCGACGGCGAGACCTGGCGGCATGTCCCGCAGAAGACCGTCGGCCCGCACGCCGTCCCCGGGCAGGAGCGCCTGGTCAGCGACCTGAGGCTGCGTGCCGCCCAGGACTACGCCAGGGCCAACGGCATCGACCGCGTCTACGGTCCTGCCCGGGCGGACCTCGGCATCGTGTGCGCCGGGAAGACCTACTTCGACGTCCTGGACGCCCTCGGCGGCGACCCGGCCGCGGCCGGGGTCCGCGTCCTGCGCCTGGGCATGACGTTCCCCCTGGCCGAGGAGACGGTCACCGGGTTCGCGGCCACCGTCGGCGCGATCGCGGTCATCGAGGAGAAACGCCCGTTCGTCGAGACCCAGCTCCGCGCCCTCCTGCACGAGGCCGGCGCCGGCGTCCCGGTCCTGGGCAAGCGGAAGCTGGACCTCCCGGTCGACGGCGAGATCGACCCCCGCCGCGCGGCGGCGGCGATCACGAAGGCGCGGCCGGAAACCCCGGTTCATTATTCCGAACGGATCGTCCTTCCTCTCCTGCCCCAGCCTCCCCTGCCCGCACGGCCTCCGGGCTACTGCAGCGGCTGCCCCCACAACCGGTCCACCGTCGTCCCGGACGGGGCGCTGACCGGCGGCGGCGTCGGCTGCCACGGCATCCAGTACTTCGAGCCCCGGCAGGCCCACCACCAGAGCCTGCCGCCGCCCCCGATGGGCGCCGAGGGCGTGCCCTGGCTTGGCCTGGCGCCGTTCACCGACGAGCCGCCCGGCGGCGGGAAGCACCTCATCCAGAACCTGGGCGACGGCACCCTCTCCCATTCGGGGACCCTCGCCATCCGCGCGGCCGTCGCGGCCGGGGCCGACATCACGTTCAAGATCCTCTACAACGCGGCCGTGGCGATGACCGGCGGCCAGGACGTGACCGGCCTCCTCGACGTCCCGGCGCTCACCCGCGCCCTGGAGGCCGAGGGCGTCGCCGAGGTCGCCGTCTGCGCCGAGGACCCGTCCCGCTACGGCCGCCGCGCCCGCTGGGGGAGGGGCGCGAAGGTCCACGGCCGGGACAAGCTGACCGAAGTCCAGGACGACCTGCGGGCGGTCCGCGGCGTCACCGTCCTGATCTACGACCAGCGCTGCGCCGCCGAGGCCCGCCGCCTGCGCAAGCGGGGCGAACTGGAAACCCCGCCCCGCGAGGTCGTGATCAACGAGGCGGTCTGCGAGGGCTGCGGCGACTGCGGCGCCAAGAGCAACTGCCTGTCCGTCCTCCCGGTGATGACCGAGTTCGGCGAGAAACGCCAGATCCACGACCCGTCCTGCAACCGCGACTACACCTGTCTGGAGGGCGACTGCCCGTCCTTCGTCACGCTCACGCCGAAAAAGCGCCGGTCCCGCGCGGCCGCCCGCACCCCGGTCTCGCCGTCCGCTTCGATCCCCGCTCCCGCCGATAACAGCAACAAGCGCGGCAGCGCGATCTACTTCACCGGCATCGGGGGGACCGGGGTCGTGACCGCGTCCAGGATCATCGCGGGTGCCGCCGAAGCGGCGGGTCTCGCCGTTGGGGGGCTGGACCAGACGGGCCTGTCCCAGAAGGCCGGCGCCGTCGTGTCGCACCTGCACCTCGCTCCGTCGGCGAGCGATCTCGGCGCCGCCACCGTCGACACCGCGGACCTGTACCTCTCGGGCGACATCCTGCAGGCCGCCGCGCCGCAGCATCTGGCCAAGATCGGCCCGGCGACCGTCGTGGTCGTGGATCCCGGCATCACCCCGACCGCGGGGATGCTGCAGTCCGGCGCCGGAGCCCCCGACCCGGAGGCTCTCGCCGAGGCCATCCGCCGGCGTGCCCCCGGCGCAGTGTTCCTCGACGCGAAGCGCGTCGCCGAGGCCGTCTTCGGCGACCACCTCCTCGGCAACGTCATCCTGGCCGGGGCCGCGTTCCAGCTCGGAGCCCTCCCGTTCTCCGCCGGCGACGTGAAGGTCAGCCAGGCCAACCGCGACGCGTTCACCTGGGGCCGGTGGATGATCCACGACCCGGGGGCGGCCCGGGCCGCGATCGAGGAGCCGCGGGGGCCCGGCCCGTTCAGCCCGTCGCGGAAGGCGCTCAAGACGGCGGAAACGATCCCCGTTCCGGAGAATCTCCCCGAGGACCTGCGGGACCTGGTCACCCGCCGGGCCGCGCAGGTCGCCGACTATCAGGACGCGCGACTGGCCGCGCGGTACGCCGGCCTGGTGGCCCGGGCCGCCGCCCGCGACGACCGGGACTGGGCGCTCACCCGGGCGGTGGCCGAGGCCTGGTTCAAGCTGCTCACCTACAAGGACGAATACGAGGTCGCGCGGCTGCACCTGGCCGCCGACTACGGCCCCTATAAGGTGACCTACCACCTGCACCCGCCGGTGCTGCGGCGCCTTGGCTTGCGGAAGAAACTGCCGATGAGCTGGCCGTACGCGGCGGCGTTCCGGGTGCTGCGGGCGGCCCGGCACGTGCGGGGGACGCCCCTGGACGTGTTCGGCTGGGACGCCGACCGGCGCCTGGAACGGGCCCTGATCGCCGAGTACGAGGAGCTGATCGGCGAACTGCCGCACGAGGCGGCGGTGAAGGTGTCGGAGGCGGTACTGGACATCAAGGGGTACGCCGGGATCAAGGAGGCCGCGGCCGTCACCTGGCGCGAGGAGGTCCGGCGGCTCTGTGCTTAAGCGCATCACGTTCGGGCGCCCGCCGGGACCGGCCCCCGCGGAGCCGCTGCGGGTCGTCGTCTGCGAGCCCCTTGAGGGCGGCGAGGCCGTGACCTTCGAATGGTTCGCCGACGATGCCCGGCTCCCGGACGGGGACACCGTGGCCACCGAGGTCGTGGTCCGCGGCGCGGACTGGCTGGAGGGCCGCTGGCGGGACGGGGCTCCCCGGTACAAGCACCTGGCGGTGGCCACCCGTGCCGCCGGCCTGAGCCGCGAGGAGTTCGCCCGCCGCTGGCGCGCCCACGCCGGAACCGCCGGCGGCACCCCGGTCCCGGACGTGGCGAAAGGCCAGGCCTACGTTCAGAACCACGTCGTCTCGGGACCGGGCGACGCGGTCAACGAGGTGTACTTCGACGACCTCGCGGACCTTCGGGCCCGCGCCGCCTGGTTCGAGGGCCGCCCGTTCGACCGTGACCTGTTCAGTTCGTCCCGGCTCATCTGCGTGCGCGAGGTCTTGGTAACAAAATAAGCACTGTCGTGTCATGCGGTGATTTCTGGCGGTCCCTGAGGTTATTCTCAGGTTGTTCTGCGTTCTGGTTGACGTTTCTTTTCGGGGTCTTTCATGCGTACGGTCATTCGTGCCGCCGCCGTGGCGTTGGCCATGGTCCCGCTTACGGGCTGCTCGGTGATTCTGCCGATCGTGGCCGCGGGGAACGCCGCCGGGAACGTGGCCTCCCGGCCCGCGGGGGGATCCGCGGTCTTCAAGAGCGGGCCGCTGGGGGTCCTCCCCGTCCCGTCGGGAGCCCGGCCGTGGCACCGGGACGTCGCCGCCCCGATGCCGGCGAAGGCGTTCGTCCAGGGGTTTTATGAGAAGTCCGCCCAGAGCCACGAAGAGGGCAGGTTCGCTCGCCGGCGGTACCAGTCGGGAATCATCCGGGGGTGGGATACCGCCAGCGGTGCGGTACAGGACGTCAACATCATGCGCTTCGCTACCGTCAACGGCGCCGCGAGCGAGTTCGACGAGCTGACGAGTGCCCTGGACGACCAGCTCGGGAAAGGCGGGAAGGACGTGACGGACTCCGCGGACGGGGCCCGGGGAACAGCTAACCCGATGCGGGACGCTCACGGGTATGCCGAGGTGGAACTCGCGGCCCGGGTCGGCCGCGACGAGGTCGTCGACGTACATGAGCGCACGCTGTCCAAACCGGACCCGGGTGCCGCGAAGGCGCTGTTGCTGAAGCAGGTCAACGCGTTGAAGGGCAGGCACTAGGCGTGTATTCACCAGGACCTGTCTCGCGCGCCATCCTCGGCCCTCTGGCCTTGGGGATGCTCGTGATCGCGCTGGCCGCCTGCTCGTCCGGGTCTTCGGCCAGGGCCGGGCAGAACCCCGGCAAGCGTGCCGCCGCACCCGCCAGGCCGGGGCCGCTGGGGGTTCTCCCGATGCCGCCCGGCGCGGAGGCGTGGGGTAAGAACGACACGAGCGCGATGAATCAGAAGGCATTCATCCAGGCGTTTTACAAGCAATCGGCGTGGAGCGACGAGGAAGGGCTGTACTCCCGCAGGAAGTTCGTCTCCGGCATCTACTGGGGATGGACCAACACGGACGGCTCGGAGCAGACCATCGCCATCATCCGCTTCGGGAATTCCTCGGGCGCGAAGAGCGAGTTCGACGGACTGACAAATACCCTGCGTGACAACCTGCCCAAGAGCGGGAAGAAACTGGCCGACTCTGCGGACGGAGCCCAGGGGGTGGCCGACCCGACTCTGGACCCGGACGGGGATGCCAGCGTGGAACTGGTGGCCCGGGCCGGCGATGACGAGGTGGTCGACGTGCATGAGTACACGGCCGCGTACCCGGACCCGTCCGCCGCCAAGGCCCTCCTTCTCAGGCAGGTCAAGGCCCTGAAGTTACAGGACCGAGCCGTCTTCCTTGAGGGCGATGAGCTCATCCCAGGTCAGGCCGAGGCCGAGGAGGATCTCGTCGGTGTGCTCCCCGGCCTCCGGGGCGCGCGCGGGCTGGCCGGGACGCTCGTCGAACTGGGCCGGGGACGTCACGAGGGGGAGGGAGACGCCGTTCCCCATGTCGGTGTCGGCGATGAACCCGTTGGCCCGGACCTGCGGGTCGTCGTGGAGTTCCGCCGGGGTTTGGACCGGCGCCCATTCCCCGGCGAACCCGTCCAGGGCCCGCAGGAACCACGGGTAGTCGTGCGCGGCGAAGAGGGTGTCGAGGGCCTCCACGCAGGCCGCGGAGTTGGCCTTGCGGGCCTCGCCGGTGGTGAACCGCCCGTCCGTGCCCAGTTCCGGGCGGCCGAGGCGGCGGCACAGGTCGGGCCAGTGCGGGTCGCCGTGCAGCATCATGAACGAGATGAACCGGCCGTCCCGCGTTCGGTACGTGAGCCACAGCGGGTTCCAGAACGAGTGCCGGTCCGGCTGCGCGGCGGCATCGTGGGAATCACCGATCCCGGCGTTGGTGATGTCGGGGGCGATCTGCCACAGGCCCGAGGCCAGCAGGGCCACGTCGATCACCGGGGCCTGCCCCGCGGTGGCCCGCCGGTACAGGGCGGCGCTGACGGCGCCCGCCACCGCCAGGGCGCCGGCCATGTCGCCGAACGCGGGCCGCACCTTCGGCGGCCAGTCCGCGCCCGGCGGCGTGAACAGGTGCTGCATGCCGCTGCGGGCCCAGTACGCGCCGGAGTCGTACCCGCCTGAGGCGCCGTCCGGTCCCCGCGGGCCGAAGGCGCTGGCCCGCACGTACAGCGCGTCCGGGTTGTCGGCCCGGATGTGCTCGACGTCGACCCGCAGCCGGGTCCGGGCGGCGGCGGGCAGGTTCGTCATGAACACGTCGGCGCCCGCGGCCAGCCGGGACAGGACCGCGCGGCCGCCGTCCTTCTTCAGGTCGATGCCGACCGACCGCTTGCCGCGGTTGGCGGAGGAGAAGAACGGGTCGACGCCCTGGTAGGTGTTGTGCAGCCCGTACGTCGACAGGCCCCGGTAGGGGTCGCCGGTCACGGGATGCTCGACCTTGATGACCTCCGCGCCCCACTCGCCGAGCACGGAGCCGGCCATCGGGACGAAGACGTGCGAGGCCACCTCGAGCACCCGGACGCCCGCGAGCGGCCCGGTGTCGGTCATGGCTCAACCCCTTCCGCACTGGCCGATAGAGAGTATGTTGATAATAACAAAGTGAGTACATACTTTAATAGCCACAGGAGGGCACGCCCATGCCGAGGCCGAACTGGCGCCTGCTGCCCGATCCCGAGCCGCAGGAACGCAGCTTCTCGATCGTGTCGGTCGACGACCACCTGACCGAGCCGGCGGACATCTTCGTCTCGCGCTTCCCCGCCCGGCTGCGCGAGGCGGCGCCCCGCCTGGTGACCAAGGAGGACGGGTCCGAGGTCTGGCGGTACAAGGGCCGGGAGTACTCCGACAACGGCATGAGCGTGGTGGCCGGGCGCCCGCAGGAGGAATGGACCCTCGACCCGCTGAACCTCGACGAGATGCGCCGTTCGGCCTGGGACGTCCACGCGAGGGTCAGGGACATGGACCTCGACGGCATCTGGGCCTCGCTGTGCTTCCCGTCCGGCGCCTGGGGCTTCACCGGCCGCGTCCTCTCGCTGAACCGGGACGACGAAGTCGGGCTGGCCGCTATCCGCGCCTGGAACAGCTGGATGCTGGAAGAATGGCACGGCGCCTACCCGGAACGGTTCATCCCCATGCAACTGCCGTGGCTCAAGGACCCGGTCGTGGCGGGGGAGGAGGTCCGGCGCAACGCCGAGCGGGGCTTCACGTCGGTGTCCTTCCTGGAATCGCCCCACCTGCTGAAGCTGCCGCCGATCACCGACCGCGAGCACTGGGAGCCCTTCTTCAGGGCGTGCGAGGAGACGGAGACCGTCCTGTCCCTGCACTGCGGCGCCAGCGGGTTCGTCCTGCAGGGATCCCCGGGCGGCGGCCTTAACGTGCAGACCTCCCTGTTCCCGGCGGGAGCGTTCTGCGCCGCGGTCGACTGGGTGTGGGCCGGGATCCCCGCGCTCTACCCCGACCTGAAGATCGCCTTGTCCGAGGGCGGCATCGGCTGGGTGCCCATGGCCATCAACCGGCTCGACTACGTGCTGGAGCACTCCGGGTCCGGCGGGGACCCGTGGACCTGGGACGTGACCCCGAGCGAGGCGCTGCGCCGGAACTTCTACTTCTGCATGCTGGACGACCCGGCCACGCTCGATCAGCGGCACCTGATCGGCGTCGACCACATCCTGTGCGAGACCGACTTCCCGCACGCCGACTCCACCTGGCCCGGGTCGCAGGACCTGCTGCGCAAACGGTTCGCCGGGATCCCGGATCACGAGGCGGTGGCGATGGCGGGCGGCAACGCCGCCCGCCTGTTCCGCCAGCCGCTCCCGCACGGTGACGGCTGGCCCGCCATCCCGGCCCGGACCAACTGAGGAGGCCGGCCGTGGCCAGGGGAATCATGGTCGTCCAGTCCTCGCCCGTCAGCCCCGACCGGGAGGACGAGTTCAACGACTGGTACGACAACATCCACGTCCCCGAGATCTGCTCCGTGCCCGGGTTCGTCTCCGCCCGCCGCTACAAGGTGCCCGGCACCGAGGCCGAAGGCGGCGGCGTGCCCGCCTACCTCGCGATCTACGAGATCGAGGCCGACGACCTGGACGCCCCCGTGGCGGAATGGCGCGCCCGCTCGGCCGCCCGCCTCACGACCGGCACCCGGGCCCTGAGGCTGGATCCGCCTCCGGTCGTGACCATCTACGAACTGCTCGCGTAAAGAGGCGTACGCTCTGGTCATGACCGAAGTACAGGATGTGTACAGGCGGGCATCGCAAGGTTTCGACGCCGCGGTCAGGAGCGTGACCCCTGACCAGTGGAGCGCCCCGTCCCCCTGCGAACAGTGGAAAGCCCGCGACGTGGTCGCCCATGTGGTCGAGGGCCATCGGGGCGTGATCGCCGGCGCCAAGGGCGGCGAGGCGGCGCCTCTGGCGGCCGACGAGGACCCGGGCCGGGCCTGGGAGGAAGCCTCCCGGGCCCTCGACCAGATCACGGGAGAACCCGAGACACTGGCCAAGGAGATTGACGGGCCGGCCGGCAAGATGCCCGCCGGCCAGGTCATCGGCCAGTTCGTCACCATGGACACGCTCGTGCATACCTGGGACCTGGCCCGTGCCGTCGGCGCGGATGAACGTCTCGACGAGGACTTGGTGCGGCGCACCTATGAAATCATGAAGCCGATGGACGCCATGATCCGGCAGCCCGGCGTTTTCGGGCCCAGACTGGAACCGCCCGCCGGGGCGGATCTGCAGACGCAGTTCCTCTGCTTTCTGGGCCGCCGGGCCTGAGGGCCGGAAACCAGGTCAGCTGGCCTGCCAGCCGCCGTCGGCGCGGAACTCGATGTTCAGCGCGCCCAGGTTCTGCCGCCCGAAATCGTCGAGCGGCGCGAGCTCATTCTCGCCGCTCGGGTCATACAGCCGCCCGATGGCGAGTTGACGGCCTTTACCGTCGACCAGCCTGAAGAACCGGCCGGCGGCCAAGACCTCGGCAACGTCCTCGGCGACAGCCTGGCGCGGCCCGGACTTGCCGACCGCGGACGGCTCGGTCCCGTCGTAGCCGGCGACCGGGTCCTCGGTGATGACCCAGCAGTATGGCGTGCTCAGCGAGGAGAACTCCGCGATCAGCGAATCGGGAACCTCATCGGTTTCCAGCTCGTCCGGCGGGTTCAGGCCCGCGACGACGGGTTCGGACCCCGCTTCTCCGGGATTCTCGCTCTGACCGTCCATGCTGGCTCTCGTATCCATGCCGGGCCGGATCACGCCTCCAGACTGACGCAGGCTGGCCGCTTCTCGCGATCTTTCTCGTTATCGAGCGGTCAGCCCAGTTCGGGCGGAAGGCCGATCGAGCGCGGCTCCAGGAAGTTCTCCAGGCCGTCGGTGCCGAGTTCCCGGCCCAGGCCGGACTCCTTGAACCCGCCGAACGGGACCAGCGGGAACGGCGGGTAGGCGCCGTTCACCGACACGCTCCCGGTGCGCAGGCGCCGGGCGACGCCGAGGGCCCGCGCGGGATCGGAGGACCAGACGCCCCCGGCCAGCCCGTAGGGCGAGTCGTTGGCGATCGCGGCCGCCTCGTCGTCCCCGCCGTCGTAGGGGATGAAGGACAGCACCGGGCCGAAGATCTCCTCTCGCGCCACCCGCATCGAGTTGTCCACGTCGGCCAGGATGGTCGGCTGCACGTACCAGCCGCGCGGCAGTCCCGGCGGCCGGCCGCCGCCGAAGGCGACCCTCGCGCCGGCGTCGGCGGCGAGCTTGATGTACCCCTCCACCCGGTCCCGCTGCCGCTCGGCGACCAGGGGCCCGACCAGGGTCGCCGGGTCGTGCGGGTCGCCCACGGTGACGTGCGCGGCGTCCGCCGCCGCGGCTTCCACCGTCTCCCCGTACCGGGCCCGGGGGACCAGCACCCGGGTGTGCGCGCCGCACACCTGCCCGGACAGGTGCATGCCGCCGTGCACGATCCGGGGAATCACCCCGGCCACGTCCACGTCGTCGAGCAGCACCGCGGCGGACTTGCCGCCCAGTTCCAGGGACACCCGCTTCACCGAGTTCCCGCACAGGCTCATGATGCGCTTCCCGGCGGCGGTGGACCCGGTGAACGCCACCTTGTCGACGCCGGGGTGGGTGACCAGGTGCTCGCCGGTCTCGCGCCCGGCCGGGAGGACGCTCACGACGCCGTCCGGGATCCCGGCCGCTTCCAGGGCCTCCGCCAGCAGGAAGTTCGACAGCGGCGCCTCCGGCGCCGGCTTGATGACCACGGAGCAGCCGGCCGCCAGGGCAGGCGCGGCCTTCCAGCACGCCAGGGTGACCGGGGCGTTCCACGGCACGATGATCGCCACCACGCCGGACGGCTCCCGCGTCACCAGGCCGCGCCGGGCCCCGGACGTGACGACGCGCTCGAACTCGTATTCCCGGGCGAGCGAGGCGTAGTAGTCGAACAGCACCGCGGTGAGGCCGGTCTGGGCCTGGGGCGCCTGGCTGATCGCGCAGCCCATCTCGTCGACGGTGACCCCGGCGATCGCGTCCGTCCGCTGGCGCAGTTCGTTCGCCGCCCGGTCGAGGATGTCCGCGCGCTCGGCCGGCGTCATCCGGGGCCAGGGGCCGGTGTCGAACGCCGTCCGGGCCGCGGTCACCGCCCGGTCGATGTCCGGGGCCGTCGCGTCCGGGACCGAGCCCACGGCGGACTCGGTCGACGGAGAGATGACGTCCAGGTACCCGCCCCCGGCGGGCGGCGTCCAGGCGCCTCCGATGAACAGGTCCCGCCGGTGCATCAGCCGATCGTCCACGGAACCGAAGCTAGCATAATAAGTAAGTGTTCGCTAATCTAGCGGCATGGAATCTTCGGCTTCGCCCGGCCCCCTGCACGGCATCCGGGTCGTGGAGGCCTCGCCCGGCATCACCGCCGCGGGCGCGGGCCTGGCGACCAGCCTTCCCGGGAGCATCCTGCGCGACCTCGGCGCCGAGGTGACCGTGGTCCGGCCCGGGCGGAGCCCGGCCCTGGACCGGGGCATCGAGTTCCGCCGCGCGTGGGACCGGGGGAAACGAGTCGTCGACGGCGACGCGGACACGGTCCGGGACCTGGCGGACGGTGCCGACATCCTCTTCCTGGCGGGTGCCGAGGAGCGGGTGGAACGCGCGGGCCTGGCCTACCCGGACCTGGCGGCCGCCCGTCCGCGCCTGATCGTCGCCCGGATCCGCCCCAGCGTGACCGGCCGGGGCCCGGTCGACGACTACGAACTCCTGGTCGCCGCGCGGGCGGGACTGATGAGCCAGATCCGGGCGCACCGTCCCGGGCCCGCGGCCAGCGACCTGGCGATCGGGCAGGCCGGCGCGGGCCTGTCCGCCGCCGCCGGCGCCCTCGCCCTGCTGTACGCGCGGGAGGCCACCGGGACCGGCGGCTGGGCCGAGACCTCCCTGCACGACGGCATGGCCGCGCTCCTGCCGATGATCATCGGAAGCGTCGAGCGCCACTCGCCGACCACCCGGCTGCTGTGGCAGAACCAGGGCCCGTCGGAGGCGCTGTCCTACCGGTGCGCCGACGGCGAGTGGGTGCAGCTGTGGTTCGGCGCGAAGGGCGCGTTCGAGGCGTTCCTGGAGCACGTCGGCGACCCGCCCAGCACCGACGGTTACAACGCGGAGCTGGCCGGCGACGGCATGAAGATCCGCGGCGAGCGCTGGTCGGCGATGTTCGCGGCGAAGGACCGGGACTGGTGGCTGAAGGACCTGGCCGGGCAGAAGTTCCGCTGCGAGCCGGTGCTGCGCCCCGGCGAGGCGCTCCGTGACCCGCAGGCCCGCCATCTCGGCCTGGCCGTCGACGACGGCGACCGCACGTTCCTCGGCCCGGCGGTCACCGTGACCCCGGCCGGGCCGCGCACGGACACCCCCCGGCCCGGGGGGAACCTCCTCGACGGGATCCGCGTCCTGGACCTGTCCGCCTACCTGGCCGGGCCGGTCACCCCGCTGATCCTGGGGGAATTCGGCGCGGACGTGGTCAAGGTGGAGCCGCCGGCCGGGGACGTCCACCGGAAGATGGAGCCCATGTTCGCCGCGGGCCAGCGCGGCAAGCGCGCCGTCGCCCTCGACCTGAAGTCCCCGGAGGCTCCCGCGGAACTCGCGAAGATGTTCCGCTGGGCCGACGTCGTCCACCACAACTCCCGGCTTGGCCTGGACTCCAGGCTCGGCTACGACGAGCCCGCCGTGCGCCGGGCCAACCCGGGGGCGGTCTACAGCTTCGCCAGCGGCTTCGGCGAGTCCGGGCCGAGGGCGGCCCTGCCCGCGAACGACCAGCTGATGCAGGCGATCGCGGGGATCGAGGCGGGCCAGGGGGGAGCCGGGCAGGCGCCGACCTACCTGGTCTGGGGCGCCGTCGACGTCACCGGGGGCTGGATCGCCGCCTGCGGCATCCTGGCGGGCCTGTACGCCCGCCGGATGACCGGGGCCGGGCAGAAGGTGGCCTCCAGCCTGCTGGGCGCCGCCCTCACCCTCAAGTCCGGCGCCTTCCTGTCCGGCGGCCAGGTGGTCCCCGGCCCCGTCCTGGACGGAAACCAGACCGGCTACGGCGCCGCCTACCGGATCTACCAGTGCCGCGACGGCGCCTGGATCGCCCTCGCGGTTCCCGGTGACCGGGCCTGGGGGAAGCTGCGCGAGGTGACCGGGGCCCCGGGACTGCCGGAGGCCGTCCCGCCCCTGCGGACCG
>WRBL01000068.1 GCA_009784565.1 Streptosporangiales bacterium | reverse complement strand
GATGGACCGCACCATCCGCAGCGGCGCCAGGTCCGTCACCGCCGGGTCGTCGGCCAGCATGGACAGCATCGCGGGCGGCAGCACGGTTGACTTGACGGAATGCTCCTTCACCAGCCGCGCGAACTTCGCGGCGGTGAACGTGTCGAGCAGCACCACCCCGAACCCGGCCCGGAAGCTGAACAGGGTGTTCCACACCGCCCCCCACAGCGCGAGCGGTACCGGGATGAGGTTCAGCCGCGCGGTCGGAGAACCGCCCGGGCCGCCGGGCCGCCCGCGCAGCTTGACCAGGCTCGCGTCGATCGCGTCCGTGGTCCCGGCGTGCCGCAGCAGGACCGACTTCGGCTTCCCCGTGGTCCCGCTGGTCCGCGAGATGACCGCGACATCCGGGGCGTAGGCCCCCGGATCGACCGAACGGATCGTTGATACCGCCGTCGTGTCCCCCTGCTCCCACTCGTAGGCGAGAGCGGCCGTCCCGGACTCCGGGTGAGCGGCCAGGTCCCGCGGCGTTCCCACCAGCAGCGCCAGCCCGGCCTCGGCGACGAGGCTGGTTACCTCGGCGGCGGTGAACCGGTTGTTGACCGGCGTGTAGACGGCCCCGGCCCGCCAGGCGGCGAACATCACGATCACGGCCGACGGGCCCGGCGTCACGAGGTTTCCCACCGCCTGCCCGGGCTCCGCCCCGGCCTCGCGGATCGCGGTCGCCAGGGCGTCGACCCGGGTTCGCAGCTCTCCCAGGGTGAGGGACCCGGCGTCGGACTGGACGATGGTCTCGCCGTCCGGGTACGGGTGCCCGTCCAGGAACTCGATCAGGCTCATGTGTCATTACTATCATTTACAAGATAGAGATGACAGGGTCAGATGCGCGCGGCGAACCGGGGCTTGACTAATATTGCATAAACTATAAATCTTGAGGTGTGAGTTCTGCCGTGTATGAGGAAGAGCCCCGGCCGCCGCGCACGGTCGTGCTCGACCCGGCGAGCGCCGCGTCGGTGCGGGCGGGCTCGCTGCCTGAGATCTTCGGCGTGGGCGACCGCGCCGTGCTCCGGGTGGAGCGGCCCGGCGCCGAGGCCGAGGACCTGCTTCTGATCCGCGTCCGCCATGGCCTGTTCGCCATCGTCAACCGCTGCCCCCACCTCGGGCGCGCCCTGGACGACGGCCGGGTGCACGGCCACGTCCTGCAGTGCCGCGGCCACAGCCGCTCCTACAGCCTGCGCACCGGCCGTTCCGCCGGCACGATGTCCCTGCACGGCCCCCCGAAACTCCGCCGGATCCCCGTCTGGGCCGCCGACGGCTCGGTGTACCTCGACCTCAGCTCCCTGGCCGCAGGCGCGTTACCACCGGTACGGCCGGCTCCTGGACCAGGGGCACGCCCTGATAAGAGGGTCAGCGGGGCAGGCGTTCGGCGAGGACCTCGGCCAGGTGCCGGCCGTGGACCGAGGCCAGCTGGTCGAGCTGGGTGCGGCAGGAGAAGCCGTCGGCCAGGACCGTGGCGTCCGGGCCCGCCTCGCGGACGGCGGGCAGGAGCGTGTTCTCGGCGACCGCGACTGAGACGTCGTAGTGACCTTCCTCGACGCCGAAGTTCCCGGCCAGGCCGCAGCAGCCGCCGACCGCCTTCACGTCCGCGCCGCCCCTGGAGAGCAGCGCCTTGTCGGCGTCCCAGCCGAGGACCGCGTGCTGGTGGCAGTGGGGCTGGGCCACGCCGGTCACGTCCGACAGGTCGGGCGGCGTCCAGCCCTCGGTCTCGGTCAGCAGCTCGGCCAGGGTCTTCACGCTCGTGTGCAGCGCCGCCACCCGGGTGTCGCCGGCCGGCAGCAGGCGGGCGGCGTCGTCGCGCAGCGCCGCCGTGCAGGACGGCTCGAGGCCCACGACCGGGATGCTGGCGTTCAGCGCCGGGGCCAGGGCGCGCAGCGTCCGCTCCAGCTGGCGCCGGGCCCCGTCGAGCTGCCCGGTGGAGATCCAGGTCAGGCCGCAGCACACCTGCGACGACGTGACCTGAACCGAGTACCCCGCGTCTTCCAGGACGCGGGCCGCGGCCTGCCCGACCTCGGGAGAGAACGAGTTCGTGAACGTGTCCACCCACAGCAGCACCGGCTTGCCGGCGGCCCTGGGCGCGGGGCGCTTCGCGAACCACGCGCGGAACGGGGTCCGGGCGAACGCGGGCAGGTCGCGCCGCTGGTCGACGCCGCCCAGGCGCTTGCCCAGGGCCGCCAGCGGGCCCAGCCGCATCCCCAGGTTGGCCAGGGCCGGCGCCCGGGACGCCAGGGCCGCCCACCGGGGGAGCCAGCCCAGGGCGTAGTGCGACGCCGGGCGGAGCTTGCGCTTGTACTTCTGGTACTGCACCTCCGCCTTGTAGGTCGCCATGTCGATCCCGGTCGGGCAGTCCGACGCGCAGCCCTTGCAGGACAGGCACAGGTCCAGGGACTCGGCGAGGGCCGGGGAGTCCCAGCCGTCCACCAGGGTCCCGTTGGCCAGTTCCTGCAGCACCCGGGCCCGGGCCCGGGTGGAGTCCTTCTCGTCCCGCGTGGCCAGGTAGGAGGGGCACATGACCCCGCCGGAGGCGGTGGAGTCGGCGCGGCACTTGCCCACCCCGGTGCAGCGGTGCACGGCCAGCGACAGGTCGTCGCGGTCGCCCGGGTAGGAGAAGCCGAGGCCGCCGGTCAGGGGCCGGGCGGCCGGCACGCGCAGGTGGGAGTCCAGCGGCGCCGGGTCGACCAGGACCCCGGGGTTGAGCAGGTTCTCCGGGTCGAAGATCCGCTTCACCTCGCCGAACAGCGAGATGGCCGTGTCGGAGTACTGCAGCGGGAGGAGCTCGCTCCGGGCCCGCCCGTCGCCGTGCTCCCCGGACGCGGTGCCGCCGTAGGAGGCGGCCAGTTCCGCCGCGTCCGTGGTGAACTCGCGCAGTACCCCGGGGCGGTCGCCCAGCGGGAAGTCGATCCGGACGTGGATGCAGCCGTCGCCGAAGTGGCCGTACATGATCCCGTCGACCTGGTGGGAGCCCATCAGGGCTTCCAGGTCCCGCAGGTAGGCGCCGAGCATGTGCGGCGGGACAGCCGAGTCCTCCCACCCGGGCCAGGCGGGCTTGGAGGTGGCGCGGCCGCCCAGGCCGGCGCCGTCCTCGCGGATCTTCCACAGCGCCGCGGCCTCGGCCCCGGTGAACACCGAGCTGCCGGTGCACGCCCCGTCGGCGGCCAGGCGCCGGGCCGCGTCGGTGGCCTCGGCCAGGGTGTCGCCGCCGGTCTCGATGAACAGCCAGCTGTCGCCCTTGGGCAGGTCGGGCACCGCGGACGGGCCCCGGAGCGTGCGGATCACGTCGACCAGCCGGGAGCCGAAGCCCTCCATGGCGACCGGCTCGTGGGGCAGCAGGCCGGTGACGGCGTCGGCGGCGGAGGCGATGTCGGGATAGCCGAGGACGGCCAGGGCGGTGGCCTTCGGCGCCTGGACCAGGCTGACCGTCGCGCCGAGGGTCAGGGCCAGGGTGCCCTCGGACCCCACCAGGAACTTCGCGATGTCGAGGCCGTTCTCCGGCAGCAGGTGCTCCAGCGAATAGCCGGACACCTGTCGGCGGAACCGGCCGAACTCGGTCCGGATGGTGGCCAGGTTTCGTCCGGCCAGGTCGCGCAGAGCGGCCTCGAGCGCGGCGTCCGTGGTGGCGCCCAGCTGCGCGGTGAACCGGGTCCCGGTGCCGGTCACGGCGTCGAGCGCCACGACGTTGTCGGCGGTGCGCCCGTAGCGCAGCGCCCGGTTCCCGCAGGCGTTGTTGCCGATCGCCCCGCCGACGGTGCAGCGGGAGTGGGTGGACGGGTCGGGGCCGAACCGGAGGCCGTGCGCGGACGCGGCCTTCGTGATGGTGTCGAGCACCGTCCCGGGCTCCACCACGGCGGTCTTGGACTCGGGGTCGAGGGACAGCACCCGGTTCAGGTGCCGGGACGTGTCGAGCACCAGGCCGGCGCCGATCGAGTTGCCCGCGATCGAGGTGCCCGCGCCCCGGGCCACCAGCGGAACACGAAGGTCCCGGCAGACGTCCAGGGCCGCGACGATCTCGTCCGGATGCCGGGGGAAGGCCACGGCCGACGGGACGAGCCGGTAGTTGGACGCGTCCGAGGAGTACTCGGCGCGCCGCCGGGCCGCGGTGTCGACCTCGGCGAGGCCGGCCTTGCGCAGCGCGGCGCCGATCTCGGCCGGCACGGTGTCACTGGTCACGTCAGGAGTCACGGGCATGCTCACGCCACGCAAGGTTAGTGCGTCAGCGGTGGCGCGTCGCAGTCGCCACTATCCGTTCGGGATAAAAGATCGCCGATGTCTTCCGATCAGCGGAAACATCCCCTGCGGCGGCGGGCGGCGGGCGGATAGACCTGGGACATGAGCCTCGCCCGCGACAACTACGTGCTCGACCTGGCCAAAGCCAGGCAGGGGCACGCTCTGAACCGGATGCTCGGCTCGCTGACGGACCCGGCGAACCGAGCGCGATTCAGCGCGGGCGAGGCCGGATACTGCGACGGCTACGGGCTGCCGGACGAGGCGCGGCGGGCGGTGACCGAACGCGACTACCCGGCGCTGCTGGAACAGGGCGCCTCGGTGTTCTACGCGTTCAAGCTGACCATGACCGACGGTCAGAAGATGTCGCACCTGTCGGCGCCGTTCACCGGCCTGTCGCCCGAGGAGTTCGAGGCGATGATGCGGGCCGGGGGCCGCCGGGCCGGGAGCGGGCGCCGTGGCTGAGATCATCTGGGGCCTGGCCACGTCCCACGTGCCGCCCATCGGGCTGGCCATGGATCACGGGCTCACCGGGTCGCCGTACTGGAAGCCCCTGTTCGACGGCTACGCGCCCGCCCGGAAGTGGATGGCCGAGAACCCGCCGGACGCCGCGATCGTCGTCTACAACGACCACGCCAACGCCGTCGGCCTGGACATGGTGCCGGCCTTCGCGATGGGCGTCGCCGACCGGTATGAGATCGCCGACGAGGGCTACGGGCCGCGCCCGGTGCCGCCGGTCACGGGCGCCCCGGAACTGAGCGAGCACCTGGTCACGTCGCTGATCGATGACGGATTCGACCTCGCGACCCTGTCGAGGCTCGACGTCGACCACGGACTGACCGTGCCGCTGTCCGTCTACTGCCCGGACCCCGGCGACGCCTGGCCCTGCCCGGTCGTGCCGCTGCTGGTCAACGTCATCCAGTACCCGCAGCCCACCGCGGCCCGCTGCTTCGCGCTGGGCCGGGCCCTGGGCCGCGCGATCCGCTCCTATCCGGATAACAGCAAGATCGCGGTATTCGGGACCGGCGGGATGTCCCACCAGCTGGCCGGGGCGCGGGCCGGGCTGATCAACCCGGAGTTCGACCGGATGTTCCTGTCCGCGATCGAGCACTCGCCGGAGAAGCTCGCCTCACTGTCGCGGGAGGAGCTCATCGAGGCCGCCGGGACCGAGGGCATCGAGCTGATCATGTGGCTCGTGATGCGGGGCGCGCTCAGCGATAACCTGACCCGGATCCACGAGACCTACCACGTGCCCGCGTCCAACACGGCCGCCGGGCTCGCCCTCTTCGAAGACCTGGGAGCCGCCTGATGGCCACGTTCGTTCTGGTGCACGGCGCGTGGCACGGCGGCTGGGCCTGGCGCCGGGTTTCGCCGCTGCTGAGCGCGGCCGGGCATGAAGTGCACGCGCCGACGCTGACCGGAGTGAGCGACCGCGCTCACCTGCTGCATCCCGGAGTCGGCCTGTCCACGCACGTGACCGACGTCGTCGCCCTGATCGAGGCGCACGACCTGTCCGACGTCGTGCTCGTCGGGCACAGCTACGGCGGCCAGGTCATCACCGGGGTCGCCGACGCGATTCCCGGCCGGATCGCTAAGCGGGTGTACCTGGACGCGTTCGTCGGGGATGACGGCGAGGCGGCGGTCGAACTGCAGCCGTCCGAGGTCGCGGGGCACTACCGGCACTCGGTGGAAGAGCAGGGCTTCGGCTGGCTGATCCCGCCCCGGTCCCTGGCCAAGATGGGCGTCACCGCTTCCGCCGACGTGGAGTGGCTGACCCCGCGCCTGACCCCGCACCCGTGGCTCACGTTCACCGAGAAACTGTCCCTGACCGGGGCGCACGCCGCGGTACCCGCCGAGTTCATCGAGTGCGTCGACTGGATGCGCGTCTTCGCCGGCATGCGCGAACGCGCGCAGGCCCGCGGCTGGCCCGTCCACGAGATCGCCACCGGCCACGAGGCCATGGTCACGGCCCCGGCGGAGCTGGCGGATCTCCTGGCGAAGATCGCCTCCGCCTAGCCCAGTCCGTGGCCGCGACGCCGCCGAGGGCGAGGGCGGCCAGCGCGAACAGTTCCGGGTAGCCGCCGTATCCGTGGAAGCGGAACGTGACGTGGTCCGTGCCCGCCGGGACGTCGACGGCGACCAGCGCCGGGGCGACCATCCGGACCGGTTCCGGCCGGCCGTTCACCCGTCCCGTCCACCCGGGATCGTAGGAGGCGCTGAGCACCACGACTCCGGGACGGCTCATCCGCACCGTCGCGGAGGCATCGCCGTTCGCGAGGTCCGCGCTGCCCGCGCCGACCGCTGTGGCCGCGCCCGCGACGGGACCTTCACTGTCGCCATAGCGCCCGCGAAGGGCACTCTGCTGTCGCTGTTCAGTGGTCGCGTTGTAACGGACGCCGAGGTAGATGCCCTGGTCGGCGAGCCCGGAGTCGAGCACCGGCACGGCGCGGGTGCCCAGGTCGGCCCGGTCCGCCGAGAGCCGGCCGGTGACCTCGCCGGCCTGGACGTAGCCGGTGCCCCCGGCCGTCCACAGCGCGTAGGGACCGGAAGTCATCGTCAGCCGGGCGCTCACCGGCGGCCGCTGGCCGGCCGGGAGGATGAGGTAACGGATCCCGAACAGCCGGTAGGCGGCGGGGACGTGGTCGTTGAAGTAGTACTCGGGGCCGGTCATCAGCGACGCCGTCCGCAGCGTGTAGCCGGCCTCGTCGATGTCGCGGCTCTCCAGGTACTTGAAAACGGGGACCTGCCCCACGGTGAAGTTCTGGCCCCAGTTCGACGGCATCCCGGCGTAGGCCCGGCCGCCGCCGTCACGGTCGATGACCGCGATGAGCCGGTCGAGTTCGGCCCCCTGGGCGGAGTCCGCGTTCCGCTGGGCCGCGATCTCGGCAGCGTCCTGGCGGCTGAAGGCGCCCAGCTGCAGCCACGCGGGCGCGAGCACGGCGGCCGCCGTGATGACCGCCGCCGCCAGGGACAGGCCGGGTCGCCAGCGCGGGACCCGGGCCTCGAGCAGGCGCGCGCAGCGGGAGGCCAGCCAGGCCGCGCCCCGCCCGGCCAGCAGCAGCGCGGCGAGCTGCGCGCCCATCATGAAACGGCGGAAGAACAGGTCGGCGCTGCCCGGGATCACGTCGACCAGCGACCCGAACGTCGTGCGGCCGAACGTCAGCAGCAGGCACACCGCGAGCGCGGCCAGCAGGGCCCGGGCGCCGCGGTCCGAAGACCAGGTCAGCCAGGCCACGGTCAGCCCGGCAGCGGCGAGCAGCGTGATCACGGGCAGCCGCCCGGAGTCGAGGACGTGCCCGGTGAACAGCCAGTCCAGCACCTGGCGCGCGCCGTAGCCGTTGACCAGCCCGGTGCCCTGCAGCGGCTGGTTGACCGCCGCCCACGGCCGCTGCGACAGGAGCGGGACGATGACCCACGCCGACGCCAGCAGCGACGCGCCGAGGACCAGCGCGGCCCGCCGGATCCGGGCCAGGAGGGGCCGGCCGGCCAGGAACGGCCAGACGATCAGCACCGACAGGGCCAGGTAGCCGGTCTCGAAGTGCAGCGCGGCGGTGAGCGCGGTGAGCAGCGCCGCCGGGAGATAGCCGCGCCCGTCGCGGATCGCCCGCCAGCTCCAGCCCCAGGCCAGCGGCAGCGTCCACATCGCCCACAGCTGCGTCCAGACGCCGAAGCCGTTCCAGGTATAGGCCTGCTGTTCGTACCCGACGCCCGTGGCGCTCACCAGGAACGGGGCCATCGCCGCCGAGGCGGCCGCCGCCGCCCGTCCGCCCCCGAACGCCCGGGCCGCCAGGTAGACGCTGACCGGCCACAGCGACAGCAGCAGGTACAGCGACCAGCGGAACGCGGCGTCGGGCCCGGTCGCCACGCCCACCGCGCCGGCGAGCATCGCGGGCAGGCCCTGGTAGTGCAGGAACTGCGGCGAGCCCTCCCCGAGGAACGGGAACCAGCTGGTCAGCGGCAGGTGCCCGGCCCGCAGCCGCTCGGTCGCGAACCGCACCATCTGCTCGTGCATGGTGGCGTCGTTCAGGTACGTGACCGGCAGCGTGAGCGCCCGGAGATTGACCAGGTTCCACGCGACCGCCACGGCGACGATCAGCCATGACACCGCCGGCGCCCGCGCTGACTGGGCGCCGGCGGACGTCACCGGATTACTTGCCGGCCGGGAGGGGCGGGAGGAGAGTGCAGGACGCCGCGTGCCAGGTCCCTCCGTTCGTCTGGGGTCCGAAATGGACCGTGCCGTCATTTCCCATGAGAATCCTCAGCTTCGGCCCCGACGCGCCTGCCGCGGGCTTGCAGGTGACCGTGAAGCCCTTGGCGGGCGCCGCCCCGGGGACCAGGACGATGTCGGGCCGCCCGTGGATTCCGGACCTGGCGAGCTTGTTCCCCAGGGAGGCGAGCCCGGACCGCTGGTTGATCCACAGGATCTTCGAGCTGTCCTTGCTCGGCAGGATCGCCGCCGCGGGACCATCGGCTGACTGACTGCCCGAAGCGGCGCCGCTGTTGCCAGCGCCGGTGTTGCCAGCGCCGGTGTCGCCGGGGCCGCTGTTGCCGTAGGAGGCGGGGACGAGGTCGCAGCTGCCGATGTGCCAGGTACCGACGCCGGTGCCATCGTTCTGGGCGTTGGCGGTGATGACCTGGGTTCCGTTGTCGCCCAGGAGAACCTTCACCTGCGGGTGCTGCGGCGCGCCGTGGACCGGCGTGCAGGCCACCGGGCCGGGAGCCGGTGCCGCGCCGGGCTTGGGGAAGATCGCGAGGTCGTAGCCCATCGAGCGGAGCTTCGCCTCCGCGGCGCTGATCGCCGCCTGGAACTTGACGTGGACCAGGATCGACCCGCTGTTGCTGCCGGTGATGGTGTACGCGTCGGTGACGACCTTGATGGGGCCCGACGCGGCTGGCGTGCCGCCTCCGGGCCCGGTCAGGCCGAGCCCGAGGGCCGTGCCGCCGACGGCCAGCGCCAGCGTGGCGCCCGCGATCATTCCCGGGCGGCGGGACCGGCCCGGCGCGGGCCGGGCGGACTGCCGGATCGCGTCGCCGTGCTCGGCGGCGATGTCGTTCCACAAATGGTCGGTGAACTTAGTCATTGCCTTCGTGATCCTTCCTCAGCCGGGCCCTCGCCCGGGACAAGCGCTTGCGGAACGCGACACCGGAGACACCGAGAGCGCGGGCGGCCTCCTTCGGGGCGAGCCCCTCCAGGTCGACGAGTTCGATCGCCCCCCGCTCGACCTCGGGCAGCCGCTCGTACCGCCGCATCAGCGCGGCGCCGTCCCGCTCGGAATCGATCCGCTCGGTGAGCTCCTCGATCTCGTCCGCGTCCAGCGTCCGGCGGCCGCCGAGCCGCGCGACCGCGTTCCGGCCGCTCGCCGACTGCTCGCAGTGGCGGGCGAACACGTGACCGGCGATGCCGAACAGCCAGGCCCGGTCCGAGCCCCGGCGGGGATCGAACCGGGAGAAGCCGTCCACGGCCCGGACGAACGTCTCGGAGGTGAGATCGGCGACCGTGTGCGGATCGCCGCACCGGCGAGCGAAGTAGCCCATGAGGGCATCGACGTTGCGCAGGTAGATCCGCTCGAATTCCTCGAGCGGCGTGCACCGCGCCCGTTTCCCCGGCACGGCTGCCCGGGCGGCGATCGTCGTCGCCGGTGTCGTTATGTCAGCGCTCATGCCCCTAGTTGCGTTTTCCGCCTCCGGTTGTGACATCGGCGGGCCGCGCGGTCGCCGCGGACCGGGCCCGGTGGAAGGATCAAGACCATGAATACCACCGCTGACGGTTCCCGCGCGCTGCCGGTCATCGACGTGGGGCCGCTGGTCGCGGGAGACGCTCCTGATTCGTCCGGGGTCCGGGTCGCGGCGGAGCGGATCCAGGCCGCCTGCCGGGAGCACGGCTTCTTCTACGTGACCGGCCACGGCGTACCCGGGGCGCTGCTGGAGGACCTGGCCGGGGCCGCCGCGGAGTTCTTCGCCCTCCCGGTGGAGGAGAAGCTCGAGATCGCCATGGCCCGCGGCGGGCGGGCCTGGCGGGGCTACTTCCCGGTCGGCGGGGAGCTGACCTCCGGCAGGCCGGACCTGAAGGAGGGACTGTACTTCGGCGCCGAGCTTGGCGACGAGGATCCCCGCGTCGCCAAAGGCCTCCCGCTGCACGGGGCGAACCTGTTCCCGTCCCGGGTTCCTCGGCTGGGGCCCCTGGTCCTGGAATACCTGGACGAGGCGACCCGCGTGGGGCAGGCCGTGCTGGCCGGGGTGGCGCTGAGCCTGGGCCTGGACGCGGACTACTTCGCCAGCCGGTATACCGCCGACCCGACCATCCTGTTCCGGATCTTCAATTACCCGCCCGCGGCGGCGGGCGACGACGGCTGGGGCGTGGGCGAGCACACCGACTACGGGCTCCTGACCCTGCTGGCCCAGGACGACAGCGGCGGCCTGCAGGTCGCCACTCCGGGCGGATGGACCGACGCGCCGCCGGTGCCCGGCACCTTCGTCTGCAACATCGGCGACATGCTCGACCGGATGACCGGCGGCTGGTACCGGTCGACGCCGCACCGGGTCCGCAACCCCGGCGGCCGGGCCCGGCTGTCGTTCCCGTTCTTCCTCGACCCGGGGTTCGCCGACGAGGTCCCGCCGCTGCCCGGCCGGGCCGCCGCCGGACAGGACGGCCGGCCCCGCTGGGACGGCGCGGACCTGCGCGCGTTCACCGGCACCTACGGGGACTACCTCCTGGACAAGGTTTCGAAGGTGTTCCCCCAACTCCGCCAGGACGTGCTGTAGCGGATCTGGAAGGATATGCCCGACCTCTCACCCAGCACGGAGGACGAACCCGATGGCAGACGTGACGATTCCGGTGCGGGGCGGCGTGCGGCCGGGGCGGGCTGGCACGAGGAATCCGCCCGCGACGCCCGTCAGCGCATCACCGCCTTCTTCTCCGAGCACCTGAAACAGAGCGCCTGAAGCCCTGATCAGGGGGACCGGTCTTGCCGCCGCAGGCCGGGCATGGTCTGATACCGGAAACGCTACGCATTAGTAACATCAGTGACTGAGGGAGTTCGCCCCATGAAGACCAAGGCCGCCATCGTCTACGAGACCGGCAAGCCGATCGAGATCGACGAACTGGAGCTTGAGGGTCCCGGCGAGGGCGAGGTCCTGATCCGGTACGAGTACGCCGGCATGTGCCACTCCGACCTCCATGTCGTGACCGGCGACCTGGCGGGGCGGCTGCCGATCGTCCTCGGCCACGAGGGCGCGGGGGTCATCGAAGAGGTCGGCCCCGGCGTGACCCGGGTGCAGGCGGGCGACCCGGTCGTCTGCTCGTTCATCCCGAACTGCGGCACCTGCCGTTACTGCGCCACCGGCCGCCAGTCGATCTGCGATCTGGGCGCCACCATCCTGGACGGCCACCTGCCCAGCGGCCGGTTCCCGAGGAAGGGCCCGCGGGGCGAGTACGGCGGCATGTGCATGCTCGGCACGTTCAGCCAGTACGGCGTCATCCACCAGAGCTCGGTGGTCAAGATCGACGGTGACCTCCCGCTGGACAAGGCCGCCCTCGTCGGCTGCGGCGTCCCGACCGGCTGGGGGTCGGCGGTGAACACCGCCAACGTGCGGGCCGGCGACACCGTCGCCGTCTACGGCGTCGGCGGCATCGGCATCAACGCCGTCCAGGGCGCCCGGTACGCCGGGGCCAAGAACGTCATCGCCATCGACCCGGTGGAGCTCAAGCGGACCAAGGCCCTGGAATTCGGCGCGACCCACGCGTTCGCCAGCGCCGGCGAAGCGGCCATGGCCCTCCCGGACCTGACCCGCGGCCAGGGCGCCGACTCCGCCATCATCACCATGGGCGTGGTCGACAAGGAGACCGTGGAGGCCGCGTTCTACGCCACCGGCAAGGACGGAATCACCGTCCTCACCGGCCTGGGTCCGCTGATGGAGAACACGATCCAGGTTTCCGGCTCGATGCTGACCCTCTTCCGCAAGACGATCAAGGGCAGCCTGTTCGGCGACTGCAACCCGACCACCGACATCCCGCGGATCCTCGGCCTCTACCAGTCCGGTGACCTCAAGCTGGACGAGCTCATCACCAAGACCTACACCCTCGACCAGGTCAACGAGGGCTACGCCGACCTGGAGGCGGGCAAGAACATCCGGGGCGTTATCGTTCACGAGCACTGATAACCGGTCAGGGAGGAGACGCGATGATTTTCATTACCGCCAAGTTCCAGGTCAAGGCCGAGGACGCCGACCGGTGGCCGGAGATCACGGCCGACTTCACCCGGGCGTGCCGGGACGAGCCCGGCTGCCTGTGGTTCGACTGGTCCCGCAGCGTCGACGACCCGAACGAGTACGTGCTGGTCGAGGCGTTCGCCGACGGTGAGGCGGGCGGCGCCCACGTCCAGTCCGACCACTTCAAGCAGGCGCAGCAGACCCTTCCGCCGCACCTGGTCCGGACCCCGAGGATCGTGAACTTCGAAGTCGACCAGGACGGCTGGTCGCTGCTCGGCGAGATGGCCGTCCCCGGCTCGGACTGATCCTCCCGCCGCCGCGCCTGGTGCGCGCACCGGCCGCGGCGGCCCGGGGGACGGGAGTAAAGCGGGACGGACCCGCCGGTACCCTCACCGGTTATGACTGTCGGTGCAATCGCAATCTGGATCGTGACGGGACTGGTCATCGGGGCCGTCGCTCACCTGGTCGTGCCCGGACACCAGCGGGTCGGGATCCTGCCCACCATCGTGATCGGCATGGTGGGCTCGCTGGCCGGGGGCTTCCTCACCAACGCGGTGCTCGGGGCCGGGCACACGCTCGTCACCTACCTCGTCGCCCTGGTGCTCGCGTGCCTGCTGATCGCGCTCGTGGAACATCCCAAGGCGAAGAAGTACTACCGGCGGACGCGCCGCCGGGGAAGTTCCCGCTCGCGGTCGCGGTCGCGCTCCCGCTCGAGGTCCCGCCGCCGGTAAGCCGCGAGCGGCCTACCAGGCCGGCGCCTTACAGGTCCATCGGGTTTCCCGATCCTTCGCCGGGCCGCCCCGGGCGGTCCGGCACGGAGCTCTCCTCGGGGTCCTGCCCGGGGACGACGACCGCGTCCCGGTGCGGCGCGACGCTGCGGCCCCCGCCGGTGTGGATGCCGCCCTGCACCGGCCCCCGCCGGATCTCGGCGTCATCTCCGCGGGGAGCCGGACGGCGCTGGGCCAGCGCCACGATGGCCAGCCACGCGGCCAGCCCGACCACGATGACCGCGCACATGATGAACAGCATGAGTCCTGACATGGCAGCCTCCTGAGATCGCTTCCGGCGTCGGCTACCCGTCCCGGAGAGATTAACCACGTGTGAAGCCTTCCGTCCCGGGCAGCGGTTACTGCGGAAACCGGAGGGAGGCAGCAGAAATGAGCACTACGCCCCTGCTGGAAAGGGATACCGCCCACGACCTGCGCGAGCTGGGGCAGCAGCTGCGGGTGGACTCGGTGCGGTGCAGCGCCGCCGCGAAGTCCGGGCACCCCACGTCCTCGATGTCGGCCGCCGACCTGATGGCGGTGCTGCTGGCCCGCCACCTGCGCTACGACTTCGACGACCCGGCCGCGCCGGGCAACGACCATCTCATCTTCTCCAAGGGCCACGCGTCGCCGCTGTACTACTCGATGCTGCTGGCCGCCGGGGCCGTCACCGAGGAGGAATTCGGCACCTACCGGCAGGAGGGCAGCCGCCTGGAGGGCCACCCGACGCCGGTGCTGCCCTGGGTGGACGTCGCCACCGGGTCACTCGGCCAGGGGATCGCGGTCGGGACCGGGATCGCGCTGGCCGGAAAGGAACTGGAACGGGCGCCCTACCGGGTCTGGGTGCTGTGCGGCGACAGCGAACTGGCCGAGGGATCGGTCTGGGAGGCCGCCGAGCACGCCGGGCACTCCCGGCTGGACAACCTCACCGTGATCGTCGACGTTAACCGGCTCGGCCAGCGGGGCCCGACCCGGCATCAGTGGAACCTCGACGCCTACGCCCGGCGGTTCGGGGCCTTCGGCTGGCACGTGACCGAGGTGGACGGGCACGACGTCGAGGCGATCGACTCCGCTTACGCCGAGGCGTCCGAGCACACCGGGCAGCCCACGGTGATCATCGCCCGTACCCGGAAGGGCCGGGGCGTCGCGGCGGTGGAAGACAAGGAGGGCGCGCACGGCAAGCCGCTCCCCGACACGGAGGAAGCCATCGCCGAACTGGGCGGCCGCCGCTCGGCGAGGGTGAGCGTCAGCCCGCCCGCGTCCGCGCCGGCCCGGCCCGCGCGCCCGGACGCGGGTCACCCGCCGGCCGGCCTGTGGCGCCCGCCCGGCTACCGGACGGGGCAATCGGTCGCGACCCGGACCGCGTTCGGGGAGGCGCTCGCGGCGCTCGGCGCGGCGCGCCCCGAGACGGTGGTGCTGGACGGGGAGGTCGGCGACTCTACCCGCGCCCAGTACTTCGCGGACGCCCACCCGGACCGGTACTTCGAGTGCTACATCGCCGAGCAGCAGATGATCGCGACGGCCGTGGGCATGCAGGCGCGCGGCTGGCTGCCGTACGCGGCCACGTTCGCGGCGTTCCTCACCCGGGCCTATGACTTCATCCGGATGGCCGCTGTGAGCCGGGCCAGCATTCGCCTGGCCGGGTCCCACGCCGGGGTCGCGATCGGCCGCGACGGGCCGTCCCAGATGGCCCTGGAGGACCTGGCGATGCTCCGCGCCGTTCACGGCAGCACCGTCCTGTACCCGTGCGACGCCAACCAGGCCGCCTGGCTCACCGGGGCGATGGCCGACATCGCCGGGGTCAGCTACCTGCGCACCAGCCGCGGCGAGACGCCGGTGATCTACGAGCCGGGGGAGCGGTTCGAGATCGGCGGCAGCCGCGTGCTGCGCTCGGGGCCGGCCGACCAGGTGACGATCGTCGCGGCCGGCGTCACGGTGCCGGAGGCCCTGGCCGCCGCCGACCTGCTGGCGGCGGACGAGGTGTCCGTCCGGGTCATCGACGCCTACTCGGTCAAGCCGGTCGACGCGGTCACGCTCCGGGAAGCGGCCGAGGACACCGGACGGGTCCTGACGGTGGAGGACCACTGGCCCGAGGGCGGGCTCGGCGACGCCGTGCTGGCCGCCCTCGCCGACCCGGGCCGGCAGGGAGGTCCCCTGGCCGCCGGGCCGCTGCCCGCCGTCCGCAAGCTGGCCGTGACGGCGATGCCCGGCTCCGCCAGCCCGGACGAGCAGCTGAAGCTGGCCGGGATCGACGCGGAATCGATCGCGGCGGCGGCCGCTGACCTGGTGGCCGGCCACCCGGGAGTGCGGCCATGACCGCGGATCAGGCGGAGAGCTTCGCCCGGCAGGTGATGCCGTACCGGCGCCAGCTGTTCGGGGCGGCGCTGCGGCTCACCGGCAACCACGCGGACGCCGAGGACCTGGTCCAGGAGACCTACGCCAGGGCGTTCGCCGGGTTCCGGACCTTCCGGCCCGGCACCAACCTGCGGGCGTGGCTGTACCGGATCCAGGCCAACACGTTCAACAGCCGGTGGCGGGCCCGGACCCGCAGGCCCGCGGAAGTGCCGATGGAGGAGGCGCCGCCGGCCGTCGAGCGCGCGGCCAGCGCCCGTTCCGCCGAGGACGTGGCGCTGTCCGCCCTTCCGGACCCGGCCCTGCGGTCGGCGCTGAACCGGCTGCCCGACTACATGCGGACCACGGTGTGCCTGGCCGACGCGGTCGGCTACAGCTATGCGGAGATCGCCGAGACCACCGGCGTCCCGGTGGGCACGGTGATGTCCCGGCTGCACCGGGGACGCAAGCGGCTGCGGGCACAGCTCGAGGCGGCATGACACGCGACAGACGGGTGAGCGAGCTGCTGGACCGGCACGGCCAGACCTACGCCGAGGAGGCGGGCATCAGGCTGGCCGACCGGCCCGGCCCGCTGTACGAGCTGCACGTGCTGGCCACGCTGTTGTCGGCCCGGATCTCGGCGGGCATCGCGACGGCGGCGGCACGCGAGCTGTTCGCGGCGGGCTGCCGCACTCCGGGCGCGATGCGCGACGCCAGCTGGCAGGAGCGGGTGGACGCGCTCGGCCGGGGGCACTACCGGCGCTACGATGAGCGGACATCGACCATGCTCGGCGACGCGGCCGTCCAGCTCGAGGACGAGTACGGCGGCGACCTGCGGCGGCTGCGCGACGAAGCGGACGGCGACGCCGGGGGCATCGCGCGGCGGCTCACCCGGTTCCCGGGTATCGGCCCGGCCGGGGCGAGCATCTTCCTGCGCGAGGTGCAGGAAACCTGGCCGTCGGTCGCGCCCTACGCCGACGGCAAGATGGCCGACGGCGCCCGGAAAGCGGGACTGCCCGCCGGGCGGGACGCCCTCACCGGGCTGCTCGCCCGCGACCCGCACCCGGCCGTGCTCGCCGCGGCCCTCGTCCGGGAGTCCCTGCGTCGCGACACGTTATCGTTGCTTACACGATGACCCGCCCGGACACGATCGGAGGGGGCGCTGTGCCTGCGGAGGACCTTGGCTACGGGGCCGCGGAGCTGCTGAGCCTGTCGGTCGGCGAAGCCAGGTCGCTGAGCCGGCTGGCCGAACTGGCGGTCCGGCAGATTCCCGGCTGCGCCGCCGCCCACGCCGCCATCTGGCGGGACGGGGAACTGGCCAATTTCGCCGCGACTCACCCGGACTCGGCGGTGCTCTCGGACCTCCAGCTGCGCACCGGCCGGGGGCCGCTGTTCGACGCCGTCCGGCGCGGGGCGGCCGTGACCTGCGCCGACACCCTGACCGAGGACCGCTGGCCCGAGTGGGCCGCAGCCGCGCTGTCCCGCGGAATCCGGTGCGCGGTGGACCTGGTGGGACAAGCCGGGCCGGTGATGCTGGTGCTCGCGATGTTCGGCCTGCGGCCCGGCGTCCTGGACGCCGACGCGGTGCCGATGGGGGAGATGCTGGCCGAACTCGGCGGAACCGTGCTGGCCGGGGGGCGGGCCTACGACGATACTCAGCGCACCGCCACTCAGCTTCAGGACTCCATCGCGGCCCGGGCCGTCACCGACCAGGCCAAGGGCATCCTGATGCAGTCGCTCGGCTGCGACGCCGACGAGGCCCTGGCCACCATGAGGAAGGAATCCCAGCGGCACCATGTCAAGGTGACCCAGGTGGCCCAGATGATCATCGATGGCCGGGGCGGAAAGCCGCGGGCATAGGGTAGTGACCATGGACGATCTGGCGGCTCGGAGGGACGCGCTTCGCCAGGCGGCGACCGCTCCCGACGCGGATCCGATGGCGTTGCTGGACGCGGCACTCACCGAATTGGACGGCGCCGTCGCCGCCATCGGCGACGGCGCCGGAGCGCCCGGGAGGAGCGTCCCCGAGACCGTCCGTGCCGAGCGGGTGCTGCTGCGCGCTGCCTTTCAGCAGGTGCCGGCCGCGCTGTTCCTGCTCGCCGCTGACGGCACCATCCGGCGGGCCAGCGATCGGGCCGTCATGCTGCTCGGCGCCCGCACCGGGTACGCGACCGGCAAGTCGCTGACCGTGTTCATCGACCCGTCGCAGCGTGCGGCCGTGCAGACCAGGCTGGCCGCCGTCGCCCGGACCGGCCAGGCCGGGAGCGTTCGGTGCCGGGTTCTGGCCCCGAAGGGGACCGTGGAGGTCACCCTGGCCGTGACCGCCCTGGAACTGCCGGGCGAGTCGCCCGTGCTGGTCGCCAGCCTTGGCCCCGGGGCCGAGGCGCCCGCCCAGGACGCCCCCCTGCCCCCGCCCGAGCCGGACAACGTCCAGGGCCTGGCCACTCTGACCCGCCGGCTGGACACGGTGGTGGCCCTGACCCGGCTGCTGCTGGACAACGCCACGTTCAACGAGGCGGTCACCGTCCAGCGGTGCGCCCGGCTGCTGGCGGGCGAGTTCGCCGACTGGATCATCGTCGACCTGGCCCGCGACGGGAGCCTGAAGCGCCAGGTCGTCGCCGGGCCGCGCGGCCCGGAACCGGACGCCTCGGCGGCCCGGCTGGCGCGCGCCGTCGATCCCGGGCCCGGAACGCTGCCCGATCAGGTCCACCAGACGCGGAAAACGGTACTGTTCCCGCACGTCGATGACCCGGCCGCGCTCGGCGCCACCGGAGACGGCACGCCGCTGCTGATGGCGCTGCGGGCCACCTCGCTGCTGGTCGTGCCGGTGGCCGACGGGAACGTGTCCTACGGCGTGCTCACCCTGGCCCGGTCCGCGTCCAGCGGGTCCTTCACCCTGGCCGAGCAGGCGCTGGCCGAAGACCTCGCCGGGCACCTGGCGGTGTCCCTGCGGGTCGACAAGGTGTTCCGCCGCCGGTCGGAGACGGCCGAGACGCTGCAGGCCAGCCTGCTGCCGGAACGGCTGCCGGAAGTGCACGGGCTGGACCTCGCCTCCGCCACCATCAACGCGACCCGCTGGCAGGAAGCCAGCGGCGACTTCTACGACGTTTTCCGCACGCCGCACGGCTGGGCGGTCTCCATCGGAGACGTCAGCGGGATCGGGCAGACGGCGGCGGCCATGACCGCCGCGGCCCGCCACTCCATCCGCGCCCTGGCGCACGTGCATGATGATGACCCCGCCAGGGCGCTCGCCGCGTCCAGCGGGGTGCTCCTGGCGGGCGACTACGGGGAGCGGTTCGTCACCGCCATGCTCGGGTTCGCGGAGGAAAGGGACGGCGGCTACCGGCTACGGCTGGCCAACGCGGGCCATCCCGGGCCGGCGATCGTGCGGGCCGACGGGCGGGTGGAGATCGCCTCGGGGGCCGCCCTGCCCCTGGGGCTGCTGCCGGACGAGGACGGCCCGGACAGCAGTGTCCTGGACGTCCGCCCCGGTGACCTGCTGTTCTTCTACACCAACGGCGTCACGCAGGCCTGTACCGACGAGTGGGAGTACTTCGAGGACCGGCTCGCCGACGCGCTGGCCGCTACCGCCGGGGGCTCCGCCTCCGAGGCCGTGCGCGCCGTGACCAGGCAGCTCTCCCACTTCTGCCGCGACGATTTCCGCGACGACGTCACGATGCTGGCGATGCGCGTCCGCTGACCAGCGGTGCTGGTCAGCGGACGCGCGGTGGCCGGGCTACTGCTCGTAGAGGTCCTCGATGACCTCGCTGTCGGGGTCGACGTCCTTGGGCTTGGCGTAGGGGTCATTGGCCAGGACCGGCTTCGGAGTCATGCCCGCGCGCGTCCGCGAGGTGCCCGGATTCCGGGCCAGGTACGGCGGGACCGGGATCTCCTCGGTCCCGGACCGGGTGCGGCGCACCAGTAGCCGGCGTCCGAGCCAGCCGTAGGCGCGGCGGGGGATGACCAGGCCGATCAGGCCGGTCAGCATCAGGATCCACCCGACGGCCTGTACGTTGATGACCGAGGCGTGCGCGGTGACCGCGAACGCGAGGATCGCCCCGACGCAGATCAGCGCTAGTCCTGCTCCGGTTCTCATGAAAGATGTCCTTTCCGCCGGCGCCTGTTGTCAGTCCGGCGTCGTGTCCAGGAGGCGCTGCCGGAGGTGCGACAGCGCGCGGGAGAGCAGCCGCGACACGTGCATCTGCGAGATGCCGAGCTGCTCCCCGATCTCCGCCTGGGTGCGGTTGCCGTAAAAGCGCATGACGAGGATGCGCTGCTCGCGTTCGGGCAGCTCCTCCCAGTGCGTGGCGACCGCCTCCATGTCCAGGGTGTGCTCCACTCCGGGATCCTCGTCGCCGAGCACGTCCCCGAGCGGCGCCGGGTCCTCCCGGTCCGATAGCGGCGCGTCGAGGGAGTAGGAGCTGAACACCATGTCCGCTTCCCGGGCCTCGGCCAGGTCGGCGGCGGTCATGCCGAGCCGCTCGCGCAGTTCGGCGTCGGTGGGACCGCGTCCGAGCTCCTGCGTCAGCTCCTCGACGCCCTTGCGCATTTCCAGCAGCAGTTCCTGCGCGGTCCGCCGGACGTGGACCTGCCACCGCTTGTCCCGGAAGTGCCGCTTGATCTCGCCGCTCACGCAGGGCGCGGCGTACGCGGTCAGGCTGTGCCCGATGTCCGGGTCGTAGTTGTTGATCGCCTTCATCAGGCCGACGTAGCCGACCTGCATCAGGTCCTCGACGGGCTCGGGGCTGCCGCGGTAGGTGCGGACGCAGGAGCGGACCAGCTTGGAGTGCCGGTCGGTCAGCACCTCGCAGGCGGCGGAGCGCTCGGCCGATCCTGGCTCGCTCGCCCGGTACGCGCGCAGCAGTTCGTCGTCGGTGAGCTGGCGCAGATCCGTGTGGCGGACCGGGTCTGAGATGGTGATCGTCATGAGTGGTCCTCCTTCCAGGGGGCTCGCGGAAAGCCGGATGCCTGCTGTTGTGCCCGAATAATTTCGGCCAAACGTGACTCACGCCACAACCGCGAGTCCGGGCGCCGCGTCCCGGCCGGGCGGGCCGGGACGCGGCTGGCCAGGACCTCAGGAACGCTTGCCGCGGCCGGTCAGGGTGTCGCGGAGCTTGTCGGCCGCGGCCGCCACCGGCCCGGCGGCCTTCTGGGCGCCGGGCTGCGGCGGCACGTTCGGGTGCGGTCGCGTCGGGGCCACCTTCTTGGCCTGGGTGATCTTCTGGGCCAGGTCGTCGGACTGCTGGGCGGTGATCGAGATGCTCAGCAGGGGCCACGCGTGCGCCTCCTCGAAGGCGATGTGGGCGCGGGCGTCGGAGATGAGCTCGGCGAGCACGCTCTCGAACTGATGGTCCTCCGGCTTCAGGGAGCTGAGCTTGTCCATCACCTCCTCGCCGGCCGTCTCCTGCT
Source organism: Streptosporangiales bacterium (assembly GCA_009784565.1). GTDB lineage: Bacteria > Actinomycetota > Actinomycetes > Streptosporangiales > Streptosporangiaceae > Trebonia. The sequence continues at coordinate 1,082 of WRBL01000068.1, read as the reverse complement.
CGAGCGCCTGGTCGGCGACCCGGTCTCCCTCGGGACCCAGCGCCCGCAGCGCGGGCCAGAAGTGCTGCTGCTCGGCCGCCTCGTGCCGGATCTCGTTCATCGTGAGCTCGTCGGCGAGGCGCTTGCGCACCGCGAGCTGCTCGCCGGTCGCGCCGCTGGCCAGGCTCGGGCCCCCTTCCAGCTGTTCCAGGATGCCCTTGACCTCGTCGTGATCGGCTTTGAGTACGTCGAAGACGTCAGCCATGTTTCCTCCCCTGTCTGCCGGTCTTTCGCTTCGGGTCTTCCCCTGCGGCGCTACCCGTGACTACCGTGGCAAACATGCCGGGGATTTCCCGGCGCGGGGACGAATACCGGCGGTCGAGAGGGGCAGCGGACGGCCAGCTAACTGACGCGGTCTTCTCGGGAAAGGACGATGCCGCATGCTGCCGTACCGCACCGACTGGATCGAAGCGGCCGCGTGCCTGGACGCTGACCCGGAACTGTTCTTCCCGGTGGCGGCGGGCGAGGCCGGCGAGCGGCAGGCCTCCCGGGCCCAGCGGATCTGCGATCACTGCCAGGTACGCCGGGAATGCCTGGAATACGCGATGAGTAACAGTCAGATGCACGGGATCTGGGGCGGAACTACCCCCGAGGACCGGATCCGGGCCCGGCGCCAGCGCGCCGACCGCCGGCGCCGCGCGCGCAGGCACGAGAAGGCGGGCGCCGCGTGAGCGCCCCGGCGGCGGACCGGGTCACGTCGCCGCGGCCGGGACCGCGCTCGCGGACCAAGGGCGAGATCCTGGCCGGGTGGCTGTCGTCCACCGACCACAAGGTGATCGGGCACATGTACCTGATCACGTCGTTCTTCTTCTTCATCTGCGCCGGGATCATGGCGATGCTAATCCGGCTCCAGCTGCTGGGCCCCGACCAGCACTTCGTCTCCGATCAGGTCTACAACGAGCTGTTCACGATGCACGGCACGATCATGCTGCTGCTGTTCGCGACTCCCACGTTCGTCGGTTTCGCGAATGAGCTGGTGCCGCTGCAGATCGGCGCGCCCGACGTGGCGTTCCCGCGGCTGAACCTGCTGTCGTACTACCTGT
>WRBL01000067.1 GCA_009784565.1 Streptosporangiales bacterium | reverse complement strand
GTCCGCCGGTCGTAGCGGGTGGTGGTGTGGTGGTCTCCGGGCGCGACGTACAGCCGGTTGCGCCGGGACCCGGGAGCCAGGTAGTTGACCGTGGCGGTTGTCATGACCGCGCCGTCAGTAGAAGAACGCGATCGTGCGGAGTTCGACGCTTTCCCGGTGGTGCCCCTCCCCGGGAACCGTCGGGTCCCGGAACGAGGTGTGGGGCGCGCGCCAGGCGACGCTGTGGTCGGTGTCGTGCAGTTTCAGCAGGATCGTCTCGTCGTCGCGAAGGTCCGGGAAGTACCACCAGCGGTGTCCCGGCGCGTGGGTGAAAACCGTCCCGGCCGGCTCGGAGTCGGGGTCGGCGATGTCGGGGACGCTGCCCGGGTCCGGCAGTTGGTCGACGAACAGCAGGAGGTTCGGCGTCCCCTCGTCGTCGGCGACGCTGCGGTAGTCCAGCACCGCGAGGGGCTCATCCTGCGGCGGGGGGCTGAACGCCCGCCACAGGCTGGTCATGACCGCCCTCCGGTAGGGCCGGTCGGAGGCGGCCGCGAACCGGGCGTCGGCCCGGCCCGGATAGATGTCCACGTGGACATCGGGCGCGGGCGGCTGCCCGCCGTTGCGGTCCGGGCCCGACCGGCGGATCACCCAGCCGATCAGGGCGACGTCATCAGCGCCGGTGGCCTCTTTGACCAGGGCCTTCGCCTCCGGCACGTACACGTCGTCCAGCTGGGACGGGTCGTTGAAATCCGTGACGTCGCTGCGGTGGCCCAGGAGGGTGAAGCCGCTCGCGTCCAGGGCGAAGTCGTCGCGGAACGGACGCCCGTCCGTGATCTCCACTTCCCGGGGCGCGTACCGGGTCGTGGTCATGTGCCCGCCGGGACCGACATACAGCCGGTTGCGCCTGGAGTCCGGCGCGACATAGTTCAAAGTCGCCGAAACACTGGCCATTCACCCACTATGCGCCTGTTTGACCGGCTCGCCTAGAGCCCGCCGGAACAGGGCCTCGGTCCCGTCCCGCTCCGGCGGCGGGTCGGCGACGAGACCCTGCATCACCAGCCCGCAGAACGTCGCGGCGAGCAGCCGGCCGGTCAGCGGGTCGGTGCGGGCCGCGAACAGTTCGGCCAGCTCGGCGTCCCAGGCGGCGCTCGCCGCGCGGAGGCGGGGCCGGTGGAGCGCGGCGACGTACAGTTCGTACTCCACGATGGCGTTCGCCCGGTCCTCCCCGGCCAGGCTGGCGACCGCCAGGCCGGCCAGGGCCCCGGCCAGGTCGGCCCCGGCGGGCAGCCGGACCGCCCAGTCCCGCATCCGCCGGATGTTGTCGGCCGCCGCCGTCTCCAGCGCCATCTCCAGCAGGTCATCGAGAGTCGCGAAGTGGTAGGTCGTCGAGCCGAGCGGGACGCCAGCGGCCGCGGCCACCGCCCGGTGGGTCAGCCCCTCCACTCCGCGCTCGGCCACCACCGCGATCGCGGCCCGCGCGATGCGGTCGCGCCGCCCCGGGTCACCGGCGCCGCGCGGCCGCCGGGCCCCGCCGGCTCTGCTCGTCGTCATCCTGTCCCCCTCTTCATATGGACAATCGTACAAACTATGCGTACAAACGTACATATGACGGCTTCAACCGGCGCCGGCAGAGAGGAGACCCGATGAGTCCGCGAACCTACGACTTCATCATCGTCGGCGGCGGGTCCGCCGGCAGTGCCCTCGCGAACCGGCTGTCAGCCGACCCGGCCCACCGCGTGCTGGTACTCGAGGCCGGGCGGCCGGACTACCCGTGGGACGCGCTGGTCCACATGCCGGCGGCCCTGACGTACCCGATCGGCAACCGGTTCTACGACTGGAAATATGAGTCCGAACCCGAGCCAAACCTGCACTACCGCCGGATCTACCACGCCCGGGGCAAGGTCCTCGGCGGCTCCAGCAGCATCAACGGCATGATCTTCCAGCGGGGCAACCCGCTGGACTTCGAGCGGTGGGCCGGCGATCCCGGCATGGAGAAGTGGGACTACGCGCACTGCCTGCCGTACTTCAAGCGGATGGAGAACTGCCTGGCCGCGCCGGGGACACCGGACGAGCGGTTCCGCGGCACCGACGGGCCGCTGGTGCTCGAACGGGGCCCGGCCACCAACCCGCTGTTCGAGGCGTTCTTCGCCTCCGCCGAGCAGGCCGGCTACCGGCGCACCACCGACGTCAACGGCTACCGGCAGGAGGGCGTCGCGCCGTTCGACCGCAACGTGCGACGCGGCCGGCGCCTGTCCGCGGCCGGCGCGTACCTGCGCCCGGCCATGGGCCGGCCGAACCTCACCGTCCTCACCCGTTCGTACACCACGCGGGTCCTGTTCGACGGCACCCGCGCGGTCGGCGTCGAGTACCGCCGCGGCCTCAGCGCCCCGCGGCGGGTGCACGGCAAGGAAATCATCCTGTGCGGCGGGGCGGTCAACACCCCGCAGCTGCTCCAGCTCTCCGGCGTGGGCGACGCGGGGCTCCTGCGGGACCTGCATATCGACGTGGTCGCCGACCTGCCGGGCGTGGGCGCGAACCTGCAGGATCACCTGGAGGTGTACGTCCAGTACGCGTGCAAGGAACCGGTGTCGCTGCAGCCTGCGCTGGCTCCGTGGAAGCGGCCGGTCATCGGCGCCCAGTGGCTGTTCGGCCGGTCCGGGCCGGGGGCGAGCAACCATTTCGAGGGCGGCGGGTTCGTCCGGAGCAACGACGACGTCGCCTACCCGAACCTCATGTTCCACTTCCTGCCGGTCGCGATCCGCTACGACGGCTCCTCCCCCGAGGGCGGGCACGGCTACCAGGTGCATGTGGGGCCGATGTACTCCGACACGAGGGGCACCGTGAAGATCACCTCCGCCGACCCGAAGGTGAAGCCGGCGCTGCGGTTCAACTACCTGTCCACCGAGCAGGACCGCCGCGAGTGGGTGGAGGCGATCCGCGTCGCCCGGCGCATCCTCAACCAGCCCGCGATGGCGCCCTACAACGGCGGCGAGATCTCCCCCGGTCCTTCGGTCGACAGCGACGAGCAGATCCTGGACTGGGTCGCGCGGGACGCCGAGACGGCGCTGCACCCCTCCTGCACCGCGAAGATGGGCACGGGCCCGGACGCGGTCCTGGACCCGGGATCGATGCGGGTACACGGCCTCGACGGCCTGCGGGTGGTCGACGCCTCCGCGATGCCCTACATCCCCAACGGGAACATCTACGCGCCCACGATGATGCTCGCGGAGAAATCCGCCGACCTCATCCTCGGCAGCACCCCGGCCGAACCCGACCCGGCCGAGTTCTACCGGCGGGACCGGGCGCGCGGGACTTCCTCGTAGGCGGCGTGCCCGGTCTCGTCTCAGCTCACGGGCTCTTCAGCCGACGGCAGGTGAGCGTCTCCCCGGTCGGGGTAGCCCCGGCGACGGTCGTCGTGACGACGCCGCTCTTCGTGTCCAGGGACGACACGACGTGCTTGCCGTCATCGGTGAATATCCCGATGTGAGTCTTCCAGCAGGCGAGATCACCGGCCTTGACCTCGGACTGGGAGATGGTCGTCGCCCCGCTCCAGGCAAGCCAGTCCTCGGTTACCGGGCCGTGGACGGAGCCGGTGTACTTCCCCGCCTCGTATCCGGGAATGGCTCGCTTGAGGTCGCGGCCGACCACCATGTTCACGAATCCTGAGCAGTCGGTCCCGTCGTCCTTCCCGGCAGTCGTTCCGGGGGCACCGCCCCACACGTACTTGTTTCCGACGTACTTCAGCGCGTCTTTCGAGACCTCCGAGCCGTCGCCCGAGGGCGGAGGAGTCGGCTTGGGGGCGGGAGGCGGCGAGGGCTGAGGCTGATGGGTGGGAGGCGGCGTGGGCTGGTGCACCGGCGGAGCCGGGGAGGGAGGCTGTCCCCCGCCACCGTCCTGACCGCCATTGCCCGCGGGCGGCTGGGGATGCTGTCCCGCGCCGGGCGGTGACGACGACGGAGGCGGCGCCGGCCGGGGATGCGGCGGGTAGGGCGGGAACGGGGGAAAAGGCGGGTAGGGCGGATAGGGCGGGAACGTCGGGCCGGACATGAGCGGCTCCTCTCTCTAGTGACGCGTCGTCGCCGGCCGAGGGGCCGGCACGGCTTCAGTACTCGATCCGGGCCGCGGGGTCTTCTCGTTGCGGACCCCTTCCGCGATCGTTTCGGCCCCTCGCCCGGCGCGTTGCGCCAGCTGCTACTCTCAACCATTATGAATTCCCCTGAATACGCTGGATCAGCACGCTAAAACCAGCGACCCTGCGGCCTTTTATACGCCACCTCCTCTAGCAGGGTCAATTTAACTGAACACAATGGAACGCGAGATTCACGGAATTCCGCGACACCGACCCGGACCGCGCCAGGCACGATCGTTCAGCTGAATCCAGATCAGTTCAGTTCTCGGGAAGTTGACGATAATGAATCGTTCACAGCCGTTCGACTCGCCAGCAAATACATCCCTCTCACCAGCAGCTACACGCGATCGTCGCAACCTATATGCCGCTGCCGTCCAGCCAGTCACTCGGGGACCCCATTCAGCCTCCGGCACTCTTTGTCACGTGACTTACTTTATTAATCCCTTCCCTTGACCGGCATGAAGAGATGGACGTATAACGTGCATACAGCCTCTCGCAGGAGAGCGATCTATTAAATTTCGGGGGAAATTTATGACTGACGCCGGGATGGCCGATCCCTGTACCTGCGCTTGCGGCGAGTGCGTGCCCGGCGGCGAGGCAGTAAGCACCATGCCCTATCCCCCGTATCCAGCCTTCCCGCCGTACGCGCCCTATGCGCCCTATGCGCCCTATGCGCCGTATCCCGAGCAGGCGCCGCCGGCGCCGGAGCCGCCGTCAGAGTCCCAGCCGCCGACGGGGTTCCCGGCATCGCCGCCCTCTTCCCGGCTCGTCCCTCCGTCACCGCCCGAATCCGCCGGACCGGAACCGGAACCTGAACCGGCACCGGAATCGGCACCTGAATCGGCACCTGAATCGGCTCTCCCGGAAGAAAAGCGCCCGGCCGGTCCTCCTCCCGGCGCGATTCTCCCGGCCGGGCGCGAACAGCCGCCCGCAGAGCCGCCAGTCGTACCGGAGACGGCAGGAGAGCAGCCGCAGCCGGCGGCGACACCCCCCGCCTCTTCCCCGCCAGAAGAGCCGGAGCTGTCGCCTTCCGGGAACAACGCGGCGGCGAACCAGGCCCTCGCGGCACAGCTGGCGAAGGCTCATGGCCACGCGGACTGGACCACTGGGCAGCCGTGGGCTGACTGGGTGGAGCTGTGGCGCAGGGAAAGCAACTGGGACCAGAACGCGGTTGACCCGGACTCGGGCGCTCTCGGCATCCCGCAGGTTCTTGGCTACGACACCGCGAAGACCGCGCCGGGCACCAGGGTCATCGGAGACCGGAGCCGCGACGAATACGGCCCGGACTTCGGGCTGACCACCAGCCAGGCGGCGGCCGCGAACGACGGGAGCGCCTACGCGCAGATCCTGTGGGGAATCGGGTTCATCGCGGACACCTACGGCGGCCCGTCGGAGGCCCTGGCCGTTCACGACGAGTACGACCGGTACTGATCCGGCGTTGTTCGGCGTGGGCGCCGCAATCGGCGCCGGCGTGCCGGAGGCGGGCCGGACCCGCCCGCGAACCGCAGAAAGCACATTCTAAAAAGCATGAACGATTCGGAACATCAGGCTCCGCGGAACGTCCGGTGACTGCCGCGGCCGGCTCCTACGATGAGAGCGCACGGCCCGGAGTTCTCAGACGGGCAAGCGGACTAGGGAGGCCTGCGTGGCTCTGTCTCCGTTGCGTGACAATGACCCCGCCCGGATCGGGCAGTTCCGGCTCTCAGCGCGGCTCGGAGCGGGCGGCATGGGCGTGGTGTATCTCGGGACCGCGAAGGACGGCACTCCGGCGGCGATCAAGTTGCTGCGCCCCGAACTGGCCGATGACGACTCGTTCCGCATCCGGTTCCGGCGCGAGGTGTCCACTCTGGGCCGGGTGAACGGGCTGTGCACCATCCGCGTGATCGAGGCGGACACCGAATCCGACCGTCCGTACCTGGCGACCGAATACGTTGAGGGCCCGACCCTCGCCGAGCAGGTCAGCGAGGCCGGGCCTCTCGACGGTGTCCTGCTGCCCGGCCTGGCCACCGGCCTGGCCGAGGCGCTGACGGCGATCCACGCGGCCGGGATCGTGCACCGGGATCTCAAGCCGAGCAACGTACTGCTCACCGGGGCGGGCCCCCGGGTGATCGATTTCGGGATCGCGCAGGCGCTGGACTCGACCGCCGTGACGCGCACCGGGATGGCGGTCGGATCGCCGGGCTTCATGGCTCCGGAGCAGCTGGTCGGCGAAGCCCGGCAGCCGGCCGACGTGTTCGCGTGGGGGGTGACCGTCGCCTTCGCCGCCACCGGCCGGCCGCCTTTCGGGTCCGGGCCGGCTGAGGCGGTCATGTACCGGATCCGGCATGAGGCGCCGGATACATCCGGCGTCCCGGAGCCCCTGCGCGCACTGGTCGAGCAGGCGCTTTCCAAGTCGCCCGGCGACCGGCCCCCGGCCCCCGCGGTTCTCGCCGCGCTGGCCGGCGCGACGGGGCAGCAGAACATGCCCGCCGATACGTTCACCGAGGCCGTGCTCACGAGGACGTGGAGGCCGTCGGCTCAGGCCGTCCTGCGGCCCGGTTCGCTTGCTCGTTCCGACGGCTTCCGGCCCGCCCGCCGGCGCCGCTCCCGGCTGGCGATCCTGGCGGCGGCGGTCATCGTGCTGGCGGCGGCCGCGGGCACGATCGCGGCTCTGGACCGGACGCACCCGGACGGGACGGCCGGGGCGACCAGCACCCGCACGCACGCTCCCCGTCACTCCCCGGTCAGGACTCCGTCGACCTCGCCAACGTCCTCGACGTCTCCCTCACCGACGGCGTCGCCGGACCCGGTGTCGCCCTCGGTCTCCGGACCCGCGCCTCAGCCGACCGCGTCGCCGAGCACGGCCCCGGCCGGCACCGTGAGCTCAGGCAGCCTCACCTGCGGGTTCCAGGCGCAGGACGGCGGAGCCACGGTCTACGTGTCGGCCCAGCACGTCGCCTCCTGCCAGCAGGTCTCGGAGAATCTCGCGTCATCCGGAGCCTACTGGAACCCGGTCGCGGCCAGCACGATCACGCAGGACCAGGACAACGGCACGCTGACGGACTCCGATTCCGTATGCCACCTCAGCAATCCGGCCGGGGCGCTGATGTCCGTTTACGAGGTCACCAGCAGCGGCGCGGCGACCTCGTCGGCGCTCGGATCGCGCGTCTGCCAGTCCGAGGAGCAGAAGGGCTGGACTCCCCACGCCAGCACGCAGAGCTAGGAATCCGGCTCAGTACCAGTTGTTCTTGGTCTCGTGAGCCCACGCCGCCGACGGGTCCTTGTACCGCTGCGCGATGTAGCCGATGCCCCAGAGGATCTGTGAACCGGCCTCGCAGTTGTTCGCCGCGATGGCCTGCTGGACGCTGATCCCCGTGTCGGTGCCGTACTCGTTGCGCTTCTTTCCCTGGATCTCCTTGGTCCCGGTCGTGGAACCATCCTTGTTGCCGTGGTCCAGGGCCTGAGCGATCCCGAGCGCTTGCGAGCTGGGGTTGAGCGCGTTCTGGTTCCAGCTGCTTTCCTTGGTCCACAGCTGGACCCAGTCGGTCCACTGCTGGCCGGTGGTCCAGTCCTGGTGGCCCTCCTTAGCCGCCAGCTGCTTCGCGAGTTCCTGGTTTGACTGGGGAGTCCCGCCCCCGGGCGGGGGACTCGTCCCCACTCCCGTCGGCGGAGGGTTCGTGCCACCGCCACCGCCACCACCACTGCCGCCGCTGCCGCCGCCGCTGCCGCTGCCGCTGCCGCCACCAGTGCCGCCACCGGTGCCGCCCCCGCTGCCACTGCCGCCGCCCGGCGGAGGCTGGCTCCCGCCGCCACCAGACGGAGGCTGGCCCCCGCCATTCGACGGAGGCTGCTGCGGTGGCTGGTGGCCGCCGCCACCTCCGGACGGGGCGGGATAGGGATTCGGCGGGGCAGGTGGATACGGAGGGTACGGGGGGTACGGGGGGAAGGGCGGAAATGGCGGGTACGGAGGATAGGACGGGCCGGACATGCAGCTCATCTCCTTATTCGTTCGTGCTCACGGAATTCGCGGATCGCGTGCGTCAGGCCAAGGGAAAATACCGGCTGCTGCCGGGAAATCCCGCGCCAAAGGGCATCAGGCGGTCCGCTGGATGTCTCGGGAAGCCACCGCGATGGACGGACTAACGCCAGTCCGCGCGGAGGCGTTCGGTCTTACGTCTGCCAGCGGCCCGCTATTGCGGGCATTCCGCCGGCGGTAAGAGCGCTACGACGAGGCGGGCGGCGGAGGGAAAGGAGGATAGGGCGGGAAAGGAGGATACGGGGGGAAGGGCGGATAGGGGGGCGCCGACGGCTGCGCGGCCGCCTCATGGCGGGAGCACTCACGGTGAGAGCACTCATGATGCCCGCGGCCTTCCAGATGCAGCCAGCGCTCCTGGCGCAGTCGCTCCCGCCATTCCTCATCGCGGAACTCGCGGGCGGAGCGCTCGTCCCCGGCCAGCCGCTCCCGCAGTTCCCGCTCCAGACGATCGACTTCCGCGATCCGTTCGCGGAGCTCCTGCTCCAGGCGCTCGATTTCCCCGAGCCGCTCACGGAGAACGTTCTCCTGGTCCTCGTCCGCGGTAAGACGCTCGCGAAGCTCACGGCCGCGAACTTCCTCGGCGGAAATCTGATCACCGAGTTCACGGCCGCGGACCTGCTCCGCCGACAGCCGCTCATCCAGCTCCCGCTCGCGACCCTCGGCCACGGTGAGCCGCTCACGCAGCTCCGTCTCCCGCACCCGGTCCCCGGCCAGCTGCTCACCCAGCTCGCGCCCGCGGACCTGCTCCGCCGACAGCCGCTCATCCAGCTCCCGCTCCCGGCGCTCGGCCCCGGTGAGCCGCTCACGCAGCTCCGTCTCCCGCACCCGCTCGCCGGCCAGTTGCTCGCCGAGTTCCCGTTCGCGGTTCTCGTCGGCACTCAGCCGCTCGTTCAGTTCCCGCTCGCGGTGCCGCTGCTCCTGCCACGCCTCGTCCCGGAACTCCCGTTCGCGATGCTCGTCGGCGGCCAGGCGCTCGCGGAGTTCCCGCTCGCGCCGTTCGTCAGCGGCGAGCCGTTCACGCAGCCCCCGCTCCCCCAGCTGCTCGACGAACAGTTCGGCGCCCAGCTCGCGCTCGGCGTCGCGCGTTTCCTCGAGTTCGCGGGCCAGGCGCTCGGCCTCTTCCCGCTCCCTGCGTTCTCTTCCCCTGCGTTCTTCCGCGGATTCCCGGCGGCGGGCCGGCGTGGCTTTCCGCCCCTGCTCGACGTCCTGGGTCTGCCCGTTTTCTTCAGTCACGGATGCCCCCGAAAAAGGCTCGGTGATGTTTCCGCGGCACTGGCCGCTTTCACCGCCGTTTATATGCCGGCAAATTCACCTAAGTCAATAAGAAGCTAAATACCGAAACTAGTACCATGAAATATAAACACTCGGGAACGGCGTCAGGCAATCGCGAACGCCTCGATACGATCCATATCGAAGGACACGTGAAACCGCGGACGGCCCGGCCGGGAAACATAATGACAGGACAGCACCCGAGATGCAAAGAATAAATTGCGGGAACTACGATGCCTGGCCGGGACCGTGGGTGTGGGTGAGGCATTCCTGGGCGACCGACGCGATGGCGACGCCGCGGCGGTCGAAGATCTGGCCGGCGGTCAGGCCCCGGACCGCGCCGGCGGCCGGGGCGATCTTCGCGTAGAGCAGCCAGTCCGACAGGTCGGCCGGGTTGTGGAACCACATCGAGTGGTCCAGCGACGTCAGGCCGGTCACCTCCGGCCGGCCGTTGGGGTATCCGGGGCCGGGCCGCAGCGCGGTCGCGGCCAGGGTCAGGTCGCTGAGGTAGGTGATGACCGCCTCGGGGATGATGTCCTCGGCCTCGGTCACGTCCTTCACCCGGAACCACATGTCCATGGCGGTGACCCGGGCGCCGTCGGGGATCTCGGTGACCGCGGGGCGGGCCTCGAACAGCTCCCACGGGTTGACCTGGCCCGCGGCCAGCCTGCCCTCGTGATGGTAGACCGGGCAGTTCTCCGGGGCCGGGACCTTCGGCGGGGCCGGGTACTCGGCGGTGACGGTGCCGTCGGCGGTGAACGAGGATTCCAGGCACAGGATGGCGTCGCCGCCCTGGATCGCGGTGACCCGGCGGCGCTTGAACGTCCGGCCCTCCTGCAGCCGCTCGACCTGGAACACTACCGGGAAGGCCGAGTTCCCCGGGCGGAGGAAGTAGGCGTGCAGGGAGTGCGGGCGGGCCCCGCCCACCGTGTACCCGGCGGCGGCCAGCGCCTGCGCCGCGACCTGCCCGCCGTACAGCCGACGCGATTCCTTCGACACCGCGCGGCCGCGGAACATGTTAACTTCCAGGTGCTCCAGCCGGAGCAGCCCGACGATGTCCCCGATGTCGGCGGAAGGAAGGTCGCCAGTCGGCACGGTGCTCATAGCGCTACATCCTAGGGTGAGGGCCGACCGTAAACCGGGCGGATCAGAACGGAACCGGTCCTGTCGTGACGGACGCGACAACGCAGGGCTTCCCGGCCTCGTTACCGGCGGTGACGTCGACCAGGCCGAGAGACCGGCCGCGATGCACCACCTGGGCCTCGAACCGGACGGTCTGACCCGGCGGCAGCGGGCGCGGGTAGGCGACGCGGATCGACTGGGCATGCACGGGCGCGCCGGCCGACCGCAGGGCGGCCTGGGCGGCGAGGTCGACCGCGGCGAACGTGATCCCGCCGTGCAGGTTGCCGAGGGGATTGGCCAGTTCCCTGACCACCGGCAGTTCCACGATCGCGCCGCCGTCGGCGGCCTTGACCCTCGTGTCCAGCAGTTCGGTCAGGCTGGCGGGCCCGCCCGCGGCGACGATCTCGCTGGCCGGCGTCCCGCTGTCGGCCTCCCGGGCCGCCAGGAACGCCTCGATGTCTTCCGCCTTGACGTCCGAGGCGATCCAGCGCGTGTGCTGGGCGCAGTGGGCGATGAGCGTGCCGTCGGCGGCGGTGACGGTACCGGTGGCCAGGCCGCCCTTTTCCCCGAAGTACGCCTTGCCGCACCGGGCGGTCAGCAGCGTGCCGTCGGCGGGAACGGGCGCGCACAGGTCCACCGAGATCTGGGCGCTGACCGACCACTTGCCGGTGTAGCGGCGGTCGTGCAGCAGCGCGAAGGCCAGCGTGTTGTCCACCAGCACGCCGAGGGAGCCGCCGGGCACCGCGCCCTCGGGGCCTGCCAGCCACGGGCCGGTCACCATGGCGCCCGCCACGTCGCCGGATCCGTCACCGACCGGCGCGGCCCGGCCGACCCGGAACGCGCGCTCGGGCCCGCCGTCCATGACGAGCAGCTGCTGCTGTGCGCTTTCGGTACTCATATCGACTCAAGACAATACGCGACCGAAGCGACCGGTTATGGACGGCGAAGGTTCTCCAGGGCGGCCGGGACGTCCGAGGTGACCTGGGGCAGAGGCGCCTGGTAGGCCGGGATCTCCTCCGGGGCCACCGGGGCGGCCACCTCGGACCCGACCAGGCCGGGGTTAACCACCAGGGCGACCATCCGGCCCGGGCCGGCTCCGATCCGGGCGTTCGCGCTGGTCCCGGCGTCGGCAGCCCGCGAAGGGCTCTCCGCGACGTGCGGGGCGAGCATCTGGTCCTCGGCCAGGTCCATCAGCGTCTCCGGCTGCACCTGGTGCTCGTAGCTGAGCTCGTAGGTGACCTCGTCGCCGACACTTGTGCCTTTGGTCACGGCGTGCGACACCGACCGGGTGTGGCTGTCGGACTCGGACTTCTCCCACGTCCTGGTCCGGGACTCGCTCACGTGCCGCAGGTTGTAGTCGGTCTTGGACTTGACCAGGTCGATCCCGTCGGGCTTGCCGTCCTTGCGGCCGCCCGACGACGCCGACGACTTGCTGCCGCCCGTCGGGGGCGCTGCCGGGCGGGGCGAGGACGACGACCGGCGGTCCGCGGCTTCCCTCGCGTCGGCCCGCTTCTCTCGCTCGCGGTCCCGCCTGTCGGCCGCCTTGCGGTCGGCGTCGCTGACTCCCGAGGCGTCCCGGCCGTCACGCCCGTCCCGCCCCGTCCGGCCGTCCCGTCCGTCCCGGCCGTCGCGGCCGACGTGCGTGTGGTTCTCCATGGTCACGTTGACGTTCTGGTGCCGCCACGGCATCTCGGTCTCGGTCCGCGTCTGGCCCTGGGTCGTCCCGGTGGTGCGGGTGTGCGCCCCGCCCTCGCTGGTCCCGGTGGTGTGGGTCGAGGACTCGGTGTCGGTCCGGGTCCTCGACCGGCTGACCCGCTGGCTGATCGAGAACTGGGCCGCCACGAATCGCCGTTCCAGGCCGATGTGCTCGGCCGCCCGCAGGGCCTCCGGGCGGGTCGCCAATCGCATGAACGCGGTGTTCCGGCTGTCCAGGTGCTTAGCCGACTCCTCCGTGAGCCGGGAGAACGTGCGGACCAGCGGGATGCCGTACCGGTCGCAGGCCGAGGTCAGCCGGGCCAGGTGCCGCCGGTCCTGCTCGTCCGCCCCGGCCAGGATCACCGCGGGCCGGAACGGCGATTCGCCTTCCGACGCCCCGGCGACGATGGACCGGGTGGCCCACTGCACGATCAGAGCGGCGGTCAGGTCGGCCGTCACGTCGCGGGGCCCGTCGGCCAGGGACAGGCAGGTCAGCCGGGCCGGGGCCCGGTCGTCGGCGTCGGCGCCCAGGTCCCGCAGCGGCTCGACCACGGCGGCCAGCCGGATCAGCGTGCCCGCGACCTCCCGGCGGAATCCCTCCCCGAACGCGGCGTCGAGCCCGGCCCGCTCGCCGTCGGTCAGCACCCCGTCGTCGACGGAGGTGTCCAGCAGGTAGTGCAGGGCCTCGTGCAGCTTCCCCATGGACACGCCGCCGCCGAGCACCCGGCCGATCTTGGACAGGACCAGGAGGTCGGAGGCCCGTCCGGCGGTGGTGGCGCCCGGGTCGTCCGCGTGCGTCACCTCGACGATCTGGCTGGCCAGCTCGTCGCCGGCCAGGCCGGACAGGAGCGGGACGTCCCGCAGGTCCCGCGGGAGCTGGTAGTCATGCACGCTGAGCCCGGCGTCGGCGGCGGCGTCGGCCAGCCCGCCGCAGACCCGCTCGTGGGACAGGTCGAGCACGATGACCGCGTGCTCGCCCAGCAGCGATAGCCCCAGCCCGGTCAGCATGTTCGCCCGCCCGCCCGCGGTTCCCCCGAACACGTCCAGGCGGGTGCGGTCCTCGGCGGCGGTGACCCGGAGCCACCGGGGCGCGCGGCCTGCCCGCTCCGCCTCTTTTTGATTCCAAACGGATTTGCGTTCCTCGTACGCCGCCAGTTCCCCGGCGTGCTTCGCCCGGCGGTCCGCGAGGTCCTCGCGCAGCCGCGCGGCGGCCTTGCGCCAGTGCCAGCCGATGCCGGCGGCGGGCAGCCAGGTCACGGCACCCCAGGCCGCGGCGATATACCAGAACCAGGCCTGATGGGCGAAGTAGGCGATGAGGCCGAACAGCGCCACCGCGACCACGCCGATACCGATGAGCATGCGGATCCAGCCGGCGGCGTGCCGCCGGGCGCTGGCCAGTTTCGCTTCCTTGGCGGGGTCGGGGGCGGGGTCGGCGGGTGCCTTCTCCTCGTAGTCACGCGGACGCCGTCCGGCGTCGTTGGGAATCCAGCCGAGTTGCAGTCCCGGGCGAGGGCGGTCCCGGAGCGAGGGCATCAAGCGTCTCCTGTGCTGTTGTGAAACCGCTACGTGGTCGGTGTTCCCCGATCCGGGGCGATCGTACCGGCCGCTCACCCTGGGGAGTGTGTAGTAACACGGAACAGCCAGGAACATCCGTTCCGCCTATCGGGTTGGATCATGGAGTTGACGGAGAAAGACCGCGGTGGAGGGCTGAGCACATGAAGTTGTCGATCCTGGACCTGGCGCCGATCGGGCGGGGGCAGAGCGCGAGGGACAGTTTCGCGGCCAGCGTGGCGCTGGCGCGCACGGCCGAGGAACTCGGCTACACGCGCGTCTGGTACGCCGAGCATCACAACATGCCGGCCATCGCCTCGTCCGCGACTTCCGTGCTCATCAGCCACATCGGCGCGCAGACTTCCACGATCCGGCTCGGTTCCGGCGGCATCATGCTGCCGAACCACTCGCCGCTGCTGATCGCCGAGCAGTTCGGCACCCTCGAGGCCATGTACCCGGGGCGGATCGACCTCGGGCTGGGGCGTGCTCCCGGGTCGGACCAGAACACGCAGTACGCGCTGCGGCGCGACCCGCGGACCGCGGACACGTTCCCGCAGGACGTGGTCGAACTGCAGGGCTACCTCAGCGGGAACAGCCGGGTGCCCGGCGTCAGCGCCGTTCCCGGCAACGGGGCGAACGTGCCGCTGTACATGCTGGGTTCCTCGCTGTTCGGCGCGAAGCTGGCGGCCGCGCTGGGCCTGCCCTACGCGTTCGCGTCGCACTTCGCCCCGGGTGCGCTGGAGGCGGCGGTGCGGGCGTACCGGGAAGAGTTCAAGCCGTCGGCCGAGCTGGACAAGCCGTACGTGATGGCCGGGGTGAACGTGTTCGCCGCCCCGACCGAGGACGAGGCGCGGTCCCAGCACCAGGCCGCGCGGCGGAACCGGGCGGCCACCCTGTTCGGCCGGCGGACAGGCCAGGAGCCGTCGCAGATCTCCGACGATCAGGCTGAGGAACTCCTCGCCTCCGGCGCGGCCGTCCACGTGGACGAGATGATGACCTACTCCGCGATCGGCACCGGCCCCGACGTCCGCAAGTACCTCGAGGACTTCGCCGCCCGGATCGACGCCGACGAACTGGTCACCGTCCACCAGGTTCCCCGGATCGAGCAGCGCCTCGCCTCGGTCACCATTCTCGCCGAGGCGCTGCTCGCGTAGGGCTCAGGACGTGGCGACCGGGCCGTGCGGGGTCCAGGCGGTGATCGCGACCGAGGCGGGATCGATGGCGTCGCTCATGTGCATGGAGCCGTCCTTGATAGCGGCGTCCATCGCCTTCATCACCTCGGCCGGGTCGCCGCTGAGCTGGTAGATGGCGGCGTAACCGGTCTTGGCGGGCGGACTGGCCGGCGCGAGGTCGAAACGCTGGCCCGACTCGACGCCCGGCAGCGCGACGAACTCGCCGAGGTGGACGTTGTCGTACCAGTCGTTGAACTCGGCTTCCTTGCCCTCGGCCGGGCTGGCGAACACGATCAGGGTCGTCGTTTTTTCACTCACACCGGTTACATTCTCATGCCACGGGGGTGCCCGCCAAGAGCGTGTTTTCCACGACGCCGCCGAGGGCGGGGATCACCTCGGCGGTGTTGCCCCAGTAGTTGTGGGCCCGCAGGCCGGCGGCGGAACTGTGGCGGACGTTGTCCACCTTCCGGTCGCGGATCGTCACCGGCGCCTGGGCTCCCGCGTCGCCGGCGGCCCATAGCAGGCCGAGGCGGCCCGGAGCCCGCACCGGGGCGTCCCCGAAGTGCCAGTCCGGCGGCGGGTCGAGCGGGTCGGCGACCGGGTCCCGCGCGTCCCAGAAGTTCAGCCACGTCATCGCCTGGATGCCGCCGGCGTCGCCGCCCCAGGAGAACAGGTCCACGTACTTGCGCAGCGGGCTGCCCGCGGTCACCAGGGCCCGGACCCGGGACTCGGCCGGGTAGTCCCGCAGCACGTCGAAGGCGACGACGGTGCCCTGGCTGTGCGCGTTCACCACCACGTGCTCCACGTCGGGACGCGCGGCCACGCGGCGGAGCACCTCGGCGACGAACCGCCGGACCGGCTCGCGCAGGTCGTTGCGGGCGACGTAGGCGACGACGTCGTCTTCCAGCGTCCGGATGACCCCGGGCAGGCCCGCGCCGCGCCGCGGCCTGCCGGACGCCTCCCGGGGCTTGAGCAGGGGCCGTCCGTGGGCGACGTCGTCGCGGGGGCGCAGGGACGGCGGGGGCACGTCCGGCGCCTGCCCCTGCCGCGGAACGGCCGGCGTCTCGTGCGGCAGCGGGGCCCCGCCCTGGTGCAGGGCCGTCCACGTGTCGCTGATCGCCAGGCGGATCGCCCCGGTCACGGACGCGTAGTGGCCGAGCCGCAGGCCGGCTTCCGCCAGGGTGGCCCCGCCCGACAGCAGCCGGGGACCGACTCCCTCCAGCGGGTTGTAGACCACCGCCACGTGGGTGACGGGCTCGTCCCCGGCGGTGAGGGGCGCCTCCGCGATGCCGACGGCGGTGCCGTCGGCGTTCCAGGTGCCGAGGCGGCTCAGGCCCCATTCGGTGTCCCGGGTGCCCGGCTTCGCGCTCCGCACGTAGACGGGACCGTGTCCCCGGGACGGGTCGCTGCCGAGCCGGACGCCCTTGTCGCGCAGGACCCGGGCCAGGTGCGCGTGCAGCCCGTCGGCGTACCCGGGGACCCCGTCATGGGGCGGCTGCTGGAATCCGATTCCGTGAATGGTGACGACGCATACCCCGCGGCCATTGCTCATATCGGATCCTCCCGCTCTACCTGCGGAAATACCCATGCCCGTCCGGAGTCAACCGGCGGCTGCGACGGGATCCCTCTCGATGGGGCAGGTCATGCAGCGGGGGCCGCCCCGGCCGCGGCCGAGTTCACCGCCAGGGACGGAGATGACCTCCACGCCGTGCTTCTCGAGCATGGTGTTGGTTCCGACGTTGCGCTCGTAGCCGACGACCACGCCGGGCGCGAGGGCCAGGTAGTTGTTGCCGTCGGTCCACTGCTCGCGCTGCGCGGCCCGGATGTCGGAGTCGGTGGTGAGCACGGTGACCTCGCTGACGTGCAGCGCTTCGGCCAGGGAGGACCAGAGGCTGTGATCGCGGCGCACGTGCAGGCCCCGGCCGGGACCGGCGGTGAGCGTCCACGACCGCAGACCGGTGTCCAGGTACGGGTAGAGCACGAACGTGGACCGGTCGATCATCGTCATGAGCGTGTCCAGGTGCATCATGGCGTGCGACTTCGGGAACTCCACGGCGATCACCCGGTCCGCCTGCCCGGCCGCGAACAGCGAGCGGGCCAGCGTCTCCACGGCCATCGGCGTGGTCCGCTCCCCCATCCCGATGAGGACCGCGCGAGAGCCCAGGACGTGGACGTCGCCGCCCTCGATGCTCGCGGGCAGGTGGCTGGTGTCGTCGTCGCCGTAGTAGGTGACGAAGCCCGCCCCGGCGAACAGGGGGTGGTAGCGGTAGATGGCCCGCGCGTGCAGGGTCTCGCGGCGGCGCGCGGGCATCGCCATCGGGTTGACCGACACTCCCCCGTAGATCCAGCACGAGTTGTCCCGGGTGAACAGGTGGTTGGGCAGCGGCGGCAGCACGAAGTCGTCGGCGTGCAGCATGTCCCACTTCAGGGAGCGGGCGCGCAGCGGCTGGAGGTCGGCCTTGAGCACCCCGCCGACCAGGTACTCCGCCAGCCGTTCGCTGTCCAGTCCTTCGGCCAGGTCCCGGACGGGGCGGACCAGGGACGGGCCCAGGTACTCGGGGGTGCAGACCCGGTCCAGGACGAACTTCCGTCCGTCGGGGACGTCCAGGGTCTGTGCCAGCAGGTCCCCGAAGTAATGCACGGTGACATCCCAGCTGGCCAGTGCGTCCGCGAACTCGTCGTGCTCCTCCACCGCCCGCGACGCCCACAGCACGTCGTCGAACAGGAGACCGCCCATGTTCTGCGGGGTCAGCCGGGACAGTTCCAGGCCGGGCCGGTGAATGACGGCCTGCCGCAGCCGCCCGACCTCCGAATGCACGCCAAACGCCACGTTCCGCCTCCTGTACGGCCGGTGAGACCACCATCATCCCCCGGTCAGCGGCCCCGCATACTGCGGGCGGGCGGCGGTGAAGGCGGTCAGGTGCCGCAGGTCGTGACGGGTCACCGACCCGAACACGTCGCCGATGGCGGCCTGGATCCGGTCCGCGTCCTGTTCGGGGAGCCCGATCCGCCGCTCGTGCCGGGACGGGGCGGTGCGGCTGTGGAAGGCGACTGCCAGGGATCCGCCCGGGCACAGGACGCGGCGCAGTTCGGCGAGCCCGGCCGGGATGCCGTCCCAGAACAGCACGTTGTTGACCGAGACGACGTGCTCGAAGGCCTCGTCCGCCAGGGCCGTGTCGGTGGCGGTGCCCAGGCGCGGGTCGGCGCGGCCGGTGATGATCTCGGCCGCGCAGCGGCGCTGCGCCATGTCCCGCATCACAGGGGACGGGTCCACGCCGGTGACGCGGGCGGCGGGGGTGCAGCCGGCCAGGTGCTTGATGAGAACGCCGGGGCCGTAGCCGACCTCAAGGATCCGGTCGCCGGGGCGGACGTCCAGCAGGCCGGCGGCCTCGCGGCTGGCCGCTTCGCTGCCGCGGGCCATGAGGTGCCCGCCGAGGCGGCCGAGTATCCCCCGGGGGTACGCGAAGCCCCGGGCCGCGGCCCCGGACGGCTGCGCGCTCCGGGAAGTTCGATCGGCGGTCATGCCCCCACGGTGGCGGTTCAACCCGGGTTGAAGTCAAATAGGGCACATGGAGAAAGATGACCTGGTGCCGATCGGGGAGGCGGTCCGCCTGACCGGCTTGAACGCCTCGGCGCTGCGCTACTACGAACAGCACGGCATCATCGCCCCGGCCGCCCGCCGTGGCGCTACCCGAATGTACGGGCCGGAGCAGCTGCGGCGCCTGGTGTTCCTCCAGGTCGGCCGCCGGCTGGGGATGAGCCTGGAAGACATCGCCGGGTTCCTGCATGGCCCGCCTGACCAGTGGCGCGGTATCGTCCGCGCCCGGATCGCGGCGCTGGAGGAGCAGATCCGCCAGGCCGAGCAGGGCCGCGCGTACCTCGGCCATGCCCTCCAGTGCCCTAGCGAGCACCCCGTCGACCAGTGCCCGCACCTGCGCGCGGCCCTGGACAGGCAACTCGCCGAAGTGGCACCGGCCCCGTGACCGCCGGTACCGTCGGTGGCACCATCTTCCCCCGATAAGAGGCCGCATGTGGCAGGCGATCGTCTTCACGTTCCTCGGCGGCCTGCTGGCCGCCAACGGCTTCCCGCACTTCGTGCGGGGCATCACCAAGCGGCGGTACCCGTGCGTCTTCGGGAACGGCCCGGTCACGAACCTGCTCATGGGCTGGGCCTCGTTCGTCATCGCGGCGGTCTTCTTCTACTTCTCGCACATGGCCCGCTGTCCCGGCTGGTCCTTCGGCGCGACTGCGATCGGGGTCCTGCTCATGGGCCTGTTCCACGCGGGCCCGGGGGCCTTCGGCCGCCGGGAACCTGACAAGGAGACCAGTTGAGACGAATCCCGGTAATCGCGCTGACCGGGTTTCTCGGCGCGGGCAAGACCACGCTGCTGAACCATGTGCTGAGCCAGCCCGGTGCCCGGGTGGGCGTGGTGGTCAATGACTTCGGCGACATCAACGTCGACGCCACGCTGGTGACCGGGCAGGTGGACGAGGCGGCGTCGATCGCCGGCGGGTGCCTGTGCTGCCTGGCCGATGACGCGCCCCTCGACGAGGCGCTGGAGAAACTGACCCGGCCCCGGCTCGGGGTGGACGCGGTGATCGTGGAGGCCAGCGGGGTCGCCGATCCGACGGCGATGGAGCGGCTGATCCGGTTCAGCGGTTCCGGGCGGGTCCGGCCCGGCGGGATCGTCGACGTCATCGACGCCGTGGAGTATTTCAGCACCGTCGATACCGGCGACGCGGTCCCGGCGCGGTTCGCGGCCGCCTCGCTCGTCGTGATCAACAAGTGCGACCGGCTCCCGGAAGACGGCCGGGAACAGGCCCTCGCCCGCATCGAGCGGCGGGTCCGCGAGGGCAACCCGTCCGCCCATGTCATTCGCACCAGCGGCGGCCGTGTCGACCCGGCGCTGCTGTTCGACACCGCCCGCCAGGAGAGCCCGGCCGTCCAGCTCACGTTCGCCGACGCCCTGCACGAGACCGGCCCGCGCCACGACCATCAGCACGCCGCCGCGGTCACCGCGCGCTCCGCCACCCCGGTGGATCCCGCCCTCCTCGTCGACCTGCTGGAAGACCCTCCTCCCGGCGCCTACCGGATCAAGGGCCGGGTGACGGTCGAGTCCGGCCGGGGAACGCGCGGCTACGTGGTCAACGTCGTCGGACGCTCCGTGCACGTCGCCAGCGCCGGCCCGGGACGTGACCGCGGCGACGGCGCCAGCGAGCTGGTCGCCGTCGGGCTGCACCTGGACGCCGACGAGGCCCGCCGCCGCCTGGAGAAGGCGCTCGCGCCGGCCGGAACCGCGAGCGCCGACGGGCAGCGGCGGCTGCAGCGCTACCGCCGGTTCAGCCGGTAGCGGCGCCGTTCCCGAGCGCGGGCTGGCGCCAGCCCGCGAGGGCGAACGCGCCGTTGGCGATGAGCGAGGTTGCGAGCATGACGGCGGCGATCGAGAAGGCGGAGATCCCGCCGATGCTCACCAGGGGCGCGATGACGCCGGCCAGGACGAACTGGAACAGGCCGAGGAACGACGAGCCCAGCCCGGCCGCGTTCGGGATCGCGCTGAGGGCCAGCGCGGTGGTGTTCCCGAAGATCAGGCCGCACGACCCGACGGCGACGAACACCGGGACCGCCAGCCACAGCGCGGGAACTCCCGCGGCCACGAGAACCGCCAGCACGACGACCGCCCCCAGCGTGGTGAGCATCCCGGTCCGGGCCAGCTTCCGGGGACCGAACCGGTAGGTCAGCCGGGCCGACAGGCCGCTGGCGGCCATCAGGGCGAGCGAGTTGATGCCGAACATGATGCCGTTGCCGAGCGTCGGCAGCCCCATCAGGTCCTGGTAAAGGAACGGCGAGGAGGAGATGTAGGCCATCATGGTCGCGAACCCGAAGGCGAACGCGATCAGGTTCCCGGCGTAGGCCCGCGACAGCAGCAGCTTCACGGTCTCCCGGGCCGGGGGTCCCGGGGAACGCGCGGCGGCCGGTCCGCGCGGCCTGGTCTCCCGGACGAACAGCAGCACCAGCGCCAGGGCGACCGCGCCGATGCCGGTGACGATCCAGAGGATTCCGCGCCAGCCGATCGCCCCGGCCAGGGCGCTGCCGGCCAGCGGTGCGACGACGGGCGCGACCCCCATGACCAGCATCATGAGACTGAAGGCACGGGCGGCCTCGAGTCCGGTGGCCAGGTCGGAGATGATGGCCCGGCTGATGACCATCCCGGCGGCGCCGGACAGGCCCTGGACGAGCCGGGCGGCGATGAGGAGCGGAATGCTCGGCGCGAGCGCGGCGGCGACGCTCGCCGCCACGAAGACGGCGGCCCCGACCGCCAGCGGCGGGAAGCGCCCGACCTTGTCCGACAGCGGCCCGAAGAACACCTGGCCGAGACCCGCTCCGACCAGGAACGCGGTCAGGGTCAGCTGGACACCGGCGCTGGAGGCCGCCAGCTCGCGGGTCATGGCCGGGAACGCGGGCAGGTACATGTCGGTCCCGAACGGCGCGATGCCCGCCAGCAGGGCCAGCGACACCAGCAGCCGCGGCGGAATGTGCCGCGACTGGTTGCTCTCTGCCGCGTCCCCGCTCTTTTTCCCGGTCTGGCGAGCCGTCGGGTCCAGCGCCCCCTCGTTCATCCGGCAACTCCTCAAATAGCTATGAAATCATAACTATTATAGGACGCGCGAAGGAGGAATCATGACCAGCACCGGGGACGAGCGGGCGGCGGACCTCGCGGATGTCCTGATCAGCGTGGCCCGGAAGATCGCCGCGCGCGCCGACGAGGACCCGGGGTTCGTCACCCTGACCCCGCTGGAGAGCCTGGTGATGCGGCACATCGACAAGCACCCGGGCATCACGCCGTCGCGGATCGCGGCCGCGGTCGGCCTCCGGACCTCCAACGCGAGCGCGGCCCTACGCACCCTGGAGGCGAAGGGCTTCATCACCCGCGAGTCCGATCCTCGTGACCGGCGCGCGGTCCGCATCCACCCGACGCCGGCGGCGGCCGACAACCTGCGGCGGGTCCGCCGGGTCTGGGACACCCTGCTGTCCCCCCACCTCGCCGATCCCGCCGCCACCGCCGAAGCCGTCGCCTTCCTCACCCGCCTCGACGACTCCCTGACCTCGTAACGGCCGACTCGTCCTACTTGAGCGACTCGGCAACTTCGACGCACGATCCACCGCTAGTGTTTCGCGTTAAAAATTCTCGTCGTAATTTGTTACCATGTTTTTATGGCGAGCCGAGGACCTTCAGCGGTGGAGATCATCCTGTCGGACGAGGACCGGGAAACGCTGGCCCTGTGG
>WRBL01000066.1 GCA_009784565.1 Streptosporangiales bacterium | reverse complement strand
GGGAACATTACGGAGACCGTGAATTCTCTCGGTGCGGTCGGCCGGTACACCTGGACCGCGGAAGGTGACCCGCTTAGCCGCTCCCTCCCGGATGGCCTGTCGGAATCGTGGGAATGGGACGCTGAGAGAAACTTGCTATCCCATACCTCGACCGCTGGCCAGGTAACTCGCTTCGAGTACGGGCCCTTTGCCCTGCCAGTAGCGCGAACTGATCCCGATGGAGCCTCGTACCGGTTTGAGTACACTTCCCAGCTTCAGCTGAGGACGGTTCACACCGCACACGGCCAGACCTGGGACTATGAGTACGACAGTACGGGAAACCTGATCGCTGAAGCGGACTTCAACGGGACCCGGCAGTTCTACATGTTCGACCCGGCTCACCAGGTGACGGGGCGGTCTAACGAGGCAGGCCAGGAAACCTTCTATGGGCGTGATGTTCTCGGGCGTCTTACCGAACGCGTAAGCGGGACCGATCGTTACCGGTACTCCTACAACGGCCTTGGGCAGCTTGAGCATGCCGAAGGGCCGGGCGTCGTCATGGACTACGCCCGGGACGGCGTGGGGCGGATCGTGTCGGAGACGGTAAACGGACGCCTGCTTGCGACTAGTTTCGACGCGAACGGGCGGGTTGTTGCCCGTACCACTCCGACAGGGGCGATCTCGGAGTGGGAGCGTGACGCGGCAGGCCGTGTGGTGCGGATGCGTTCGGGCGCTGACGAACTGGAATTTTCTTACGACACCGAGGGAAACGAGATCTCCCGGAAGTTGGGCGGCAGTGCGGTACTCACGCAGTCGTTCGACACGCTCGGCCGACTGACGGCGCAGCATATTTGGTCACTGGATTCCCGGGTTCAGGGAGCAGGAAATCCTTCAGCAAACTCTCGCCGTGCTTTGCAGAGCCGGACGTATGCCTATGGTCGCTCTGGATTTCCCGAGCGGGTCACCGACCAGTTGCGCGGCGACCACGGGTTCACTCTCGACCAGGCTGGACGCGTCCTGCGCGTCCAGGGCGCTACATGGCATGAGGCATATGCCTATGACGCCCTCGGCAACGTTATCGAGGCGAACGTGCCGAGCCCGGACAGGGACGGAGAGACATCCGGTCTTCGAGAGTTCGACGGGTCACGGCTACGCCGGAACGGGCGCACGCTTTATGAGTACGACCAAGCGGGGCGCCTGGTGCGGAAGAGGCGGCGCACTCTATCCGGCCAGACCAAAACCTGGAAGTTCGAGTGGAGTGCGGACGACAATCTGGTCACGGTGGAAACTCCCGCGAATGGCGTGTGGCGTTATTCGTATGACCCGCTGGGCAGGCGCGTCGCCAAACGGCATGAGAGCGGAGATTCTGCCGGGAACCGGGGCCCTGAGGAGACCTGGTTTACCTGGGACGGCCAGTTGGTCGCCGAGCAGGCGCGGGTTTCGGCGGGTGGCCAGGTGAAGGCGCTCACCTGGGACTACCGTCCGGGCACTTACAGGCCCGTGGCGCAGGTCTCACGAACGCTCTCTGATGCGGCAGGCCAGAGAGAAATCGACCGTGAGTTTTTCGCGATCGTTACCGATATGGTTGGCGTGCCACAGGAGCTGATCGCTCCAAACGGTGAAATCTCTTGGTCTACGGCGAGAACGACCATCTGGGGAGAGGTAAATCATGGCGGAGACAGTGGAATCGAGTGCCCGCTCGCATTTCCGGGTCAGTACCACGACGATGAAACGGGTCTGAACTACAACCTGAACCGGTTCTATGATCCCGAAACTGCGGCGTACCTGACACCGGACCCGCTTGGTCTGGCGGGGTCCGAGAATCCGCATCGCTACGTGACGAATCCGGTTGCGTGGATCGACCCGCTCGGTCTAAAGAAGGTTTACGTAAACGACGGTGGGCGCTTTGGTGACTTTAACCCCGGCGAGAAGGGTGATGGTCTTACTCCGCATCACATGCCCCAAGATGCGCTCCACTTCCTCCCGCGCGACGAGGGCGGGGCGATTGTCATGTCCCATGAGGACCACAAGCTCACCCGAACCTACGGTGCCCGGGGCGGCGTCACGGCGAAGTCCGATAAGGGGTTGCCGTTTAGGGATGTCCTCCAAAAGGACCTACGTGATGTGCGCGGAATCGGGGAATCACAGCATGGGGACCGGAAGTACTTTGAGCCGGGAATTAAGAAGGTGTTGAAGCATTACGAAGACAAGGGATTGCTGACGAAGCAAGACGTGAAGGATCTTTCATGCCCTTACTCGTAGGTTAATTGCATGACGATATGTTGGGATTGCTGCTAATCGCGCTGATTTGCCGCTCGCAGATGCAGCTGTTTGATCCACCAATTGCCTGAGTCTGCGAGGTAATCGGCGGGAAGGGGGCTTGGGGCGGTTTCTATTACGTGAAGCAGTGTCCAAGCTAGCCCGAAGCAGTCGTCGAGGCCGAAGCCAGTGGCAAGACGCTGGGCTTCCTCGTCGGTAACAGGAGCCTCTGCTTCCACCCGCTCAAGCAACTCCTGTGCCCGCTCGATTGCTCCTTGCGGGTCGTCCTCGTTAGGGAGTCCTCCGGCTGCCAAGAAGTCAGCAACGGGCTCGCGGACGGACATGAAATCTCCCGAACTCAGGTTGCGTGAAATGACTCAATCAATCCTAACGCGCGTCCGATGAGCCTTCTGGACCTTCGGACGCGTCACCGCGAGAACCGGAGGCGGATGGAGGCCAGGCGGGCTTTGCGGCGGGCCGTGAGGAGGGCGGCGACCATGTCCAGCCAGCGGGCGAAGACGTCGTCGCGGCGGGACCCGGGGGCCGCGGACTCGGCGGCGCGCATCCAGTCGCGGACGAGTTCGGCCTGCTCCGGACGGATGAGCGGTTCAGGCAGCTTCAGTGCCATCGCCAGCCCGGCGGTGCGGACGTAACGGGCGAGGAAGCCGAGCGGGTACGGTCCCACGTGCAGATCCTCGGCGGCCAGGGCGGCGGCGATCGCCGCGCTGGTGAACAGGCGCTGCCGGTCGGGACCGTCAGGGGCGTCGACGAGACCCCGGCCGAGGGCGGCCGTCACGTCGACGCCGCGCAGTTCGGCGTCCGTGCGGACGGGGACCCCGGGAGCCGCGGTGCCGGGGCTCACTGGGGAAGCTCCACCGCGTTCGGCGTGGGCAGGCCGCCCGCGGGGGCAGCGGGGTTCACGCTGGTATCGGTCAGCGCGCCCAGCTGGCCGTTGACGAACTGGCCGTCGGTCACCCAGGTGGTGTGCCCCCACGGGTTGTAGATCTGCAGCTTGCCGCCGCTGCTGCCGATGATCATCATCTGATGGCCCTCGCTGCCGTTGGTCACGCTGACCGGTACGGGCTTGCCGGAACTCACGGCCTGGTTGATCTGCCCGAGGGTGTCGGCCCGGGCGCCGCTGCTGGCCAGGTCCTGACGCTGGTAGCGGGAGCCGGTCGCCCGTCCCAGGTCCTGGTTGGCGAGCAGGGTCTGGCCCTTGGCGCCGACCCCGGCGGTGTTGTAGGCGTCGGTGCTGACGGTCCCGTCGGCCGCCTGGCCGTCGCTGTACTGGCCCAGGTACTCGGCCTGCAGCCGCTGTTTGAACGCGGCCCCGCCATCCCCCTGCCCGTCTCCGGCGGGGTTGGGGGCGGCAGGCCCCCGGCCGGTGGTGAGGGACAGCATGTAGGCGGGATCCATCTTCGCCTGCGCGATCACCGTCGATGCCGAGACGCAGTCGTTGACGTCCCCCTGGCTGAAACTCTGGCCCTGGTAGCTGTCACTGGACAGGTCCGGGCTGAGATGCGACATCAGCCAGGCCTGGTCGGCGCCGTGCGGCCCGATCACGCTGGCGAACGACCGCAGATCGCCCTGGCCGTGGCCGGCGGCGAGCGCCTGCCACAGATAGCCGGCCTCCAGCGGCGATTTCGCGTCCGCGAGCATCCGGTCGAAGGCCGCCTGGCCCGAAGGTGACATCGCTTCCAGGCGGCGGCCGGCCAGTTCGATCTGGTCCGGGGTAAGCAGCGCGCCGTTCGGACCCTTGAGCCCGGCCAGCTGGGCGCTGGTGAGCGTGTCGTTCCCCGGGGGAGCGATCTTGTCGGCCCCGGCCTGCCCGGCTAGCTTCCGCAGGGCGGCGCTGATCTGCTTCGCCTGCTCTTCGGCCTGCTCGGCGGCGGCTATCCGGACGCTGGCCCCGTCGGCGGCGAGCTGCCTCGCGGGGGAGTTGCGGTCGAGGACCTGGGACACGAGGCTGTCGCGGTCCGCCATGGCCAGGGCGTCGTTCAGCCGCGCGATGCCGGCGCGGTCCCGGTCCTGGGCCTGCGTGAGGTCATCCGCCCACTGGGTGAGGGCCTCGGCGGCCTTCTCCAGCGGGCCCTGGAGTTCGCCCACCTCGCTGCCCAGCGCGGTGATCGCCCGCGCCGCCATGTCCGCGACGGCGCCCTGCCAGATCGACGGCAGGTGGCCGCCGGCCGTGCGGTGGATGTCGTCCGCGGCCTGCCCGTAGCGGGCCGCCGTCTTCGCGCACGCGCGGGCCTGTCCGGCGATCACGGCGGGGTCCCCGGCGGGACCCGGCACCGCGAGCGCGTCGCGGATCGCGCCCTTCAGCGCCTGCGTGATGGCCACCGGGTCGACGGCTTCCAGCAGGTCCGTCCCGAGACCGGGGCCTTCGATCGCGGCCCGCGCGGATCGCAGGTCGTCCAGGGCACTCACCGGGACTGCCCGCCCAGCGCGTTCCGGACCGTGGCGTGGCTGCGCCGCTCAGCGTCCTGGTACGTGGCGGCGGTGGAGGAAACCTTGCCGGCCAGGTCGGCGACGGCCCGCTGGACGATGGCCGACTGGCGGGCCCACTCGCGGCTGAAGCCGTCCCAGGCGTCCGCGACGCCGCCGAGCGCCGCTGTGTCCTGGTGTCCCGTGAACTCCCTGGCCGCCGTGCTGACGTCCTCGGAGCACTGTCTGAGCTGCCCGGACGCGCTGTGCAGCCCCGCGGTGCTGACCTCGAATCCAGCGCCATCCTGCTGAGCCAACGTCACTCCCGTCGTTCCGGCGAGTCCCGATTATGCTCAGATTGTATCTGATTGGGCACTTAGAGTGAATATGTGGCTCGTCGAGGGGAGTCCGGGTCGGCCGGGTACTCCTCGATGGTGAAGTAGAGCCTTTCGGGCGGGGCCCAGAAATGCCAGCGGGGCGTGCTGACCAGGGACAGGTCGTCGGCGATGCGCTTGATTATCGAGTATTCCCGCCGGTCGAACAGGGACTTGTCCTCGTCCGTGAGGACGGCGGCGCCGTGCCAGGCGCCAATGAGGTTTCCGCACACCGAGCCGGTGGCGGCCGAGTCCCCGGAATGGTTCACGGCCAGCAGCAGCGCGTCCCGGCCCTGTTCCGGCTCGGGACAGGCGAGGGCCGCGTACACGGCGACGGCGAGGACCTCCTCCGCGCTCCGGCCGCCGCCGAGCGACTCCACGGTCTCCGCGGACGGAGGCCCGGCCGCGGACGCGTCGACGGCGGCGGTCAGCGCCGCCGTCACCTCCTCGTGCCCGGGACACTGCGCCAGGCCGGGCAGCACGGAGCCGATCGCCTCCGCCAGGGACGAGCCGTCGATCAGGTACCGGATCATGACCGCGAACGCCGCCGCGGACAGGCGCCCCGTCGGGTGACCGTGCGTCATGACCGCTCCCGCCTGCGCCTCCATGAAGATCTCGGTCAGGTCCTTCTGCGGATGCAGGCCGAACGGCGCGGACCGGACCAGGGCGCCGCACCCCTTCTCCACGGGGTTCTTGGGGCGGGCCAGGGTCCCCATTCCCTCGCTGGACAGGCCCGTTACGCACGCGTCATCCGGCGCGCGGCGCTCGTAATTCCAGGGCTGCGCGGCGATCTCCTTCGGCTCGACGCCGCGGCTTTCCGCCTCCGGGATCGCCAGCCAGCGACGATAGAACTGGTAGACGTGCGGGGTGGGGTCGGCCAGCTTCGCGGTCTCGTCGCTCAGTCCCTTCTCGCCGTAGGCGATGTCCTCGATGACCGACGACGTGATCAGGGCCCTGCCCGTTTCGGTCGTCATCTGGGTGCTGCCGGACGTCGTCTCCCGGAAAGGGGCCGGGAGGCGGGTGACGCCCGCCGGGCCGTGAGCGGAGCGGATCTCCTCCAGCGAACTGGACCGGACCGGGCAGCCCAGGGTGTCCCCGACCGCTCCGGCCATCAGGCAGGCCGCGACCCGGTCCAGGTAGCGGGAGACCTGCTCGGCCACCTGCGGGCTCATGATGGGCAGTTCGGGGCCGGCCATTCTCCGCAGCCAGCCCACACCCGGCAGTTCCATCATCTCGGCGTCCGGCGGGACCGCGCCCGCGACGGGGTCTTCCGGCTGGGCGGCCCAGTGGCGCAGGGCCTCCAGGGGAGACTTCCCCTCCGCCTTCGACTGCCGCAGCCGCCGCAGCCAGGCGACGCTCGTGTGCCGGGCCCGCACGTCCTCGTCTTCCCGGCAGACGAAGGACGCGGCGTCGTCGGCGGCTGACGCCCACAGGTAGCCGGCGTGAAGCTCTCCCGTGTGGACCGGCAGGTACCGGACCGGTGAATCCGACCTTCCCGGGTACGCGCCGGACGGCACGGCCTCGTCCCCGGCGGGATAGCTGGCCTTCAGGTCGGCCAGCCGCTCGGGGAAGTGGTACCGCCACCGCGACGTGTCGACCCACGCGAGGTCGACGGCGACCTGGTCCATGGCGAGCCGGCCTTCCACCGCTTCCGCGAGATCCCGCGGAAGCGCGGACAGGCCGTGCCAGGTGCCGAGGATGTTGCCGCAGACCGCGCCGGTAGAGTCCGAGTCCCCGGAATGGTTCACCGACAGCAGCAGGGCGTCCCGGATCTGTCCCGGCTCGGGGTAGCACAGGGCCGCGTACACCGCGATGGCGAGAGCCTCTTCGGCGGTCCATCCGCCGCCGAGCGACTCCACGGTCTCCGGGGTCGGCGGCCCGGCCGCGGCGGCGTCCCGGGCGGCGGTCAGCGCCGCCGTCACCTCCTCGTGTCCCGGCCGGCTGCGCAGCAGCAGGAGCGCGTCCCGGACACCCGTTTGCGGGTGAGCGCCCTCCCCGACGGCCCGGATGATGGCCGCGAGCGCGCCCGCCGCGAGGTAGCCCGACGGGTGGCCGTGGGTCATCACGGACGCGTCGACCGCCTCCTCGAAGACCCGCTCCGAGGACTTCGACATCTGCAGGCCGAAGGGCGCCGCCCGCATGACGGTCCCGCAGCCCTTCGAATCCGGGTTCTTCGGCGTGTCCCGCGTGCCCATCCCACCGAAGGCCAGGCCGGAGGTGCAGGCGTTGCCCGGGGCCCGGCTCGCGTACAGCCACTCCTGCGACGCCAGCCACGACGGGGCGGGGGCCGGCAGGGTCGAGCTCTCCTGGGTCCGGAGCCAGCGCAGGTACGAGCGGTACACGTGCGGCGCCGGGTCGGACCAGGGGTTGGCCGGGCGGTGCGTGGAATTGAAGCTGACGTAGCCGGTGTCGTTGGCGACCGCGGCCGTGATGAGGCCCTCGCAGGTGAACAGCGTCATCTGCGTGTCGTCGGTGACAAGCCCGGACCGGGAGCCGAACGGAACGAACCCGGTGATCCCGTCCTCGCCGTAGCGCCGCCGGATCTGCTCCAGGGAGTCGAACTCGACCGGTGCGCCGAGCGCGTCCCCGATCGCGCCGCCCACCAGGCAGCCCGCCACCCTGGCCACGTTCTGCTCCAGCTCGAGCGTCCGCCACGAGCCCAGCGGCGCGGGGCCGTCGGCGTTGGCCAGGTCCTGAAGCGCGTCCAGGCTCTCCATCTGGCGTTCTTCCGCGCCCGGGGCCACCGCGCCGGTGGGGTGATGGTCGTCGGTGTCGGACGGCCGGCCCGCCCAGTACCGGAAGGCCTCGGCCGGGGTCAGTCCCTCCGCCTTGGACCGGCGCAGCCGCATCACCCAGGCCACACTCGCGTTGGCGGACACATCGGCGGCGGCATCCCGCGGTATGAAGCCCACGGCGTCGTCGGCGACGGAGACCCAGAGGTAGCCCAGAAGGACCTCGTCCAGCGTGACCGGCAGGTACCGGACCGCCGCGTCCGTCTTCCCTGAGTACTCGTCGGGCGCCGAGATGGTCACGAACCCGGGGTCCTCGGACATCGGCCCGATACGCGCCATGTTCACGTCTCCTCGTGGTTGGAAGGCAGGTCGCTAACGGTTGACCCGGCCCCATACGTGCCAGCGTCCCTTGATCGTGGTGCTCCCGGTGATCTGGTACCTCAGCCCGCGGCCGAGAAGCACCTCCCGCTCCCCGGGGGTGGACGAGATGGGATCCACGTACATGCCCGGGGTTCCCGCCGGAACCTCCAGGTGCAGGATCACGCTGCCGGCGCCGGCCGTGACGGCTGGTTGTGACCCGAGCGACGTCGACATGTAGCCCAGCTCATGCTGGCTCGTGCCATCGAGATTCTCCATCGGCGCCCCCGTGAACGCTTCCTCGCCGGTGACCCGGACCACGTTGATGTTCTCCGGCACAGTCTGGGCATGCAAGGCCTGGTCCAGGTTGCGGGCCAGGTCCTTGAACCCGCCGGTGAGCGGCCTTTCGGCCCGCAGGATCTTGTTGAGCGGCCCGTAGGCGTCGCCGGTGTAATCCCGCACGGCCCCATCTTGCTCATGGGTAAGTTTCCCGTACACGTGCCGCCACGCGGCATAACCGTAGCGGGACGCGTCATCGTTATTTCCGAATCGCCGGAACCCGGAGCGGTTGTCGCCGTAGTTGCTGGCGTCGCGGATCGAGCGATCGTCGTAGCGGGGGGCGGGCCGTGCGGGCGCCTGGACCGATTCCGGGACGCTCTTCCCGAACGGGTTGTTGGGCGACGGGGCGGAGGGACCGGCCGGTACCGGGAAGACCGTCGGGCCGGCCGGTCCCGGCTGAGCCGAGGTGCCATGAGGCTTGGCGCCCGGCGAAGCGGAGGCCCCCGGGCCGTCTTTCTTCGTCCACGGGGCGTTCTGCCACGCGTTGTCCGCCGCCGGCGAGTGCGCGGCGGCCGGGGCGGGCACCGGGGTCGTCTCCGGGGCAGGGGAGGCCTGGTCCGGGACGTGACTGGCTGGCCCGCCCGGGGCGGGGGACGGCTGAGCCGGGGAGGGAACGGGCTCCGGTGCCGCGGGCGCGTCCGGGCGCGAAGTGAGCGTGGGGCCCGGGCTCGGAGCCGGGGTCATCGACTCGTTCGGGGTGAAGGCAGGCTGCTTCGAGCCCCAGGCTGGATCCTCGGGACGGACCGCCGGACCGGACGACGGGTCGCTGGCGCTGTCCGGGGCCGTGACGTCGTCGCCAGGCGCGGTGTCGCTCCCGGACGAGGCGAGGTCACCGGGGGTGCGGTCGGCCGGACCATGGTCCGCCGCCGTGCCGTCCGGGTCGTGAAGGCCGCCCGGATCGCGGGGACCGGACGGGTCCCTGGGGTCGCGCGGGGTACCCGGATCGTGTGGCGCGCCGGGATCGTGCGGCGCGGACGCGGGTTCCCCGGGCGCATGATCCCCGCCGGGCGTTTCCCCGTCCCGCCCGTTCAGGCCGTCCCGCCCGTTCAAGCCGTCGTGTCCGTTGAGGTTGTCGTGCCCGGCCAGACCGCCGGATTCGCCGCCCCGGGGATCGTCGCCGGGCCGGAGGGCGTCCGGTTCGGCAGACGTGCGGGCCGGGTCCGGGTCGCGCGGGCCGTCGCCGTTGAGCAGGTGCTGCAGGGAGTTGCGCTGGGGAGCGGCGGGCCCGGGATCCGTCGCCACGGACGCGCCGGTGTCTTCCGGAGCCGGGGCCCTGCCGGCCAGCCTTTCGGGATCCAGCAGCTTCTGGAGCGCGCTGCGATTGTCCGGGACGGCGGGTCCGGCGCTGGCCCCGGCATCCGCGGCGGCGGAGGACGCGGCGTCATCCGTCGCGGATCCGGCGGACCCGGTGAGCTGGGGCGCGTCGCCGAGCGACTGCCGGATCCCGTGGAAGGCATCCACGTGCTGGGCTTCGACGGCCTCCACCGTCTGGCGCTGCGCCGTCAGGCCGTCGCCGATCCCGTGGAACTCTCGCGTCGCCTGGTCATACCCCTTGGACAGCTCGCCGTTGATCTGGTCGATGCTGTCGGCGACGGAGGCCGTCGGACCCCAGTTGCGCAACTGTGCCGCCGCCTGGCCCGGATCGAAACCGCCGCGGGCCGCCTCCAGGTCCGACCCTGCCTCGTGCATCGACGCTGAACCCTCGTCGAAGCTCGACCCCACGTGGGTGAATCCGGCACCTTCGCTCATGAATCGGCAGCTCGCACTGGTCGTTTTGATAGTGGTTCGGGCGGATACGTCAGGCTACGGGACAGAGAGTAAGTTCATTCTGACATATGATGAAATCATAATGTTATCCACTGGTAACTGTTAGCATCGGCTCCGCTATGACGATCATGCTTCCCGACGAGCTGGCCTGGATCCTGAACATGCTGGGCTTCAACTGGCCCAACATCGACGAGGACGAGCTCACCGCGTCCGCGAAGGACCACCGGCAGATGAAGGCCAAGGTCGAGCAGGCGGCGGCCAAGGGACGGGCCTCAGCCGGCAAGGTCGGCGCCGCCAACGAGGGGAAGTCCGTCGACGCGTTCAAGTCCCGCTGGGGGAACGTGTCCGAACCGCACCTGGGCCACCTGGCGGAGGTCCACGGGCTCCTGGCCGACGGCCTGGACGTGCTCGCCGGGGTCGTGGTCGCGGCCAAGACGGCGGTGATCGTGCAACTCGCCGAACTCGCGGCCGAGGTGGCGAGCGCGGCGGCCGCGTCCGTCGTGACGTTCGGGATCTCCGACGCGGCCGGGCTGGCGGCCACGGCGCTGACCCGGATCGCGGTCCGGGACATCCTCAAGGAACTGGAGAAGCAGGCGGGGAAATTCGTCGAGCAGATGCTTCTGTGCGAGGCGTTCCAGGGCCTGATGGCGACGACCGGCAACCTCGCCTCCCAGGAAATCGGGAACTACATCGGGACCCAGCACGGCATCAGCCTGTCGAAGGCCGGGGCGGCCGGAGAGAAATCCGTGGCGGACGGCGCCAAGTCCATGGCCAACGCTCCCGGAGTGGCGCAGGCCGCGTCCGTGGTCGGCATCCAGACCGGACGCGGCCTCCACGGAAAATCCGGGACCGGGTCCGGAGCAGAGGCCGCGCCGGAGCCCGTACCCGTCGGCGAGGAGTAGCGGGCCCGGCGGCCGCCGGTGCCCGGTGACGGCCCTCGCGGCTACGCCGCGGGGAAGTCGGACTTGCGGATGGTGGCGTGGACGCCCTTGACGACGTCGACTACCTGGGAGATGCGGAAGTCCGTCGCGGCGGACAGGTAGGCGTAGGCGAGGCGCGGGTCCATCCCGTAGCGGGCCTGAACCAGGGAAATCGCGGCGCGCACGCAGTTCGCCGTCGCCGTGTCCAGGTCCTCGTCCAGGCCGGTGGGGATCAGGAAGTCGCGGGTCTCGGCCAGCGGCCCGGCCAGTTCCCCGAACTGGCGGACCGCGTCTTCCCGGGCGATCACGTCGAACTTCAGCGTCGCCCGCAGGCTCGCCTCCATCGCCGTCAGGCTCACCTCGCCGTCCCCCTGCGCGAAGTGCGGGTCGCCGACGTAGGCCAGCGCCCCGTCGACCCGCACCGGCAGGTACAAGGTGGCGCCAACGGTCAGGAGGTTGATGTCGATGTTGCCGCCGTACGGGCCCGGCGGGACCGAGTTCGGGCGCTGGTCTCCGGGCACCGCCACGCCCATGATGCCGAGAAACGGCGCCAGCGGGAACGAGACCCGGGGCCCGGCTCCCTCGGACAGCGGCAGGAGACCGTGCGTGCCGGCGTCGTCGACGCGGGCGAAGGCGCTGTAGAGCTGACCTTCCAGCGGGTACTCGCCGGGGAGCGCGCCCTTCCCGTGGCGGTTGGAGATCACGCCATAGGGAACGCGGGGCGTCGTCTCCCGCACCGTGATCGCGAGCAGGTCCCCCGTCCGGGCGCCCTCCACCGCGATCGGGCGGCTGACGACGTGCGGGCCGTCCGCGCCGAACTCGTGCCTGGTGTCGCTGGCCGCGAGCGCGACCGCGTCGTCCAGGACCTCGACGCCGTACGGCTCGAAGAAGGCCCGCGGGTCGCGTCCCTGGTCCTCGAGGATGCCCTCGTGGCTGATCGTGTCGATCGTGACGTCGGCACCGGGACTCACCGTCAGCGCGGGCGCGTCCTTCTCGCACGGCAGCCGTCCCCACAGCACGTTGTCCACCGTGCTGGGCAGGTAGGTGCCCGACTGAATATGACCCTGGTGCAGTTGCAGTGCCTTGTCCACGGTCGGATCCTACAGAGCCAGTCAGGCTCCCGGCGATGGGCAGCGGGCTCGGAGCACCTCGGCACCATCGCCGCTCAGCTCGTCGCAGTAGGCGGCGCGCCCGGTCATGGCCATGATCAGGGCCACGGTGCCGCCGGATACCAGCGGGCCGGAGCCAGCCTCGAAGGGACCGTCGGCGGCCCGCAGGCGCAGACCCGAGATCCGTTTTCTGGCCGGGACGAGCATGTCCGAACCCTGGAAGTAGCCGGCCACCCGGGTAAGCGTGGCGACCGGATAGTCGCGGCGCAGGCCCAGCGGGCGGCGGATGTCCTCGGCATGCACGATCGTCTCGCCGAGGACCGCGACGGGCGGCACCGGCGCCTTGACGGTGCTGGTGACGACGCGACGGAACCGGGTGAGAGTCTCGGCCGGGGTAGCGCCGAGCTGCTCGCCCAGCCTCATGACGACCATCTTGTCGAAGTCGAACCGGCACCGGATCACGCCGGCCAGCCACCGGCCGGGGCCGAGACTGGCCCCGGCGGTGAGGTGCGCCAGCACCTGGCGCACGGTGAGGCCGGCGCACAGCGACGGCGTCTCCCACTGCTGGTCCGTCAGGGCCGCGAGGTCAGCCGCCAGGGTGGCCCGCTCGGCATGCACCAGCGGCCAGACGCCGCCCGCGGGCGAGTCCGTGCTCATCCGTCAGAAGTTATTCGGGTCGGGGCCGGTGCGGTGGTCGCGGTTGAGGGCGCTGATGGCCTTCAGGTCCGCGTCGGTCAGCTCGAAGCCGAAGACGTCGAAGTTCTCCCGGGCCCGGGACGCGGTCACCGTCTTCGGGATCACGACGCAGTCCAGCTGCAGGTGCCAGCGGATGACGACCTGGGCCGGGCTCTTGCCGTGCCGCTGGCCGATCTCGGACAGGACCGGCTCGGCCAGCAGGTCCCCGCCCTTCGCGAGGGGGCTCCAGGACTCGGTCACGACGCCGTTCGCCTTGCCGTAGTCCCGGACCGCCTGCTGGGTCAGGTACGGGTGCAGTTCGACCTGGTTCACGGCCGGCACGATGTCCGTCTCGGCCCTCAGCCGGTCCAGGTGGGCGGGCTCGAAGTTGGACACGCCGATCGACTTCACGCGGCCCTCGGAACGGATCTGCGCCAGCGTCTGCCACGTCTCGACGTACAGGCCCTGGGACGGGACCGGCCAGTGGATCAGGAACAGGTCCAGGTAGTCCAGGCCGAGCCGCTCGAGGCTCTCCTCGAACGAACGGGCCGTCTTCTCCCGGCCCTGCGCGTCGTTCCACACCTTGGAGGTGATGAACAGCTGCTCCCGGGGGAGGCCGCTGGCCTTGATCGCGGCGCCGACGCCGCGCTCGTTCCGGTACAGCGACGCCGTGTCGATGGACCGGTACCCGGCTTCGAAGGCCTGCTCGACGGCCTTCTGCGTCTCCTCGTCCGGAACCTGGAACACCCCGAAGCCGAGCTGCGGGATCCGGTTGCCGTCATTGAGCGTGATGTTAGGGACGGTGTTGGAAGCCATACACCTATTCGATCAAAGAGTTATTCGACGCGGGCGATGGGGGTGCCCTGGGAGACTTCCTCGCCTTCGGGGACCAGCAGGGTGATCGTGCCCGCCGCCGGCGGGTACACCTCCATGTCGACCTTGTCGACGGCGACCTCGGCGATCAGGGTCTCCGGGCCGACCTGCTCGCCCGGCTCGACGAACCACGTCGAGACGACGCCCTTGGCCGAGGCGTCGTCCGACATGTGCGGGAACGGGACGGCGGCCATCAGGCCAGGGCCTCCCGGACCGCCGTCTCGATGCGGGCCGGGGTCGGCAGGACCGCGTACTCCAGGTCGCGCGCGTACGGGATCGGCACGTCGGGGACGGCCACCCGCGCCACGTGCTTCAGCAGCGACGGGTTCCGCTCGGCCACGGAGGCGATGACCTCTCCGCTCAGCCCGAACGACTGGTAGTCCTCGTCCACGACGATCAGCCGGCCGGTCTTCGACACCGACGCGGTGACCGTGTCGGCGTCCAGCGGGACGAGCGAGCGCAGGTCGATGACCTCGACGTCGATACCCTGCGGCGCGAGCGTCTCCGCGACGTCCAGGGCGTGGTGGACCGACAGGGACAGCGTCACGATCGTGACGTCCTTACCGGGGCGCGCGACGCGGGCCTTGCCGATCGGGACCTCGTACTCCTGCTCCGGGACGGCGCCGACCGACCGCGGGTTCTTCTTCATCCAGGGCAGGCCCATGACGCCCTTGTGGAACATGTAGACCACGGGGTCGTCGCTGCGGATCGCCGCGGTCATCAGGCCCTTGGCGTCGTACGGGTTCGACGGGACGACGACCTTCATCCCGGGCAGGTGCGCGAACGTGCCCCAGAGGGTCTGCGAGTGCTGGGCGCCGTCGCTGTAGCCGCCGCCCACGGCCGTGGTCAGAACCATCGGGACCCGCACGTTGCCGCCGGACTCGAAGTGGATCTTCGCCATGTGGTTGTAGATCTGGTCCATGCAGACGCCGAAGAAGTCGGCGAACATGAGCTCCACGACCGGGCGCATTCCCTCGACGGCCGCGCCGATGCCGAGGCCGATGAACGCGGTCTCCGAGATGGGCGTGTCGAGGACCCGCCGCGGGCCGAACTCCTCCAGCAGGCCGGTCGTCGAGGAGAAGATGCCGCCGTAGGCGCCGACGTCCTCGCCCATCACGAAGACGCCGTCGTCGGAGCGCATCCGCTGGGCCACGGCCTCGGAGATCGCCTTCGACGTCGACAGGCGGCGCTTGCCCGCTTCGGGCTCGATGGGCAGGGACACCGACGGGGCGGGACTGGCGATGCTCATGATGCTGCTCCCGTCGTGGTGAAGACGTATTTCAGGGCGTCGCCCGCGGACGGGACCGGGGAGTTCTTCGCGTAGGCGATCGCCTCCTCGACCTGCTCGGACGCCTTCGCCGTCATCATGTCGAAGTCCTGGTCCGCGATGACGCTTTCCTTGAGCAGGGTCTCCTTGAAGGTGGGGATCGGGTCGCGGCCCGGCACGCCGTCCAGGTCGGAACGGTAGGCCTGCGCGTCACCCTCGAAGTGCCCCCACAGCCGCAGCGTGTGGACTTCGATGAGGGACGGGCCGTCGCCCTCGCGGGCCCTCGACACCGCCTCGCCCGCGGCCGCGTACACCCCCTCCACCGAGTTGTCCTCGACCCGCGTACCCGGAATCCCGTACGCGGCGGCCCGCTCCGCGTTCGACGCCACCGACGTGGACGCCGCGCGGGGTACCGAGATACCCCAGTCATTGTCCTCGACGACGAACACCACCGGCAGCTTCCACAGCGCCGCGAGGTTCAGCGACTCGTGGAACGCGCCCTGGTTGGCGGCGCCCTCGCCGGTCACCGCGACGGCGACCTGCCCCTGGCCCTGGCGCTGGAAGGCGAAGGCCTGGCCGAGAGCCGGGGGAAGGCCTTCGGCGATGATGCCGGAGCAGGAGAAGTGCGCCGCCGGATCGAACAGGTGCATGTGGCCGCCGCGGCCCCGGCCGAGCCCGGTCTCGCGGCCGAAGATCTCCGCGGTCATCGCCTTGAGATCCACGCCGTGCGCGATCGCCAGGTGATGGGGGCGGTGCGTCGCGGTCACCGCGTCATCCGCGGTCAGGTGCGCGCAGGTTCCGGCGGCCACCGGTTCCTGGCCCGCCGCCAGGTGCATCTCCCCGGGAACGAGACCCGCGCCGATATCGAAGCCGGGCGACTTGTCCGCGTGGTACTCCCGCAGGATCGCCTCTTCGAAGGTGCGGATCAGCACCATGGTGCGCAGAAGATTTTTGCTTACATCGGGATTCAGCGTCATCGCTGGCCTCCGCAGGTTTTTGGCTGGACGCGACACCCGCTGGGATGCCGCGTCCTTAATCCGTCAGGCTACGGATACGGCGGGCGACGGTGAAGGGCGCGAATTTCAGATGATGAAATGCGGTGTCTCAACGTGTCGCCGGCCATCGGGTCAGACGCTGAACCGTTCCGTCCCGAGGCGGAGGGCGAGCTTGGCCGCGATCTGCTGCAGGGCGGGCACGAACTGGCCGGAACCGGCGTGCGGGGCGTCCTTCGGCAGCGAGATCGCGAGCGACGCGATGACGCCGGGCGCGCGCACGGGGACGGCCAGGCAGGTGAACCCGAGCGCGTACTCCTCGCGGTCGATCGTGGCGCCGGCCAGCCGGTCCAGTTGCGCGAGCAGGGCCCGCTGGTCGCTGATGGTGTGCGGCGTCAGCTCGGCCAGCGGATGCCGGGACAGGTAGTCCAGGCGGGCCTGGCCGGGCAGTTCGGCCAGGATCTGCTTGCCGAGCGCGGTCGCGTGGGCGCTGTCCTGCGCGCCGACCCACAGTTCCACCCGCGGGTAGCGGCGGGCGTCGACGATATCGACCAGGTGGACCTCGCCGTCGTCCTCGCTGTAACGGGACAGGTAGGCGGTCGCCCCGGTCACCTCGACGACCTCATGCAGCGCGCTTCGGACCCGGGCCAGGAACACGCCGTCGTCCTCACGGGGACGCAGGGCCGGGAACCGGGGGCCGAGCACCAGGCCGTCGGGTTCCTGGCTGAGATAGCCCTCGTGGATCAGCGTGCGCACGATGTTGTAGGTCGTGCCGAGGGTGAGGCCGGTGTGCCGGGCCAGGGCCTTCGGCGTGACCGGACGGGATTCGTTCGCGACGACATCAACCAGCCTCAGGGCACGCCGCACTGACCCGAGCAGTGTCGTCTCAGTGCCCGGCAGGTCGTGCGAACGAGGGTTGCTCATCATCGACTCCGCACTTGGTTCCGCCGTAAGAATACGACGGGTGACGCCCAGTGAGGAGAGCTTAATCGGCGGGCGGGCGGAATGCGGGACGGCTCCGGAAACTCCCGGGATTGCGGGCAGGCCCTGATGCTCCGGTGACGGTTCCGGCGGTTCGCCGGATTCCCCGGTGGCGACGGTCTCCGGCTGGCCTGCGGCGGGGGAGTCGGCCGGGAAGGTCACGATCCGGAACCGGGAAGGTGGATTGTGTGGACGGCGATATGGGCGTTTTGTCGGATGGGGAGATCTAGTTTGATGGGATGGCTAAATATCCTTTTGATCACGTCTCTGGGTTGTATTGCGGCATGTTACCGGCGAGTGTAATGTTCGTGACATTCGCTGGTTAGGGCGGAGATAATGCCGTCAGGGTGGTGACGGATGAAGGGTGGGTACGGGATGCGTATTTCAAAGGGTCTTGGATTCGTGGGCGTTAGTGCTGCGATGGGTGCGGTCGTGATGATTCCCGCCGCGGTCAGTGCGGGGACCACGTACAACTCCACGGCGACGGGCACCGCGGGGTCGGTGACAGTCGCCGGTAATAATTTGCCAGTTCCAGACAATTCAGTCACAGCTACTAACAACTCGGGCCCGCAGGCCGCCGAACTCGGGATCAGCACTCTGGCGGGCGCGCTCCCCAGCACGCCGCTCGGGGACAGTCTGAAGAAGGCCCTGCCGAACGGCGCCAACCTGGTGACCGAGACCGCGACCGCCGCGTCCGACGGCAAGTCGACGGCGTGCGCCGGATTCCTTCTGACCGGCGACTGCACGGCCGACGGCAAGCCGCAGCCGCTCACGATCAGCCTGTCGGCCGGGGACCTT
Source organism: Streptosporangiales bacterium (assembly GCA_009784565.1). Classification (GTDB taxonomy): domain Bacteria; phylum Actinomycetota; class Actinomycetes; order Streptosporangiales; family Streptosporangiaceae; genus Trebonia. The sequence goes on along the minus strand of WRBL01000066.1, from coordinate 4,508 downwards.
CCCGGGCTGCCGCCGAGCCTGACCGGTGGTGGCACCGCCACTGGCCAGAATGCGGCCTATTCGGACAAGCTCTCGAAGGCAGGCAGCGGGCCGTCCGTCCCGGCGCTGCCGACGAGCCTGCCGACGAGCCTTCCGACCTCGTTGCCCAAGAGCAACCCGCTTTCTCCGGCGGGTAACACTCCGAAATCGACGCAGAATTCCTCCGCGGCGTCCAGCCCGCTCGCGGGCTTCCAGATCGTGCTGACCCTGACCGGGCCTCAGGCGGCCTGCACCGCGGGACCGGACGGAAGCTCCGGCTCCAACTTCACCGCGACGCAGAGCCTGGCGTCCGTCAACGTGAACATCCTGAACAACGGCACGTCCGTCCTGCCCAGCGGGCCGATCGCGCTGAAGGCCGGTGACATCCTGGGACAGCTTCCTTCCGGGGTGCCCTCGCAGCTCAAGCAGGCGCTTCAGTCAAGCCCGCTTGACGTGACGATCGACCCCGGCAGCACCAAGGGGGTCGGCTCGGGACCGGAGACGACGGCGACGGCCGGGGAGCTGGGAATCAGCGCCAATGGCACGCAGATCCTGGACGTGAAGGGCGCGCAGGCCACCTGCGGGCCGAACAAGGCCGCGGTTACCCCGCCGGCGTCGAAGCCGCCGGCGAAGACGACCTCGTCCGAGACGCCTCTCGGGGGCGGGATCCAGACGGACGAAGGACGTTCGGGTTCCGGTTCTGACCCCGCCATGTGGGCGGGCGTGGCCGGTGCCGCGGTCGTCGGGGGCACGGCCACTGGCCTGACCATGTGGCGTCGTCGTCGCAACGCGCTGTAAGAGTCGTCTTTCGTGAAAAGGAACGACTGGATTTTCACGATCGTCGTGGCGGTGCTGTTCGCGGGACTCGCCGGCGGATTCCTGGAGTGGATTCACAGCTTCGGGCCTAAATCCGGCGGGTCCCCGTCCGGCGCCGCCGCGGCGGTCGGATCGGGCTCGGGGTCGCAGGCGAGCCGGCTCGTGATCCCGAGCATCGGGGCCGACGCGCCGGTCGTCGACGCGGGCGCCACCGGGCCGGACGGCGGCGCCTTCGACGTGCCGAACAGCGTTCACGTCGTGGCGTGGTGGGACGGCCTCTGGAAGTCGCCCAACGGGAACGTGCAGGAGAAGGTGGCCAAGCCGGGGCAGCCCGGAGTGGCGCTGCTGGCCGGGCACATCGACTCCGCCGCGCAGGGGCATGGCGCGCTCTACCGGCTGCAGCAGATCAAAACGGGGGCGCCGATCACCGTCTACGGCGCCAACGGGTCAACCACGCGCTGGAAGGTGACCAGGCTGCAGATCGTCGCCAAGAGCGCGCTGCCCAAGACCCTGTTCGTCAACAACGGCCCGGTACGGCTGGCCGTCGTATCGTGCGGCGGCCCGTTCGACGCCGCGACCGGCCATTACGTCGACAACGTGATCGCCTGGGCGTCTCCCGCCGCGTAGCGGTTTCCGGCGCCCGGGAGCCGGATTGTTACTGGAGAGTAGGTCTGTCTTGGTTCGCGGGTTTTCCCCGAGTTAAAATCACGGAAATTTTCCGGATTGGGCGGAAGTGATCGCTCGGGGAAGGCTCGCATGCCCGTTCTCGCTCGCGTTATTTCTCTGATGCTGCTGGCCGTTTCACTGGCGGCGTGCTCCGTTTCCGCGGCCGGAAAGCCCGACCCGCGAAGCCCGGACAGGGAAAATCCGGCTTCGTCCGCCGGCCCGCTGGGAGTTCTCCGCATGCCATCCGGTGCGACGCCGTGGAAAGAGGACAGGAAGGCCCCGCTGGGGCTTACGGCGTTCGTCCGGGGCTTTTACGTCAAGAGCGCCTGGGATAACGAGGAGAAACAGTACGCTCAGCGCAAATTCCTGTCTGGCACGGTTCAGGGGTGGATCAACTCCGACAACTCCCAGCAGTTCATCTCCATCGCCCGCTTCGCGAACCCGAAGGGTGCCCAGTCCGCCCACAACGACCTGGTGGATGCCCTCACGCAGGACGTGTCCAAGAACGAGACGAAGGTGACTGACCCGGTCGACCAGGGCGCGGGCATAGCCGACTCGCAGCCGGATTCCCTGGGGAACGACGAAGTGGACCTGTGCGCCCAGGTCGGTGACTACCTGGTCGACGTGCATGAGTACACGGCCAGAACACCCGACCCGGACGCCGCCGCGGAACTGCTGCGCCAGCAGGTCGCGGTGCTCAAGAAGAGCCGTTGACGTCCGCCCCCGGGTGCCGCGGCTGGTAGGAGCCGACCTCATAGGAGCGGGTGGCGGCCACGATGCGGTTCCAGGCGTTGATCGTCACGATCGCGGTGAGCAGGGCGGCGATCTCCTGATCGCTGAACTCGGCCGCGACCGCCTCGTAGTCCGAGTCCGGCACGTGGGTGCCCGCCACCAGGGTCACGGACTCGGCGAACGCGAGCGCCGCCCGTTCCCGGGCCGTGTAGAACGGGGCCTCCCGCCAGGCCGGCAGCGCGTAAATCCGCTGCTCGGTCTCCCCGGCCGCGCGGGCGTCCTTCGTGTGCATGTCGAGGCAGTAGGCGCACCCGTTCAGCTGCGAAGCCCGGATCTTGACCAGTTCTGCCAGCAGAGGCTCGACACCGGCCTCGCTGAGTTCCGTGGTGGAGGCCCGCTGAAGCTGCGCCATCGCCCGGGAGAAACCGGGTGCCGCCGTCTGGAGGCTGATCCGCCCGGAGGTCGTCCGCGTCGTCGTCATACGGTCACGGTAGCCCCCGGACGGCCCAGCTGTATGGTCCAAAAGCATGAGACAACACTGGGCCAATCCCGACCTTCACCTGGACCTGGACCAGTTCGGTTCCCGTCCCGGGCGGGCGCTGGAGGACGGGCTGCGCGCCGCCGTCCGCGACGGGCGGCTCACCCCCGGCACCCGGCTGCCCGCCTCCCGGTCCCTCGCCGCCGACCTGGGGATCGCGCGGAACACCGTCGCCGGCGTGTACGCGCAGCTGACCGCAGAAGGCTGGCTCACCGCCCGCACCGGTGCCGGAACCTGGATCGCGGAGCATCCGGCCCCGGCCGCCGAAGCCGCCCACCGGGAACCGGCGTCGCCGCCCCGGCCCCGGTACCCGCTGCATCCGGGGTTGCCGGACCTGACCGCCTTTCCCCGGCGGGACTGGCTGGCCGCGGGCCGCCGGGCACTGAACGCATCATCCGTTTCGTCCCTTGGGTATCCGGATCCCCGGGGCGCGCCGGTCCTGCGAGAGGCCCTGGCCGGGTACCTGGCCCGGGCGCGGGGTGTCAGCGTCAGCCCGGAGCAGATCGTGGTGTGCTCGGGGTTCGCCCACGGGCTGGCGCTGCTGGGCCGGGTGCTGCGGGGCCGGGACGTGTCCGCGATCGCCGTCGAGGAGTTCGGGCTTCCCGAGCATCAGCGGGTCATCGCCGGGTCGGGGCTGCGCCTGGCGCCGCTGCCGGTCGACGGCGACGGGGCGGTGCCGTCGGACGCGGTGCTCGCGGACGCGGGCGCCGCGCTGCTGACGCCCGCGCACCAGTTCCCGCTCGGCGTGACCCTCAGCCCGGAACGCCGGCGGCGGTTCGCCGAATGGGCGGCCGGAACCGGGGCGTTGCTGATCGAGGACGACTACGACGGCGAGTTCCGCTACGACCGGCACCCGGTCGGCGCCCTGCACGCCCTCGCGCCCCGGCACGTCGTCTACGGCGGCACCGCGAGCAAGGCCCTCGCCCCCGGGCTGCGCCTCGGCTGGCTGGCGCTCCCGGCGCGACTGGTCGACGACGTCATCAGCGCGGCGAGACTCGTCCGGGGAGGCCCGGACGTGATCGGGCAGCTCACCCTCGCCGAGTTCATCACCTCCAGCGGCTACGACCGGCAGGTACGGCAGGCCCGGCTCGCCTGCCGGCGCCGCCGCGATGAGCTCGTCTCCGCTCTTCGTCGGGAGGCACCCGCCGCCCGGGTCAGCGGGATCGCGGCCGGACTGCACGCCCTCGTCGAACTGCCGCCGGGACTGACGGAGGAGACCGCCATCGGCCGCGCCCTGCACCGCGGGGTCGAGGTCCAGGGACTCGCCCCGTGCGCGGCCGCGCCGGGCATCGGCCACGCCCCCGCGCTGACCGTCGGCTACGGCTGCCCCTCGCCCCGCGCGTTCCCCGCCGCGATCGCCGGCCTCTGCGCCGCTCTCCGCGAACCGGGATAGTTTCGTAGTGACGTCGGGGTCAGGAGGCGGCTGATGGAGCGCGACACGCCACTGCGCGGCGTCGGCAAGACCGCGCTGGGCATGGCGATGATCAGGGCGGGGGAGAGTGGCCGGGCCGACCGGCTGTTCGACGACCCGTACGCCCAGGCATTCCTTGAGGCCGCCCCCGCCGCGTTCGCCGCCGACGAGGCCCGGGCGGTCCGGGACCGGTCGTCGGCCTCCCTCGGCGCGGCCTTCGCGTCCCACGCCGTCCTCCGCACCCGGTTCTTCGACGATTTCCTGCTCACGGCGGTCGGCGCGGGATGCCGGCAAGTGATCCTGCTCGCGGCCGGGCTCGACTCGCGC
>WRBL01000065.1 GCA_009784565.1 Streptosporangiales bacterium | reverse complement strand
GGTTCCGTCGGCCTTCAGGACCCGGTGGCAGGGGACGACGACCGGGAGCGGGTTGGTGGCGCAGGCGGTGCCGACGGCGCGGACCGCCTTCGGGTTGCCGACGAGCTCGGCGACCTGGCCGTAGGTGCGGGTCTGCCCGTAGCCGATCTCCGGCAGGTGCCGCTGGACGAGCTGACGGAACCCTTTGGACAGGGACAGGTCCAGGGTGAGGTCGAAGGCCCGGCGGCGGCCCGCGAAGTACTCGCCGAGTTCACGGGCGGCGGGGTCCAGGCGCTTCGGCGCCTTCAGGACGCGCGGGCTGAGCCGCCGGGCCAGGGTCTCCAGCACGCGGTCGTGGTTCTCGGCGGCGTAGGCGACGCGGACCAGCCCCTTGGGCGTGGCGGCGAGCAGGAGCGTGCCTACCGGGGAGTCGACGGTGGTGTAGGCGACGTCGAGGAGGCCCTCGGCGTCGGCGGCGAGGTCCAGGCGGTCCTTGAGCCTGGTGAGGGTGGCGTCTTCGGTCATTTCGCTACCGCCTCCGGGTAGGTCTGGCGCAGGTTCCTGATGCCGTCGGCCGCGGCGCGGCGGGCCGCGTCGGCGGTGCCGCCGAGGATCGCGGCGATCTCGGCGTAGGGCAGGCCGGCGACGTAGTGGTAGGCCACGGCCTGGCGCTGCTTGCCGGGCAGGGCCGCGACGGCCTGCCACAGGCCCGGGTCGTCGTCCGGGCCGGGTGCTGGTTCTGGTTCGGGGACGTCGCCGGTGGGCACGGGCCGTCGCTGGCGGGCCCGGAGGACGTCGATGGCCTTGCGGCGGGCGATCGTCACCAGCCAGGCCTCGACGTTGGCGGTCTCCGGCAGGCCCGGGTAGGCGCGCAACGCGGCCAGGAACGTCTCCGACCACGCGTCCTCGGCGTCATGACTGGCCAGGAGGACCCGGCACACGCGCAGGACGGTCCCGCCGTGCTGCTCCACGACTTTCTCGAACGGCTGCTGCATGGTTGTCAATGCTCTCCCCGACTTCGGCTTACGTCAGGCAGACGCACGCGGCGGGAGAAACGTGAGGCGGGGCCCGCGCTGGGCCCCGCCGGTTCAGGTCGTTCCGCTTAGATCGCCGCGGGCCGGGCCGGGGTGTGCCGGCGCGGGAAGCGCAGGCGGCCGGCGAGCAGGTCCGGGTGGCGCTGGCGGTAGGCGGCGATGAGTCCGTCGACGCCGATCCAGCTGGAGGTCCGCCACATGACCAGGATGACGATCGCGAACAGGGCGTAGAAGGCGCAGACGCTCGCGGTGCCCGACATGACGTAGGTGAACAGGAGGGCCAGGCTGCCGAGCGCGGCGACCCGGGTGAACAGGCCCGCCACCAGGGCGATCCCGATCGCGAACTCGCTGACCGCGATGAGGACGCCGAGGGCTCCGGCGTTCGGGGCGACGAACCCGGTGAGGAACGAGCCCCACCAGGAGTAGGCGGGCGTGCCGTGGGCCGCGAACCCGGCGACGGCCGCGCCGTTGTGGTGGATGAACCCGGCGGCCTCGGCACCCCACAGCTTCGCGGCGCCGGCCTGGATCCACATGACGCCGAGCCAGACCCGCATGGCCGTCCAGACCAGCGACGCCAGCTTCGAGCTCTTGAGGGTCTCCCAGACGGGAAGGTTGGTGCGCTTCGCGGGTTCGCCGATGATCGCGGTGACGATGTTGGCAGTCATGTCGATCGCTTCCTTGCTTGTCGTGGCTACGTCTCTAGTCTCGGTCGCGGCGTATCGCCGGGCACGGGGCAAACGTCCTGGTCAGGCGGGACCTCAGGCATATTTCCCATGGGACGTTCAGTCCAGGGGCCAACTCAGGCGTACCTGGCGAAAAAATGATCGGAATTTATCGCCGGCACAGGGCCTAGGACCCGCTGGAATGTCATACCCCCGTGGCAGCATGGGTCTCGATGAACGGAGAGACGGTTACGCGGGAGGCAGTCATGGGGTACACGCCGAAGCACGCCAAGCCCGGCTCGCTCAGGGAGGCCGGGGCCGCCGGCCACGCGGCCGCCGGGGTCACCGCGCCCAGCGTCGGGCGGCACGCCGCGCCCGAGAACGGCCCGCGCCGCAAGCGCGGACTCGCCGTCGCCGCGCGGGGCGGGAAGCACTAAACGGGTACCACGGGGGCGTGGGTTCCTCGATCACCGCGCTGTTCGCCGGATTGTGCACGCTCGACGTCCTCCAGGCCGTCGAGCGTGTGCCCGGGGCGAACGAGAAGGTCACCGCGCTGGACCAGACGATCGCGGCGGGCGGGCCCGCCGCCAACGCCGCCGTGACGTTCGCGCATCTCGGCGGGGACGCCACCCTGGTCACCGGGGTCGGGCGGCACCCGCTGGCGGCGGGGGTCCGGGCCGACCTCGGCCGGGCGGGAGTGCGCCTGGCCGACGCGGCCGGCGACGATGACCGGCCGCCGCCGGTCTCCTCGATCGTGGTCACGGCGGCGACCGGGGACCGCAGCGTGGTCTCCCGGAACGCCGCCGGGCGCGCGGTCGCTCCCCCGGCCGGCCTGCCGTCCCTGGTGAGCGAGGCGCGGGCCGTGCTCGTGGACGGGCACCATCCGGCGCTCGCGGACGCCGCCGCGCGGGAGGCCCGGGCGCGCGGCGTGCCGTGCGTCCTGGACGGCGGCAGCTGGAAGGGCAACACCGCCGCGCTCCTCCCCTGCGTCGACGTGGCGGTCTGCTCCGCTGATTTCCGGCCGCCCGGCTCTGGGCAGGACGTGCTGGAGTTCCTGCTGCGCGCCGGTGTGCGGTGGGCGGCGGTGACCGACGGGCCGCGGCCGGTCGCCTGGGCCGGGCCGGACGGGCTCGCCGGGACCGTGCCGGTCCCGGCCGCCGAGGTCGCCGACACCCTGGGCGCGGGCGACGTGTTCCACGGCGCGTTCCTGCACGCGATCGCATCCGGCGGCGAAGTCCTGGACGAGACGGCGTTCACGGCGGCGCTGCGGTTCGCGGGCGAAGTCGCCGCGCGGTCATGCGAAAGCTTCGGCACCCGCGCGTGGATGGGCTACTGAGCCGGCCCGCTCCAGGCGCGCCAGAGGGAGGCGTAGCCGCCGTCGCGGGCGAGGAGTTCCTCGTGGGTGCCCAGTTCGGTGACGCGGCCGCCGTCGAGGACCGCGATCCGGTCGGCGTCGGCGGCGGTGTGCAGGCGGTGCGCGATGGCGATCACGGTGCGGCCCTTCAGGACCGCGGCCAGGGACCGTTCCAGGTGCCGGGCGGCCCGCAGGTTCAGCAGCGACGTCGCCTCGTCCAGGATGAGGGTGTCCGGGTCGGCCAGGACGAGCCGGGCCAGCGCGATCTGCTGCACCCGGGCCAGGTCCAGGGCGTGCCCGCCGGGGCCGATGACGGTGTCCAGGCCCAGTTCGCGAGCCCAGTCCCCCGCGTCCACCGTGTCCAGCGCCGCGGTGACGTCGTCGTCGGCGGCCCCGGGGCGCGCGATGACCAGGTTGTCGCGGAGCGTCCCGCGGAACACGTGGTGCTCCTGGGTGACGAGGGCGACGGCGCCGCGCCGCCGGGCCGGAGGCAGGCCGGCGATGTCCTGCCCGCCAATGGTGACCTGGCCGACCGTGGGCTCGTAGATGCCCGCCAGGAGCTTGGCCAGGGTTGACTTGCCCGCTCCCGACGGGCCGACGATGGCGAGCCGCTCCCCGCGGGAGATGTCCAGGTCGAGGCCGCGCAGCACGTCCTGGCCGGGCTGGTAGGCGTAGCGCAGGTCCCGGACCGCCACGTCCCCTCCGGACGGCCCTTCGGGCAGGAACGCGTCATCGGCCGTCGCGGCGGATTCGCTGAACCGGGCGATGCCCAGGAGACGGGCCAGGGCCGCGGCCGCGGACTGGAGTTCGTCGGACCAGAACATCATCTGGTCCAGCGGCCCCGACAGCTGGGAGGCGTACAGGATCGCGGCGGTCACGGCGGCGAGCGACACCATGCCGTGCAGGTAGAGCGCGCCGCCGCCGATGATCATCGCGGCGACGGGCAGGGCGTAGCTGGTGTCGCACACCGGCCAGAAGACGCTGCGCAGCCGCCGCGTGTAGTAGGCGGCCTCGCGGGAGGCGGTGATGTCGGCGCCGGCCCGGTCCAGGCGGCGGCCGGCCAGCCGCAGCGCCTCGACGGTCCGGGCGCCCTCGACGGTCTCGGCGAGCGACTCGGTCAGCGTGGAGTAGGAGGCGGCCTCCCGCAGGTAGGCGGCGTGGCTGCGCCGCAGGTACCAGCGGACGGCGGCGGCCAGCGACGGGACCGCGACCAGGTAGGGCAGCAGGAGCAGCGGGCCCGCGAGCACCAGGGCGCAGAGCGTGAACACGACGGTGCCGACCGAGGTCAGCATCGACGGGAGCGCGCTGCGCAGCGTGTCCGACAGCAGATCGCAGTCCCGGGTGGTGCGGGTGATCAGGTCTCCGGTGTCGGCGTCCTCGGCGATGCCCGGCGGCAGGGCCAGCAGGTCCGAGATGAAGTCCTCGCGCAGCCCGGCCAGGACCTTCTCTCCGAACGAGGCGGCCGCCTGCATCGCGAACCGGGCCAGTACCGACTGCGCCACGAGGGCGGCGAGGATCTCGGCGACGGTCACCGCGACGGTGTCGTGGCCCCGGGACACATCCGCGACCAGGCGGCCGAGCAGCCACGGGGGCAGGAGCCCGGCGATCGACCCGGCGGACTGCAGCGCGATCACTCCGGCGAGTTCCCGGCCGCGGCCCCGGATCACGCCCCGGGCCCAGCCGGCCAGTTCGCGCCGGCCCGCGACGGGCAGCGCGCTCACTGGCCCTCGCCGTTCGCCGCGCCCGCCGTGCCGCGGTCGATCAGGGACCGGTACCGCGCGTCCGCCAGCAGGGACTCATGGCTCCCCTCCGCGGCGACCTCGCCGTCGACGACCAGGACGACGTGATCCGCGCGGCCCAGCAGCAGGAGGCTGGTGGTGAAGACGACCGTGGTCCGGCCCTGGCGCAGGCGCGCGACGCCGTCGGCCATCGCGGCTTCGGTGTGCGCGTCGACCGCGCTGGCGGGATCGACCAGGATCAGCGCGTCCGGGCCGGCCATCAGGGCCCGGGCGAGCCGCAGCCGCTGCTGCTGGCCGCCGGAGAAGCCCTGCCCGCCCGCCCCGGTCACGGTGGCGAACCGCTCCGGCAGCGCCTCGATGATGTCCCGGCCGGCGGCCGCGTCGACCGCCGCCCACAGCGGCGCGTCCGCTCCGTCGCCGTCCAGCGTGCCGCCGGGATCGAGTTCTCCGCGCAGGGTCCCGGCGAACAGCCGCGCGTCGGGGGCGGCGACGAGAATCCGCTCGCGGACGCCGTCGAGCGGCAGGTCCGGCAGCGGCACGCCGCCGTAGGTGACGCCGGCGGCGTCGGCGTACCGTCCGAGCCGGTCCGCCAGCCGTCCCGTGTCGGCGGCGGTGCAGGCGACGGCGGTGAGCCGCCCCGCCGGGATCTCAAGCCCGGACTCGGCGTCGGCGAGATTCCCTCCGGGGCCCGGCATCGGGGCGGGCGACGGCCCGGAGGTGATCGCGGGCGCGGCGCGCAGCAGCCGGATGATGTGCGCGGCGGCCACATGGGCCCGCATGAGACGGCTCACGGTGCCCGTCATCCAGGTCACGGGGACGGCGAGAAACGTGGCGTAGCCGTAGAAGGCCACCATCTGGCCGGCGCTCAGGCTCCGGGCCAGCACGAACGCCGACGATAGCGCCACCACGCCGACGAGCAGCAGGCCCGGCAGGAACGTGCTGGACGCCTTGAGCAGGGCCGTCGCCCGGGCCTGGCGCAGCGCCGCGGACCGGAGCCGCTGGGATCCGGCGACGTAGCGGGCGGCGACGATCTCCTCCCCGCCGAAGCCGCGCAGGACCCGCAGCCCCCGCACGATGTCCACGGCCTGGTCGGTAAGCTCGCGCTGGCTGGTCCGCATCTGGTCCTGCCGCGCGCGCAGCAGCCGGCCGATCCGGGTGGTGGCCAGCAGGATGGCCGGCACCCCGGCCAGGACCAGCAGGCCGACCGGCCACGACGCGGTGAGCATCAGCGCCGCGATGACCGCGGACGCGGCCGCCGCTCCCGCGCCGCGCGTGGCGCTCTCCATCGCCTGGCCGAGCAGCGTGATGTCGGAGACGCCGACGGTGACCAGATCCCCGGCCGACGTCCGCCGGCCGACATCCGCGCCGAGGCGACAGACCTGGGCGGTGACCAGCCGCAAGGTCGTGTGGCCGCTGCCGATTTTCGCGACGAAGGCGAGGCGGTCGCCCATCAGCGCGCACGCGGCCTGGACAACGCCCAGGCCGAGCACGGCGATCCCCCACCCGGTCAGCGCGGCCTGGTTCCGGGCGATCAGGCCGTCGTTGACGGCCTCCCCGATCAGGCCGGGCGTCGCGCCCATCGCCGCGAGCCACGTCCCGTGCGAGACGGCAGAGAAAAGGAGGTTCCACCGGTACCGGGCGGCGAGCCACCACAGGTACCGCCACGGGCCGCGCAGGTCCGGTTCCGGCGGATCGTCGTCTGGCTGGCCCACAAGCTCACGAACTTAACGCCCGGCGGCGTTCGGGGCCACTCATTAAAGCCGCGAGGGCGCAGAGGAGTGGCAGAGGACGTTCGCTGATTCGTCGGGAACTAGCCCGGCCTCGTTCACGTGCCGGGGCTACGGTCCCGGTACATGGGTGACTCTTCACTGACACATTCCCTGGCCGACGCGGACCACAACGTCCCGGACCACGACCGGGCCGCTTTCTCCCGGCGCGGGTTCATCGGGGGCACGCTCGCGGTCGGCGCGACGATCGGCACCGTGGGCGGCGCCATCGACGCCGGGCACGCGGCCGCGGCCACCACGTCCACCGTGACGTCCCTTCCGCTCCCGACGACGACCGGGCCCGAGCAGCTCCGTCTCACCTGGGGCTCCGACCCGTCGTCGCAGGTCACGGTGTCGTGGTCGGCTCCCGGTACCAGGGAGCAGCCCGCCCCGGCCCTGGCCTACTCCACGAAGCCGATCACGGCCGGGAACCCCGGCACCGTGGTGCGCCTGCCCAAGCCGGCGCCGCTGGACCTGGCGTCCGCGCAGCACCGGGGCGCGACCGCGGTCAGCTTCACCGACGGCCCGTCCGGCTTCACGACGTACCACTACCACGTGCCGCTGACCGGCCTGAAGCCGAACACCAAGTACCACTACGAGGTGACCGACGGCGCGGCCCGCGCGTCGACGGCGGGCGCGTCGTTCACCACGGCGGGCACCGGCCGGTTCGCCTATCGGTTCTCCAGCTTCGGCGACCTCGGGTCCCCGGAGGCGGACAAGAGCGCGTCCGGCCAGTCCATCACCAGCGAGGCCAACGACACCTCGGTCTACACCGTCGCGGCGATCGAGAACCCCGGCGACGGGAAGGGCGCGCCACTGTTCCACCTGCTCAACGGCGACCTGTGCTACGGCAACCTGGCGCCGGGGAACGCGCCCACGGCGTGGCGCGACTTCGCCGTGAACATGGCGCACTCCTCGGCCAGCCGGCCGTGGATGCCCGCCCTCGGCAACCACGAGAACGAGCTCGGCGGATCCGGCCGGGACGGGAAGCCGTCGTCGGACGCGTACTGGAACGGCCCCTACGGCAACGGGCACTACCACTCCCGTTTCGTCCTGCCCGACAACAACGTGCGGAACTACGACGGCAACCACCTGCGGGGCAGCTTCTACTCCTTCCAGGTCGGCACCGTCTTCTTCATCTCCCTGGACGCCGACGACATCACCTACCAGGGTGACCAGATCAGCGAGACGACGACCACCACCTACAGCTCGGGCCTGACCATCCACGCCGGCACGGTCAACACCGGGTACGAGTACACCGGCTCGGTGGTGCCCGGCGCGTCCGACTCCCTGGTTCCCGGCGGCCAGTACCCGAACCAGCAGACCCTGTGGCTGGAGCGGACGCTGAAGAAGGCCCGGCAGGACGAGTCGGTGGACCTGATCGTCGTGTTCATGCACCACTGCCCGCTGTCGTCCAACACCAACGGCAACGGCACCGACCTCGGCATCCGGAAGACGTGGCTGCCGCTGTTCGATGCCTACGAGGTGGACCTGGTCCTGTCCGGGCACGAGCACGTGTACGAGCGGTCCTACCCGGTGCGCGGGTACGACAGCGGCGCGCACGGGACGGTGACCGCCGCTTTCACCGAGAACGGCACCTCCTACTCCGCCGGGCAGGCGATCGACACGCGGCGGCCGTCGGTGGTCTCCGGCGCCACGGCGACGGTGGGCGGGCGGAAGGTCACCGACACCAGCAAGGGCACCGTCTTCTACATCCTCGGCGGCGGCGGCGCGAACAGCACCTACGGCTACACCACCGATTCGGCCACCGGGGTCCGGCAGGCCGACCTGTGGTGCACGGTCAACGGGCGCGACGCGGTCGAGGACGCGACCTGGTCGGCCCAGGTGGACAGCGGCGACGCCCACGGGTACGCCATCTTCGACGTCGACCCCGGCGCCGGGCCGGGCGAGACGACGGTCAGGGTGCAGTGGTTCCAGCTGCCCACCGTGGCCGAAGGGGGCGCGGCGGCGCCGGCCACCCTGTACTCCAGCGAGGTGTACGGGCGCAGCCGCCGGTGGACGTCTTCGGGTCACTGATTTTTTGTGCGTTCGTCCCGGAGCCCGTTTTCCCAAGTGGGAAGCGGGCTCCGGCGTTTTGTGCATCGCACTCCCAGTAGGTGACACCGCCACAGGAGGGGACAATCGCCGCGCAGTGGGTATGAAAGGCACATCGGCAGCGACGACAGAACGGGACGAGAACGCATCATGGGGTACTCGCCGAAGCACGCGAAGCCGGTTTCGCTGAGGGGCACGACCATCAAGACACCGCTCTCGGGCGGGCCGGGCGGCGCCGGCGGCCGGCACCGCGCCGGGCCACGGATTCCCGCTCCGCGAATCGCGGGAGACTCGGCCATCCCGGCCGCGCCGGGCCCGGTATCAGGGGCGGACGCCGCCCCGGAGCCGGGGGCGCAGGCGCCGGAGACCGCCGGGGACACGCAGGCGGCCCGGGCGGAGGCCCTAATGCGGCTTGTGCCCCTGCAGCGCTCTCCGCTGCCCGAGTCCTGAACGTCCCGGGCCGCGCGGGCGGGCATGTCCGGGCTGGGGGAAGTCATGCGCGACCGGCAGGAATCCTTTCCATTACCGGTCCGGGAAACACGGCTGACATTTAGGGTCAGCCGCCCGATTAATAAGAAATTTACAAATATGGCGAATCTGGCGGGATTCTCCTCGGAGCCCGCCGGGGAACACGGCCGTCGCACGTTAAGCCGCCCGCCATTCTTCTGGCACAATGTGGGCTCGTAACGCACGGGTGCCGGAGCGGGAACGGCGCAGGTCGCAGGACGGGGCACGAGCAAATGACGTACTCAGGCAAGCACGCCAGGCCGGGCGGCACGGGGAGCCGCCGGGGCCCGGGCGGGCCGGTTTTCCGGCCTGTCATTCCCCGCCAGGCGCGGAGGGCGGAACCGTTGGACGAGGTCAGCCTGGACGACCTCCAGGCCGAGGATGCGCTGGACCGCAACAGCCACGGCGACCTGCAGCGCCTGCTCGGCTCCATTCACATGCGCGGCATCCGCCTGCAGAGCCCGGTCTACATCGCCCGCCCGGGCCCGGGGAATTCACGGGATACGCGGCAGGAACCGGTTCCGTGGCGCGCCCGGCGCCGTCCCGACGACACCGTGCCGCTGGTGAAATGCGACACCGTCCCGCTGCTTAAGGTCTAATCGGCTTCCGGGCGCTACGCTGAAACGGATGTCGGCGAAGAAGCGAAACTCCTCTAAGAACTCTTCGAAGAGCAAGACCCGGCGCCAGGGGGTCAGCGGGAACCCCCAGCGCCGGGAGCAGGCGCCGCGGCCGGACCCCGCGGCGCGCGCGATGGCCTTCCGGATGGCCGGCGGCGCCGACCCCGCGCCGTGGTGGCCCGAGTCCCACCAGCGGGTGATCGCCCGGGCCCGGGCCGAGTCCTGGCCTCCGGACCCGGTCGGGACCGAGGATCTCACCGCCCGGATCGTGGGCGGCGAACTGCACGAGCGCCTGCGACGGCACCGAGACGGGCACCAGTTCGCCCAGTGGCTGGTCGCGCTGACCGAGGCGGCCGGGGCCGCCCTGGCCGCCAGCCTCGATTCCGGTGACTGGCGCGGCCTGGCGTCCCTGCTGCGGGGGATCGCGCTGACCGCGCCCCGGCCTCCCGCCTACGACGAGGCGGACGGGTCGACGCGGCTGGCCCGGCACTTCCCGTCCATCCAGGACCCTTACGGCACGGCGCTGGCCGAGACCGCCCAGGCGGCCAAGCTGCTCGCGGAGCGCGGGCTGGACGCCGAGCCGGGCCTGTCGCCGGACTCGGGGACGGCCCTGCGCCCGGCGGGGGCACCGCTGGTCGCGCGCGACTCCTACGGGAGCCGGTTCCTGCTCGCGGCCCCGTTCACCTACGAGTCCGTCTCCGCCGGGACGCACTGGTACGCCTGGGACATCGACGCCTGCTGGATTGACGAAGTGGTGGCGGCCGGGGCGTTCGGGTCTCCCGGGGAGGCCCTGGCGGACTGGCGCGGCGCCGTCGGCCCCCGCGCGGCCGGCGCGGACCTGGAGGGCTGCCCGCCGGACCTGGCCGTCCGCCTGCTGCGCCAGCCCCTGGAGACGGGCCCGTTCGCCGAGTACGTCAAGGGTGACGAGCCGGCGGAGCTGATGCGGGAGTACTACCGCCAGCGGAGGCGGGCCCGCGAGGTGTCGGCGTCGGTGCTCCGCGGGCGCCAGCCGGCGGCGGCGTTCGTGGTCGACATGGACGCCGAGCGCGACGCCTTCCTCGAGTGGTACGCCCGGCAGCACGGCCGCGAGGCGGTGACCGCCGGCATGGCCGAGGCCGTGGACACGATCACCGACCAGTGGGGCCCGCACAAGGACGTGGACGACCCGGTGTTCTTCGCCTGCTCGCCGCACCGCATCCAGACGGCGGCGCGGCTCATCCGCAACGGGCACTACGGGGAGCACGCCACTCCCGCGATCCGGCTGCTGCCGGAGTGGACCCGGTGGTGCGCGGAGCGCGGGGGGATCGACGGCGGCACGGCCGCGCTGGCGGTCGAGGCGGCCCGTTCCGCGGCGGCCGCGCTGGCCGGCGCGACCGCCGCGGTCCCTGATCACGCGGACCCCGGGCCTTTCCGCAAGCCCGAGTAATCCGATCTATCACATGAATATCCCGTTAAATCGGACGCGCCCTCGTGACACAGTGGTACGTGATACGTCATGATATGACCTCGGGGATTTGTACCAACGTTTGATATTCGGGGGCATTCATCATGTCGTCAGCCATTGCCGGGGTCCGCCAGTACACCGTGTCATGCCCGTCGTGCGGCACGGCCGTGACCATCGACGGGGACGGCCCGGACTCCGCCCGCCGGACCTGCGCGGACTGCGGGAGCCAGCTCGTGATCGTGCGGACCGCGACCATGTGCATGGCGGCCATTCCCGTGCCGCTGGGTTCCGACGTCGCCGACCGGGCCGCCGGGGCCGGAACGAGCCCGGCGGACATCGCGGAGCTGTGGAGCGCGCTGGCGCAGTACCGGTAAGAGGGCTTGCGGATGAGACGGCCGGCATGCGTGTTGCCCGACTCGCGTTCGCAGGACGCATTCTTTCCGGCACAATAGGTAATGAGGTCGCCGCCGGAGCGGGGGGCGGCTGAGCACACTCGGGGCGCACGGGACATTTTCGGAAGATTCTGCGGAAAAGTTGTTGGTGTTCCTGAGGCTCAGGGCTCATACAGGTGAAGGGCGGGGCCAGCGGGGAGTGTCTGGCCCGGCCCGGCAGACCGAAGACGATCGCAGGACAGGGGACAGAATCATGGAGTTCAAGCCGAAGCACGACAAGTCCGACGCCAGCATCTCCGTGCCGGCGCAGCGCAAGCCGCCCGTCGCCATCTTCGTGCCCGCGCAGCGCAAGCCGGCGGAGTAGGCGCGGGAAAGGCCGGGAAAGCAGAACCCGGCCGCGGCCTCGCGGGCCGCGACCGGGTGGATTGCCTGGTGCCGCTGAGCGGTTAGCTCTTCGGCTTCAGGTGCAGGACCGTGTACTCGTTGAACGGGCCGTTCGGCTGGATGGGCTCGTACGGGTTCGACGGCGACGGCCAGCCGGTGAAGTTGGCGTCGCTGTAGTCGCCCCAGGCCACGCCGTAGAACAGCGGGATGACCGGCAGGTCCTTGGCCATGAGCTCGCCCAGCTGGCTGACGTACTTGGTCTGGCCCGCGGTGTCGGTGGGGGCCACCCCGGCGTAGGCCTTCAGCAGGGCCGTGCCCTTATCGGCCTCCGGGCCGCTGAAACGCTCGAAGTCACCGGTCGCGGCCTTGGCCGACGCGCCGGTGTCCAGCGACGTGTCCAGCCAGTTGTCGTACATGGTGTACGGGGTGGTGCCGCCGTTGGTCCAGTGCATCATCGCGTTGAAGTTGCCGTCGGCGAGGTCCGCGTTCCAGCCGGGAACCGTGGTCCCCTTGACGTCGACCTTGATGCCGACCTTCTTCAGCTGAGCCGCCAGGATGTTGTCGTCCACGATGAAGTCGCTGTACTCGCTCGGGTCCTCGACGGTGAACTCGAGGGTCTTGCCGTTCTTGGCGTAGTACCCGTCAGAACCCATCTTCCAGCCGTCGGCCTGCAGGATCTGCTTGGCCTTGGCCGTGTCCGTCTTGGCCTGAAGGCCGGCGGTCGCCGAGGTGACGTACTGCTTGTCCTTCGGCAGCGTGAGGCCGGTCAGCGAGCCCGGGCCCTGCACCGGCGGCTGCTGGCCGCCCTCGCCGACCTGGGAGATCTGCTGGCGGTTGACGCCGTAGGAGATCGCCTGGCGGACGGCCAGGCCGTCCTTGCCCGCGAACGGGTAGGTGGTCAGGTTCGGGTACAGGTCCTCGGTCCCGGTGCCGACGTCCCAGCAGTGGTTGTTCGGGCTCTTGTCCAGGAACTGCGTCTGGATGTTCTGGACGTAGTTTCCGGCCCAGGTCAGCGACCCGTCCTCCAGCGCCTGGTTGGCGGGGGTGTTGGAGGAGTAGGTCGGGAAGTCCAGGTTCGGGATGGACGGCTTGCCGCCCCAGTAACCGGGGTTCGCGGTGAGCGTGACGCCCTGGGAGGAGAACTGCTTCAGGGTGTAGGGCCCGGTGCCGGCCGGCTTGGGGTCGGCGTACTGGCCGGGGTCGCCGACCTTGGACCAGGCCTTCTGCGGAACCATGTCGACCTGGCCCGCGACGGCGTACTCGTTCGTGTACTGCGGGGAAGTGAAGTTGACCACCAGGGTCGTCGCGTTCGGCGCGGACGCGCTCGAAATCGGCAGCCCGTAGGTGTTGATGTCCTTGTACTTCTTGATCTGGTTGAACTCCCACGCCGCCGTGGAGGCGTCGAACTTCTCCCCGTTGCTGAACTTCACGCCCTTGCGCAGCGTGAAGGTGATCGTCTTGCCGCCGTTGGACCACTTGAGGTCGGTGGCCAGCCACGGGTAGGGCTTGCTTCCCGGCTTCAGGAAGTTGAACTGCATCAGGGGCTCGTAGATCATCTGGGTGAAGCCCAGCGTGTTGCCCGCCGACGAGGTCTGGTTGAACGGGTTGTAGTTCTGCGACACGGAGGAGACGGGGCTCTGCTCCATGGTCAGAGTGGTCTTGGAACCGCCGCTGGTGGTGGACCCGCCCGCACCGGAAGCCTTAGAGGAGGAAGCTCCAGTGGCGCACGGCGCCGCCGTGCTGCTCGAGCCGCTCGCCGTCGACGAGCCTCCCGAGGAGCTACACGCCGCCAGCCCGAGCACGCTAACCGCGCATGCGAGGGAGGCGAGCGATGCCTTGAATCTCATGATCGCTCCGCAATTCAGGCCGGCGAGTCGCCGGCAGTTGCTGTTGTGGTTGTGTTTTTGTAATCGTCGTGGCGCAGCCAGCAGGCGGCCACATGACCCTCGCCCACCGATATGTCCGGCGGTTGCTGCTCGGAACAGATCGGCAGGGCGAGGGGGCATCGGGGGTGGAACCGGCAGCCCGACGGCGGGTCGATCAGGCTGGGGGCCGAGCCCCGGGCCTGCATCGTCGCCGGGGTCTCCCGCTCCGGGTCCGGTGCCGCGTCGAGCAGCAGCCGGGTGTAGGGGTGCTGCGGGTTGTCGGTCACGTCCAGGCTCGGCCCGGACTCGACGACCCGTCCCGCGTACATGACGGTCATCGTGTCGGCGAAGTACCGGGCCGAGGCGATGTCGTGGGTGACGTACAGCATCGCGAGCTTCTCGTTGTCGCGCAGCTCGCCCAGGAGGTTGAGGATGCCGAGCCGGATCGAGACGTCCAGCATCGAGATCGGCTCATCGGCCAGGAGCACCGTCGGCCCCGCGGCCAGGGCCCGCGCGATGGCGACCCGCTGGCGCTGGCCGCCGGACAGCTCGTGCGGCAGCTTGTCGATGTACTGGTTCGTGGGGGCCAGCTTGACCCGGGTCAGCAGCGCCTCGACGGCCTGGGCCAGCGCTTCTTTGCCGGCTCCGGCCCGCTTGTGGAGCTTCAGGGGCCGGGCCAGGTGGTAGCGGACGCTGTGTACCGGGTTCAGCGAGGCGAACGGGTCCTGGAAGACCATCTGCACCTTGTGGCGGTAGGCCCGCAGCCCGTAGCCCTTGGCCGGCTTGCCCTCCAGCGTGATCGTTCCGGAGGTCGGCTTGGTCAGCTGGGCCAGCATCCGCGAGACCGTGGTCTTGCCGGACCCGCTCTCCCCCACCACCGCGGTGACGCGCCCGGCCTCCAGGGTGAGGTTCACGTCCTCGCAGGCATGCACGATGCCCCGGGTCCGCCGCTGGCCCCGCTGGGGCTTGGAGCGGACCTTGAAGTGCTTGGTCAGGCCCTTGGCCTCCAGGACCACCTCGCCGCGCGGACGGTTCACGACCGGCACCGCCTGCGTTTCCGGGTTGGCGTCGGTCATTTCGACCCTCCTTCGGGCGCGGCGCCCGCGGCCTGGACGGCCGGTTCCGGCGCGGCCAGCGGTTCGGGCAGCTCGTTCTCCTCGTGCAGCCAGCAGGCGACCTGCCGGCGACCGTCGGCCTTGATTGCCGGGCTGGACAGCACCGGCTGATCGGCGGTGCAGCGGTCCAGCGCGAACTTGCAGCGGTCGGCGAAGGCGCAGCCGGCCGGCGGCTTGCGCATGTCCGGCGGGGAGCCCGGGATACCGGTCATCACCGTGCGCTCGCCGTGCAGCGACGGGAACGAGTCCAGCAGTGCGGCGGTGTAGGGGTGCCGCGGCGCGTGGAACAGCTGCCGGGCCGGGGCCGTCTCCACGATCCGGCCCGCGTACATGATGGCGATGGTGTCGGCCATCTCCAGCAGCAGCGACAGGTCGTGGGTGATGAACAGGACCGAGAACCCGAGCCGGTCGCGCAGGCCCATGATCTGTTCCATGATCTGCCGCTGGGTGACCACGTCCAGGGCGGTCGTGGGCTCGTCCATGATGACGACCTGCGGCTCCAGCGCCAGGGCCAGGGCGATCATCACACGCTGCTTCATGCCGCCGGACAGCTCGTGGGGGAAGCTCTTCAGCCGGTCCTGGCTGATCCCGACCAGCTCCAGCAGCTCGCCCGCCCGGTCGATCCGCTCGCGCCTGCTCGCGCCCCGGCCGTGGGCGGCCAGGGTGTCGATCAGCTGGGCCTGGACGCTCATCACCGGGTTCAGGGAGTTCATCGCCGCCTGGAACACCAGGGCGATGTCGCTCCACCGGATGGCGCGCAGCTGCTGCGGGGACGCCTCAAGGATGTCGATGGTCTCGTCTGGCTTCCCCGCGTCCGGGGTGAACCGCACGATGCCGTCGGTAACGACACCGGGCTGGCGCAGCAGCCGGGTAGCGCCGTAGGCGATGGTCGATTTCCCGCTGCCGCTCTCGCCGGCCAGGCCGACGACCTCTCCGCGGTGCAGGGTCAGGTCCGCCTCGATCACGGCGTGGGTGGCGGCGTCGCCGTACCCGTAGTCCACGCACAGGCCGCGGATGTCCAGCACCGGCTGCCTGTCGGTTGTGTCCGCGCTCACTTGGTCCTCCGTGCCGACCTGACGGTTTCCGCTCCGGCCGGCCCGCCCGCCGGGGCCGTGTCCCTGACCCGGCGCACGACCGGGGTGACGCCCGGGTTCAGGCTCGCGGCCTTCATCTGCTTGCGGCTGATCCCGGCCGCCTTCAGCCTCGGGTTGATGAACTCGTCGATGCCGAAGTTCAGCATGACCAGTCCGAGCAGGATGATGGCCACGGCGATGCCGGGCGGCACGTACCACCACCAGGCGTTCTCGCTGACGGCCTGGGCGTTGAAGGCGTAGTAGAGCATGACGCCCCAGTTCTGGCTGCTCAGGTTGACCAGTCCCACGAACGAGAGCGCGACGTAGGAGCCGATCGCGCCGATCACCGTGAACACGAAGCTGGTGGCGAGGACCGGAAGCTCATTCGGCAGGATCTCGAACAGGATGATCCGCCACGCGGGCTCGCCGGAGGCCTTGGCGGCCAGGACGAAGTCCTGGTTGGCCAGGGCGATGGTCTGGGCCCGCAGCACCCGGGCGCCCCAGGCCCAGCCGAGGGCGGCCAGGGCTACCGCGTAGACCCACAGGGACGCCTTCGGGTCGAGGGCGTAGATCACGACCAGCAGCGGCAGCTGCGGGATGACCAGGAAGACATTGGACAGCAGGGACAGGCCCTCGCCGGCGCTGCCCGCGTAGTAGCCGCTGCTGACGCCGATGATGATCGAGAGCGCGGTCGCGATCACGCCGGCCAGGAAGCCGAGTTCCAGCGTGGGGCCGAATCCGACCAGCAGCTGGGAGAGCACGTCCTGGCCGAGCTGGGTGGTGCCGAGCCAGTGCGCGGGGGACGGCGGCTGCATGACCGCGGTGTAGTCCTGGCCCTGGGGGTCGTAAGGGGCGATCATCGGCCCGATGATCGCCATGATCACGTAGAGCACGAAGATGGCCAGCCCGACGGTCACCCACTTGGACCGGGTCAGCACCGACCAGAACTTGCGGCCCCCGGCCTGCGTCACCGTGACCGGCTCGGCCTCCGGCGCGTTGAGGGTTGCGTTGACAGCCATCCTCAGGCCTCCTGTCGCGCGCGCGGGTCGAGGATCACGTAAGCGATGTCCGCCAGGAAGTTGGCGGCCAGCACGGTGAGGGTGATGACGAGGAAGATGCCCTGCATCAGCGTGTAGTCCTCGTTGCCCACCGCGTTGAGCAGCAGGGTCCCGATCCCGGGGTAGTTGAAGACCAGCTCGACGACCAGGGAACCGGAGACGACCAGGCCGAGCGCGACGGCGAAGCTGGCGAACTGCGGCAGGATGGCGTTGCGGGCCGCGTACAGCCACATGACCCGGCGCGGGGAGACGCCCTTGGCCTGGGCGACCAGCACGTAGTCCTGGTCCAGGGTGGTGATCATCATGTTGCGCTGGCCGACCATCCAGCCCGACAGCGACGTCAGCACGATCGTGATGGCCGGAAGCAGGGCGTGGTAGCTCGCGTCACCGACAAAGGACCAGCTCATGGTGGTCGACGCACCCAGGGTGGAGCCGCCGAGGTCCCTCGGGAACCAGCCGAGGTTGAGGGCGAAGACCTGAACCGCCACCAGGCCGAGCCAGAAGTAGGGCAGCGCCTGCAGGAACGCGGAGACGGGCAGGGCCGAGTCCAGCCACGTGCCCCGGCGCCAGGCCGAGTAGGTCCCGATGACCGTGCCCACGATGAAGGCGATGACGACCGCCGACCCGATCAGCCCGATCGTCCAGGGCAGGTGCTGCCCGATGACGCTGACCACTGTGGCCGGGTACTGCCCGATCGACTTGCCGAGGTTCCCGTGGAAGAGCTGGTCCCAGTACTGGAAGTACTGGGACAGCAGCGAGGTGTTCGCTCCCATCCCGAACTGGGCCCGCAGCGACGCCACCGTCCCGGGGTTGACCAGCCCGCCGTTGGCCGACAGCTTGGACACCATGATGTCAACCGGGTTGCCGGGCATCAGGCGCGGGATGAAGAAGTTGATGGTGACCGCGGCCCACACGGTCACCAGGTAGAACCCGATCCGCCGGAGCACATACCTCATGGGGCAGTCACCTCCCTAGCGAACCGCGACGGTGCTAGCCGCTCGGCAAACATTCAGATCGGACCCTTACTCAAGTCAACGGGTGCTGTCGGCACCCTTCAGATTCAGAAATATTTCGGTGATCGTGTGACCGATGTTTCGATGTGCCGCTCATCGTAAGGACGCTGGGTTGACGGGTCAAGACCCAATTTGCAGGGATTTAACCCGTTATTTCCCTTGTCCCTGCTGGTCTCGCCTGCCCTGGCGGCCTACCTTGCGGTTAGCTTGCCCCCGTCAACGTCGCGATTACCTAACGAATGAACGGCTGCATTCTTACGAAAAGTTTCGAAAGCAGTCCGGCCGAACTTTCGACAGGTCGGCGTCGGGAGGTGAAGAGCCTTCTCTCCTGTCGTCCAGGCGCCTACGGGGCCCGTGCCCGCGCGCTACCGCTGCCGCGCCGACCGCGCGGCCTTGAGATGGACTTCAGTATGAGGTATGAAAACCCCTGGTCAGGACCCTCTTCACCGGCTGGCTGCCCGGACGGGCGGAGGCCGCGGCGCGGGCGGCACGGCACCGGGCTTGCGGCGGGCGACCTCGCGGCGCTCGGAGGTGCCGGGCGGGCAGCCGCAGCTGCCGCGCAGCACCAGCTCGACGGGGAGAAGCTCGATCCGGCGCCGCGGGGCGGGGCCGGAGATCCGCGCGATCAGCCGGTCGCACGACCGCTGGCCGAGCTCCCGGATCGGCTGGTGCACGGTGGTCAGCGGCGGGTCGTACAGGCTCGCCGGGAAGATGTCGTCGAAACCGGTCACGGCGACGTCCGCGGGAATCCGGACGCCCGCGGCCTGCAGCACGCGCATCAGGCCGATGGCCGTCTGGTCGTTGGCGCACAGCACCGCGTCCGGCAGGTCGCCCGGGCGCTCGAGCAGCACCGCGGCCGCCTCCTCCCCGCTGTGGAAGCTGAAGCGCCCCTCGTAGCGCCCGGTCACCGCCGCGCCGGGCCGGGCGGCGACGACGACGTCCAGGGCCGCGCGCCGCATCACGGCGTCCGGGGCGGAGGCGGGCCCGTCCACGTGGAACAGGCGGCGGGCCCCGTGAACGTCGATGAGGTGCTCGGCGACGGCCTGGGCCCCGGACCAGTTGTCGGCCGACACGACGTCCACGCCGCGCAGCGACGGGTCGCCGGCCACGGCCACCACCGGCAGCCGCTTGGCCAGCCGGGCCATCACCGCGGGCGGGACCACGCCCTCGCCGATCAGCAGCCCGTCGACCTTGCCCGACAGGGCCAGCAGCCGAGCGGCCACCAGTTCCTCGTCGTCGCGCAGGAAGGTCAGCAGCAGCGACCAGCTGTCCTCGCGCAGCCGCTCCTCCACGCCCCGCAGCACCCCGTCGTAGAACAGGCGGCTCATGGCCTCGCTGTCGTACTGCCGGAGATCGAGCCCGGAATGCTCCACGCACACCAGCCCGATCACGTCCTTGCGGCTCCGGGCCAGGCTCTGCGCGGCGCCGTCGGGCACGTACCCGAGGTCCTCGACGGCCGCGAGCACCCGGTCCCGGGTGTCCTGCCGGACGCGGGCATGGCCGTGCAGGACCCGCGAGACGGTGGCGATCGACACCCCCGCGCGCTGCGCGACGTCATAGAGCGTTACCAACTCAGCAACCTGTCCGACATGTAAGCGTTTACAGACCCTTGTGTAAGCGCTTACGCTAGCCTTCGCCGTTGCAGGGAGTCAAGGAGGAACCATGACAGAAATCACATCCGGCCTCACCTTCCCGGAAGGGTTCACCTGGGGGGCGGCCACCGCCTCCTACCAGGTGGAGGGGGCCGTCGCCGAAGACGGCCGCGGGCCGTCGGTGTGGGACACCTTCAGCCGCACTCCCGGCAAGGTCCGCGGCGGCGACACCGGCGCCATCGCCTGCGACTCCTACCACCGTTACGAGGAAGACGCCGACCTGCTGAAGTCCTACGGGCTGTCCTCCTACCGGTTCTCAGTCGCCTGGCCGCGGATCTTCCCCGACGGCACGGGCCAGGTGAACCAGGCCGGACTCGACTACTACAAGCGGCTCCTGGACGCCCTGGCCGAGCGCGGCGTCTCCGGCGCGGCCACCCTGTTCCACTGGGACCTGCCGCAGGCCCTGGAGGACAAGGGAGGGTTCCGGTCCCGGGACACCGCCCAGGCCTTCGCCGACTACGCGGGCACCGTGGCCGAGGCCCTCGGCGACCGGGTCAGCCGCTGGATCACCCTCAACGAGCCGCTGTGCTACGCCCTGCTCGGGCACCGGACCGGCGACCACGCCCCCGGCCTGACCGACCCGGCCGCCGCCCGGGCCGTCACGCACCACCTGCTGCTCGGGCACGGCCTGGCGGTCAAGGCGCTGCGCGCCGCCCTGCCGTCCGGTTCCGAGATCGGCATCACCCTGAACTTCCGGACCGTCCGCGTTGAGGACCAGCACGCGGGAGACCCCTCGGCCGAGGCCGCGCGCACCACCGCGATAGCGTCCGGCGACGACATCTACCTATCCCCCATCGTCCACGGGCGGTACCCGTCGGAGGCGGACCCGTCGTACGTGCCCGAGGCGGACCTGGTCAAGGACGGCGACCTGGAGCTGATCTCCGCCCCGCTGGACTTCCTCGGCCTGAACTACTACTTCCCGCAGTACCTGCGCCCCGGCGACCCGTCGAACCTGAAGAAGAACGAGTACAAGGCGCCCGGCTATCTCGACGGCGTCGTCGAGCACCAGCCTTCCGGCATGAAGACCACGAACATGAACTGGCCCTGGGTCATCGACCCCGGCTCCCTGTACGAGCTCATCATGCGCGTGTCGAAGGAGGCCCCGGGGCTGCCGCTGTACGTCACCGAGAACGGCCGCGCCGCCGAGGACTACGTCACCCCGGAGGGCATCGTCAACGACGTCGAGCGGATCGAGTATTTCCACGGGCACCTGTCGGCCGCGGCCCGGGCCATCGCCGACGGCGCGCCGCTGCGCGGGTACTACGCCTGGTCCCTGCTGGACAACTTCGAGTGGGCCTACGGCTACCAGAAGCGGTTCGGCCTCACCTACGTGGACTTCGGCACCCAGAAGCGGATCCCGAAGGCCAGCGCGCGCTGGTTTTCGCAGGTAGCGGCCACGAACACGGTTCAGCCGGTGCCTGACGGCAGGGACTGACTTCAGGACCTGAACTCGGCGTTCAGCGCGGTTGAACAGGGTTGGGAGAGGTTCTGGGCGAAGATCATCTCCCAAATATCTCCCAATCCGAGAATCGCATTTCCGGTGTTCAGGCACCGTCTCGTGGCACCGTCGGCGTCGGCCTGTCTCCCAGCTGCGGCGAGCCGCCGCCGACCCGGCTACTGGCTTGTTGCTGTTATCCAGCCCGTCCGGATTCGCGGAACCGGTTGGCGTTCCAGGCTGCGGCAGCGCGAGATCTCCTCGCTGGGGTACCGGTCCAGCGGCCGGGGACCCGGGTCCGTTCCGTCAAGGAAGTCGAGCAACTGGGCCAGTGCGGCCCGCCCGTCCTCCCCGATCCTCGTTCTCGCCAGTTTCGGCACCGTCATGGCCAGGGTCCCGAGCTACGCCGCCTCAGCTTCGTCGGCCGACCCCCTCCGTGTTGCCATAGCGGGGTAAATGGGGCCGGACCCGCATGATCCGCTTATCGACCTTCCGGTCAATAGTTGCACTATTAACTGCATGGTCAATAACGACGTGAACGAGACCATGCAAGGGTCTTCGCGGACGGGCCGGAGACGTGGCCCGCGGACCCCGGATGACCGGCTCGCGACCTGGATGCGGCGGCTGTGGTGGCCGGTAGTCATCCTCTGGCTACTCGCGATCGTTCTGCTCGATCCGTTCGCCAGCGCCCTGTCGAAGGCCACGAACAACACGGCCTCGGCCTACCTTCCCCCCGCCGCCCAGTCGACTAAGGTGGTCAACCTGCAGGAGGGGTCCTCCCACCTGACTTCCGCGTCACCGTAGTCCGATCCGGCGATTGTCGTGCTGTCCCGGGACAGCGGGCTGATCAAGACCGACGCGGCGGCCGTCTCGGCCACCCGCACGGCCTTAGCCGGGCCCTCCGGGCATGTCGCCGGATCGCGGACGGTGCCCGGCCCACTCGTCCCCTCCTCGGATCGCAAGGCCGCGCTGTTCACGGTGAACATCTCCTCGACGACCGCCACGGCCGGGGCCACCGACCAGAAGTGCGGTCAAGGCCATCCACTCGGCGGTCGCGTCGGCGACGAGGTCGGTCGGGCCCGGCTTGCAGACGCAGGTGACCGGGACAGCGGGCATCAGCGGCGGAAGGCCGTGAATGGGTCTTGCAGGTGTCACGGGCCGGGTAACCCGGTTCCCTCCACGCGCCGAAGAGCCGGGGCATCATCCGCATACGCTTCCGAAAAACTCGTCGATAACTGCGTAAATACGCTAAATCACAGGAACAGGGTTCTGGCCTAATCCCACACGCGCCTCAAATTAATGGTCATCGAAATGGACTAGACGACCATTCACGCTGTTCGCGCTCTAACGACGAGCCCCGCAACCCCTACGGGCAGCCCCGAAACTTCTCGCTATCCTCTG
>WRBL01000064.1 GCA_009784565.1 Streptosporangiales bacterium | reverse complement strand
CTTGGGGATCTTCGCGCCGATCGCCTGGAACTTCGCCGGGTTCTGCAGGAACTCCTTGATCTCGTGGAGTTCCTCGATCGCCTCGTCCGCGCCGGCCACGTCGGCGAACGTCGTCTTGGGGGTGTCCTTCGTGATCAGTTTGGCGCGCGACTTGCCGAAGTTCATGACGCGCGACCCGCCGCCCTGCATCTGGGTCATCAGGAACAGGAAGATCAGGACGATGAGGACCATCGGGCCGAACGTGCTGAGGACCGACACCAGGATGTTGGTCTGCGGGACCTTCACGTTGTAGCCGTCGGGCAGGTGGCCCGCGCTCTGCTGCTGCTGCAGCGTCTGGAACAGGAAGTTCTGCTGGCCGCTGACGTAGCTGGCCTCGAACTTCTTGCCGTCCGTCCGCGTGACCTGAATGGTCTGGTTCTTGTCCGTGATGATCGCGGACTTGACCTTGCCCTGCTCGATGAGCTGGACGACCTTCGACGTGTCAACCTGCTGGTAGCTGCTGCCCGAGTTCGCGTAACCCAGGGCGATGGAGACAACCACCACCGCTAGCAGGACCAGCAGCAGGGGCCCTCGGAAAATACGCTTCAAATCCATTGCGAGCGACCCCCTCGGCTCGGGGCCGTTCCCTCCTGACCAGCTGGTTGCCGACAAAGATTTACCTGACGGTACATCAACGCCATCATGTGCGGGTTGTGTTCCCGCCATGCTTACCCGGGGGACACCTCCGGACCCCCGCTCCGGGTTACCGGGCGACGTCTGGCGCGAGCGTTCCGATGAACGGCAGGTTGCGGTACTTCTCCGCGTAGTCCAGTCCGTATCCGATCACGAATTCGTCCGGAACCTCGAATCCGGTGTAGGCCACCTCGATATCGAGCCGCGCCGCCGCGGGCTTCCGGAGCATCGTGCATACCGCGACCGACGCCGGATTCCGGGATTTCAGGTTTCCGACCAGCCAGGATAGCGTCAGCCCGGAATCGATGATGTCCTCGACGATTAGCACGTCGCGGCCGCTGATGTCGGTGTCCAGGTCTTTCAGGATCCGGACCACGCCCGAGGATCTCGTTCCCGAACCGTAAGACGACACCGCCATCCAGTCCATCTCCACGGGCAGGTGCATGGCCCGGGCCAGGTCGGCCATCACCATCACCGCGCCCTTGAGCACGCCGACGAGCAGCAGATCCCGGCCGGCGTAGTCCCTGTCGATCTGGGCCGCGAGCTCGCTCGCCTTCGCTGAGAGCTGATCCGCGGTGATCAGGACCTCTTTCAGTTCAGGTCCCACGTCATTGGCGTCCATCAAGACTCCTTCTTACCTGCAAACAACACATGCCCCTCACGTCGGGATGCCCGGATGCCGCCGGGGAGGTCGATCCAGCGCTGGCCGTGCCAGCCGGTCACCAGTTCCGCCACCTTCTCCACGTGCCCGGCGGTCAGCGCCCCGGCCGGGCACCCGGCCTCGATGGCCGCCGAGCGGAGCACCCGCGCGCGGACCGATTCCGGCAGCTCCTCCAGGGAGGCCGCGGCGAGCGGGGAGCCGGCGGAGATCCGTTCGGCGGCGAGGTCGTCCAGGGTCTCGGCGTCGGCCCGCAGCTGGCCCGCCGTCCGGGCCAGCGCCTCCGCCACCCCCGGTCCGAGCGCGGCCTCCAGCGCGGGCAGGGCGTCCAGCCGGACCCGCACCCGGGCGAACCGGCGGTCGGCGTTGTGCGGGTCCTGCCATGGCTGGAGGCCGAGGGCGGCGCAGGCCTCGCCCGTGACCGATCTCCGCAGGCCGAGCAGCGGCCGCCGGAACAGCCCGCGGCGCGGCGGCATCCCGGACAGGGACCGCGCGCCCGATCCCCGGGCCAGCCCGAGCAGGACCGTCTCGGCCTGGTCGTCGAGGGTGTGGCCGAGCAGGACGGCCGTCGCGCCGGTGTCGGCGGCCGCCTCTTCCAGCGCCCGGTACCGGGCGGAGCGGGCGGCGGCTTCAGGCCCGCCCCCGCCGGTCACGGTCACGGCCCGGCTCACCACCGGATTCATCCCGAACGAGCCCAGGGCGGCCGTTACCCTGCGCGCGTTCTCCGCCGATCCGTCCTGGAGACCGTGATCGACGGTGACTCCGCCCGCGCGCAGGCCCGCCCTCGGGGCGACGAAAGCCAGCGCGGCCGCCAGCGCCAGCGAATCGGCGCCGCCGGAGCAGGCGGCCAGGATGAGATCGCCGGGTTCGGCGTCGGCGAGCGACTCGCGCACAGCGTTGCGGACAGCGGCGACGGCGGGAACTGGACCCACGGGTTCTGGTTCTTCGGGCCTAGCCGACCCGGGCCAGCCAGTCGGACGGGTTGGCGATCTCGTCCCGGGTGGGGAGCGTCTCCGGGGACGTCCACACCTGGTTGAACCGGTTCATCCCGGCGGACTCGACGACGGTGCGCACGAACTTGGAGCCCTCGGCGTACTGCTTCATCTTCAGGTCGATGCCGAGGATGCGGCGGATGGTCTGCTCGACCCGGCCCTGGCTGCCCCGGCGCTCGCTGAACTTCTCGCGGATTTCCTTGACGCTCGGGACCACGCTCGGGCCGACGGCGTCCATGACGTAGTCGCCGTGGCCCTCGACCAGGGTCATCACGGCCGTCAGCTTGTCCAGGATCCGGCGCTGCTCGGGGGTCTGGACCGCTTCCACGAGGCTGCCGCCGTCGCCGTTGCCCATGACCGCGTCGGCGACCGCGCCGGCCGCCGCCCGCAGCCGGTCCGCGATGGCACCGGGATCGAGGTCGGAGGCGAGCAGGAACTCGGTCATCATGCCCTGCACGTACTCGCGCAGCCACGGGACGCTGGTGAACTGGACCCGGTGCGTCTCCTCGTGCAGGCACACCCACCGGCGGAAGTCGTGCGGGTCGACGCCGAGTTCGCGCTCGACCGTGACGATGTTCGGCGCGACGAGGGTCAGGCGGCCGACGCTGGGGCCGTCCCCGTTCCGGGGCCCGGACTCGCCGGGCGGCAGGAACAGTTCGTACTGGCCCAGGACGCGGGAGGACAGGTAGGAGAGAATCAGGCCCGTCTGGACCGCCGTAACCCGGGAGCCGACGGCGTTGATCACGCCGGTCGCGGCGGGTATGGGCGACGACGCCCCGCGCTCGGCCAGCTTGTCGGCGAGCGGCTCGAGGACGACGCGGAACCCGCCCACGTTCGCCCGGATCCAGCCCGGCCGGTCCACCACGGCGACGGGCCCGGTGTCGGCGTGGCTGGTCAGCCCCGTCACCTCGCGGACGGGCTGCTGCACCACGGCGGTCAGCCCCCGCAACTCGGCCACCACCGCACGCGCCTCCGCCAGGCTCACCTGCGGTCCTTGCCGGGCGAACCGGACGCCAGTGGAGATCGCCAGGTCCCAGTCGATCATCTGTGCGCTGCTCACAGTCCCTACGGTACGCCCATTCGACGGTGCCACGACGCCGCGGAGTCAATAGGATCTGAGCGTGTGAGAGTGGTCACGTCGGGGATGAAAAAATGCCGCTCCGGACGTTGTCACCGATGTCCGCTCTCACTGGCGCCGGTGGCATTTTGCCGGTAAAACCCCCGGCCACGGGGCGGACTATCGCATACTTTAGGCCCGCGTCGCCCCCTGTCGCGGCACTCAGCGCCAGGTCAGACCCCTCGACCGGCGACACGTAGTTAATCAGCATCTATCGCACGGAGTGATTGCATGGACGTCGAGGTAGTCATCGAGATCCCCAAGGGACAGCGGAACAAGTACGAGGTCGACCACCACTCTGGCCGCATCCGCCTGGACCGCATGCTGTCCACCTCGACCCGGTACCCGGCCGACTACGGGTTCATCGAGGACACCCTCGGCGGCGACGGTGACCCGCTCGACGTTCTCGTGCTGCTTGAGGAGCCGACCTTCCCCGGCTGCCTGATCACCGCCCGCGTGGTTGGCATGTTCGAGATGGTCGACGAGAAGGGCAACGACGAGAAGATCCTTTGCGTGCCCGCCGGCGACCCGCGCATGGAGCACCTCAAGGACATCAACGACGTCCCCGAGTTCGACCGGCTGGAGATCCAGCACTTCTTCGAGGTCTACAAGGACCTTGAGCCCGGCAAGACCGTGGAAGGCATCAAGTGGGTCGGCCGCGAGGCCGCCGAGGCCGAGATCGAGGCCTCCCGCAAGCGCCTGGTCGACCACAACGCCAACGCGTAAGACGTACTCGGCAAGGGGGGCGTTCCGCCCCCCTTTTTTATTGCCTGTCCGCCGTCCGGCGGCTTACTCCACGGCCAGCTGCTCTTGCCGGGCCTGGGCCCAGATGGCATCGGCGCGCTCGCGGATGGTGGCGTAGTGCTCCTGGCGGGTGTCGCCGCCCAGGGCGGCCAGGGCCGACGACAGGCGCACCGCCACGTGCGCGGCGCGGGCGGCCGGGCGCCAGCGCCGCGCCTCGGCGTGCAGGACCATGGCGCGGCCCGCGGCCGCGGCCCAGTCCGCCGCCGTCAGCTGCACGAAACGCGGGGTCGCGGCCAGCCAGGATCCTTCGCCGCCCTCGTCGCCGGCGGTCTCCCCGGCACCGGCCTCCGGCGTCGGGTTTTCCGCGCCGGAGTCCGGCAGCAGTTCCCACGCCCTCCCGGCGTCGGCCAGCCCCGCGTCCAGTTCGGCCAGGGCCGCGGGCCGGTCGCCCGTCTTCAGCAGGCACCGTCCCAGGTGGAACCGGGCGCGGGCCCGGGCGAGGTCACGCTCCTCGCTCGCCGCGGCCTGGTCGTACATCTGGATGAGCTCGCGGAGCAGGGTGATCGCCCCTTCGGTATTGCCGGCCGCGTCCGAGGCCAGCGCCACCCGGGTCAGGACGTCGATCCGGCGCACCTCGTAGGCGTCCGGATCGTCGCGCGCCAGGACGGCATAATGCCCGGCCGACTCCGTCAGCAGGGCCACGGCGTCGGCGATCCGCCCGTAGGCCGCCCTGCTCCCCGCGTGGCAGGCGAGCGCGGCCGCCAGGTCGGCTCGGTGACGGCATTCCTTCCGGTAGAGCTCGCGGCCGATCGACAGCGCGTTCTGCGAATGTGCCTGCGCCTTGTCGTAACTGCCCGCGAGTGACGCGCGTACGGCTTCCCCAATATGGAAGTCGACGCGCCGTTGCAGCGTGAGCTGCGCGCGCGACGGCTCGCGCCGTGCCATGAACATGCCGGGACCCTCTCGACGGCAACCGCGCTCTTCCGTTCTCCCCACCAAAGATCATTACATAACGCCGTGTAACTATCAATACACGTCGCGAGACTGCTTGAGAGGTATATATCCATGAATATGGCACTTTTAACACTTTGGCGACGGCGATTTTAGGCGCTGGCGCCGCGACCCAGGACGGGACCCGGGTGCCCGTGGGGATAGGCAGCCGATACGGAAAGTAACCGCGACCGGTACGGACAGGCGGGGCGTGGGTATGGATCCAGTCAAACCAGCAGGGATGCCGCCACCCAAGTCGGCCATACCCGTCATACTCTTGGTGCCACGAACGGAGCATGCACCCGCATGTATCACACTTGGTTATAGCAAGTTTTGCAACAAGGAGGACCGGTGGACAACGCCGAAGGAGTGCTCAAAAAGGCACCCCTGTTCAGTGCCATTGACGACGAGGACGCCCGGGCGCTTCGGCGCCAGATGACTGAGGTGAAGCTTTCCCGCGCCGAGCACCTGTTCATGGAGGGTGACGACGGCGACGCGCTATACGTCGTTCTCGACGGCAAGATGAAGCTCACCCGGGCCGCGGCGGACGGCCGGGAGAACCTGCTGAGCGTCATCGGCCCCGGAGAGATGTTCGGCGAGCTTTCCCTGTTTGACCCTCGCCCCCGGACTTCCAGCGCCAGCGCCGTGACCGACGCGGTGCTCGCCTCGCTGCGGCACGAGCACCTGCTGCCGTTGCTGAAGGAGCGCCCCCAGGTGTCGCAGCACATGCTGCGGGCCCTGGTGCAGCGGCTGCGCCGCGCCAACGACGTCGTCGCGGACCTGGTCTTCACCGACGTGCCGGGCCGCGTCGCGAAGAACCTGCTGGACCTGGCCGACCGCTTCGGCACCCAGGAGGGTGACGGACTGCACGTTCACCACGACCTCACCCAGGAGGAACTGGCCCAGCTGGTCGGCGCGTCCCGCGAGACCGTCAACAAGGCGCTGGCCGACTTCGCCGCCCGCGGGTGGCTGCAGATCTCGGCCCGCTCCGTCCTCATCCTGGACCAGGAGCGCCTGAAGAAGCGCGCTCGCTAGAGCGCTCCCAGGTACTCCATCTGGGCCCGGACCGATTTCTCGGCCGCGGGCCAGAGCGACTTGTCTACATCGGCGTAGACGGTCGCTACGACGTCAGCTGGGGTCCGCGCACCAGCGTCGATCGCGGACCGCACCTGATCAAGCCGTTCCTTGCGGTGGCTGATGTAGTAATCGAGGGTCCCGGCGGGATCCGTCAGCACCGGCCCGTGGCCGGGCAGCAGAACTTCGAGTTCCCCGGAGCGGATCGTGCCGGCCGCCAGGCTCCGCAATTCCTCCAGCGTCCGCAGGTAATCGCCCAGCCCTCCGTCCTGCGCGATCACCGCGGTACCCCGGCCGAGCACGGTGTCCCCGGTCAGCAGGGCGTGGTCGGCGTCCAGGAGCAGGCTGAGGGAGTCCGCCGAGTGCCCCGGCGTCCCCACCACCCGCAGTTCGCAGCCGCCCGCGGTGATCACGTCACCGGGAGCGAATCCCTCGCTGCCCAGGCGCAGCGCGGGATCGAGGGCCCCGACCGGCGCGCCGGACAGTTCGGCGAAGCGGGCGGCGCCGCCGCAGTGGTCGGGATGGCCGTGCGTCAGCACGATCTGGGCCACCCGCCGGTCCCCCGCGGTGGCCAGTTCCAGCACCCGCCGCAGGTGCGCCTCCGCGCCCTCGTCTTCGGCGTCCGGTCCCGGGTCCACGACGACGACGCCGGAGGAACCAGGCTCGGAGACGATCCAGGTATTGGTGCCGTCCAGCGTCATCATGGACGGGTTGGGCGCGAGCACGCACGTGGCGCGCTCGCTGCCCGAACCGTCGATGGAGGGATCCGGGATACCGCTCACCGGGGGACTCCGTCCGGGAAATCGGCTTCCGGGGGGATCTCCAGCCACGGCTGCCCGTCTTCGGCGACGATCCGGGGCTGGATCGGGACGATGCTCCGTTCCTCCCCCAGAATGGCGCCGACGTCACCCAGGCGGGCGAACTCGTTCAGCGTCGTCGCCGTCGGCGGCATCAGGAACATCTCGTGGTCCCGCGCCGCCCGCAGCCCGTCGGCCGGGTTGACCCAGGCCAGGCGGTCGGCCTCGGCGGCGTGCCCGGTCGCTTCCTGCCCGGCCGGAAGCCGGGTGACGAAGAACCGGGTGTCGTACCGCTTCGGCTCGGCCTCGGGCGTGATCCACCGGGCCCACGGCACCAGCAGGTCCGCGCGCAGCGCCAGGCCCCGGCGGGCCAGCAGTTCGCCGAACGTGGTCGTCCCGGCGATCAGCTCCGCCCGGTCGGCCTCCCAGGCCTCGCCGGACGGTACCGTCACCGGCCCGTCCGGGGCCCCGGCCAGCAGCAGCCCGGCCTCCTCGAACGTCTCCCGGATCGCAGCGCACACCAGGGCCCGCGCCACGTCCTCGTCCGGGGCCCCGAGCCGGGCGGCGAAGGCCGACGGCGCCGGCCCGTGCCACCCGATGGACGGATCGGCGTCGGCCGGGTCCACCCGGCCGCCGGGGAACACGTAGGCCCCGGCGGCGAACGACATGGCCGCCGGCCTCTTCATCATGAGGACCTCGGGACCGTCCCGGAGGATCATGACGGTGGAGGCCTGGCGGACCTCGGCGGGGGCGATACGGCCCTCGGCGATGCCGGCGACCCGGTCCGCGATGCCGTCCTTCAGTTTGTTCAGGGGAATGCGAGTGCTCACGCGGCCTCGACGATGATCTCGACTTCGACCGGCGTGTTGAGCGGCAGGACCGCCATCCCGACGGCGCTGCGCGCGTGCTTCCCGGGGTCGCCGAGCGCGTCCATGAGCAGCTGGCTGGCTCCGTTGGCCACCTGGGCCTGGCTGGTGAAGTCCGGAGCGCTGGCCACGTAGACGACGACCTTGACCACGCGCTTGACCGCGTCCAGGCCTCCCGCGTAGGCCGCCGCGGCGGCCAGGGCGTTGAGGGCCGCAGTCCGGGCGCAGGCCGTGGCCTCCTCCACGGAGACCGTGTCGCCGACCTTGCCGGTAGCCTGCAGCTTGCCGTCCACGAGCGGCAGCTGGCCCGAGGTATACACGAGGTTGCCGGTACGCACGGCGGGCACGTAGGACGCGACCGGCGCCGCCACCTCCGGCAGCCGCAGCCCGAGCCCGGCCAGCCGCTCCGCGACTCCGCTCATTCCTTTGGCCGCTTCATGTAGGCGACGAGCTGCTCGGGGTTCGGGCCGGGGATCACGCTCACCAGCTCGTATCCTTCGTCACCCCAGTTGTCGAGAATCTGCTTCGTCGCGTGCGACAGCAGCGGCACAGTTACGTACTCCCATTTCTGCATACAGGGAACCCTAGCGCTCTATGGAACGCGATTCGGAGTCCGCGGCCGGCTCTACCTCGGCGGCGGGCAGGTCAGACGGATCGCCGATCTCCGGGACCGACACGTTTGACAGCGGCGCGGCCGCTGGGGGCTTCGCGATCGCCTGCTCGGCCTCCTCCACCTCCGCGTCGCCGAGGTCCTCGACGTCTTCCGCGGGCGCCGGAGACTCCGCGGATTCCGAGGCGCCCGGCGTCA
Source organism: Streptosporangiales bacterium (assembly GCA_009784565.1). Lineage (GTDB taxonomy): Bacteria > Actinomycetota > Actinomycetes > Streptosporangiales > Streptosporangiaceae > Trebonia. The sequence continues at coordinate 14,117 of WRBL01000064.1, read as the reverse complement.
TCTTCTCGAAGAACCGCAGCAGCTCCACCGGGACCGGCATGACCAGCGTGCTGTTCTTCTCGGCCGAGACCTCGACCACCGTCTGCAGCAGCCGCAGCTGAAGCGCCGCGGGATCCTTCGCCATCACGTTGGCGGCGGCGGCCAGCCGCTTGGACGCCTGGTACTCGCCGTCGGCGGTGATGATGCGGGCCCGGCGTTCCCGCTCGGCCTCGGCCTGGCGGGACATGGACCGCTTCATGCCCTCGGGCAGCGACACGTCCTTGATCTCGACCCGCTCGACCCGGATGCCCCACGGCTGCTCGGTCGGCTCGTCGATGACCCGCCGCAGCTCGGAGTTGATCTGCTCCCGCTCGGCCAGCAGCTGGTCCATCTCGGACTGGCCGATGATCGACCGTAGCGACGTCTGGGCCTGCTGCTGGATGGCGAACATGTAGTTCTGCACGTTGACGGTGGCCTTGATCGGGTCCACCACGCGGAAGTACACGACCGCGTCGACCCGGACGGTCACGTTGTCGCGGGTGATGCCGTCCTGGGCGGGCACCGCCATCGCGACGATCTGCATGTTGACCTTCTGCATCCGGTCGCCGACGGGCCGCAGCATGGTCAGCCCGGGACCGCGCACTTCGGGCAGTACTCGCCCGAACCGGTACACGATGCCCTTTTCGTACTGCTGGACCACCCGCAGCGACCGCCCGGCCAGTACCAGCGCGGCGACCACGATGATCACGATCAAGACGACGACGGCTTCCATAACGGCAGCCTAAGCCCGCGGGGGTGCAACAGGCTATGGCCCGGCCACCATGATCCGTTCGGGCCAAGTGTGGGAAGTCATACCGGGGCAGACCGGCACCCGCCGGGCCAGCTCAGCCGATAGCCTCCTCCTGAGAGGCACGAAGGGAACGGTGCGGTGACCGCGAGGGATACTGACTGGGACGGCGTGCGGCTGCATGTCGTGACGGGCAAAGGCGGCACGGGAAAGACCACGGTGGCCGCCGCTCTCGCGCTGGCACTGGCGCGCGGCGGCCGGAAGGTCCTGCTGATCGAGGCCGAGGGCCGGCAGGGCATTGCCCGGCTGTTCGACCGCCCGCCGCTCCCGTACGGCGAGCGCAAGATCGCGATAGGACCGGGCGGCGAGGGCGAGACCGGCGACGTGTACGCGCTGGCCATCGACCCCGAGGGCGCGCTCCTGGACTACCTGCAGATGTTCTACGGCATGCGCAGCGCCGGGCGGGCCCTGACCAAGCTCGGCATGGTGGACTTCGCGACCACGATCGCGCCGGGCCTGTCGGACGTGCTGTGCACCGGGAAGGCGACCGAGGCGGTACGCCGCAAGGGCGGCCGGAACGGGCACGCCTACGACGCGGTGGTGATGGACGCCCCGCCCACCGGCCGCATCGGGCGGTTCCTGAACGTCTCCGCCGAGGTCTCGGGCCTGGCCAAGGTCGGCCCGATCCGCTCCCACGCCGACAGCGTGGCCAACGTGATCAAGTCGCCGCAGACCGCAGTGCATTTCGTCTGCACGCTGGAGGAGATGCCGGTCCAGGAGACGCTCGACGGCATCGCCGAGCTCCGCGGCGTCAAGGGCATGCAGGTGGGCGGCGTGATCGTCAACATGGCCCGGCCCGCGGTGCTGCCCCGCGAGGAGCTCGAGTCCGGCCCGGATGTCAGCGCGCTCGCCGGGTCCCTCACCCGCGCCGGGCTGCATTCCGCCGATGAGCTGGCCAAGTCCCTCGGAGACGAACTCGCGGAGCACGCGAGGCGCGTCCGGCTGCAGGACGGCCAGCGGGACGATCTCGCCGAGGCCGGCCAGCCCCTCTACGAGCTGCCGCTGCTCACCGACGCTATCGACCTGGCCGCGCTGTACCGGCTCGCGGCCGAACTCCGGGATCAGGGGGCCGCATGACCTCGACCACTGCTCTGACCGATAACCCGGTCCTGGAAGCGGACCGGATCATCGATGACCGCCGCACCCGCATCATCGTGTGCTGCGGGTCCGGCGGCGTGGGAAAGACCACAACGGCCGCGGCGATCGGGCTGCGGGCCGCGGAGCGCGGCCGGCAGGTGTGCGTGCTCACCGTGGACCCGGCCCGGCGCCTGGCCCAGTCGATGGGGCTGACATCGCTGGACAACACGCCGCGCCTGGTCGAGGGCGTCTCGGAGGAGCCCGGCGGGTCGATGTACGCGATGATGCTCGACATGAAGCGCACTTTTGACGAGATCGTCGAGGCGCATTCGGACCCGGCCCGCGCCGAGCAGATCCTGGCCAACCCGTTCTACCAGGCTCTTTCGTCCAGTTTCGCGGGCACGCAGGAGTACATGGCGATGGAGAAACTGGGCCAGCTGCGCAAGTCCGACGAGTGGGACCTGATCGTCGTCGACACGCCGCCGTCCCGGTCCGCGCTGGACTTCCTCGACGCGCCGGAGCGGCTGGGGCGGTTCCTGGACGGGCGGCTGATCAAGCTGCTCCTGACGCCCGCCAAGGCGACCCGCCCGTTCACGAAGGTGATCAACGCCGGGTTCTCGGTGGTGACCGGCACGCTGACCAAGATCCTGGGCGCGCAGGTGCTGCGGGACGCGCAGACCTTCGTGACCGCCTTCGACACGATGTTCGGCGGGTTCCGGGAACGCGCCGACGCGACCTACAAGCTGCTGCAGGCACCGGGCACGTCGTTCCTGGTGGTGGCGGCTCCGGAGCCGGACGCGCTGCGCGAGGCGGCGTATTTCGTGGAGCGCCTGGATGCCGAGCGCATGCCGCTGGCCGGGCTGATCCTGAACCGGGTCCACCGGGCCCCGGGAACCCTCTCCGCCCCGCGGTCTCTCGCGGCCGCGGAAACCCTCGAGTCGGCACCTAACGGGTCTTCGGAGACTGACTCATCGCAGGCGTCCGCTGACGCGGTCGCGGCGGCGGCGCTGCGGTTGCACGCGGCGCGCATGAGCCTGGGAGAACGAGAGCGGCGGGTGGCGAGCGCGTTTACCTCCGCGCACCCCGCCGTTCCCGTCATGGAGGTACCTGCCCTGCCGGAGGACGTACATGACCTCGCCGGACTGCGGACGGTCGGCGCCTCGCTGTCTGGGGAACCTCAGTGAGCTTTCCCACACTGCGATGGAACCGGCAGGGCAGTATCTCTGTGTAACTAGGTGATTTTCGGCCCTGAGAACCTAACCCCGGGGGCCGCGCCGGGGGCGCTGGCGCCATTGCCAGCGGGCTTCGACGAGGATCAGTTGCTGGAGACCAGCTCGTCGACCGTGCCCTGGCGCTCGTAGCGGTCTCGGGCCCGCTCGAGCAGATCACGCCACGACTCGACGTCGGGACGACGGCGAAGAAGCGCGCGCCGCTCGCGTTCGGTCATTCCGCCCCAGACGCCGAACTCAATGCCGTTGTCGAGTGCGTCCGCAAGGCACTCGGTACGGACCGGGCAGCCCCGGCAGATGAGCTTGGCGCGGTTCTGGGCTGCACCCTGGACAAACAGCTCGTCAGGGTCGGTCCCCTTGCAGGCGGCGCGTGTGGTCCAGTCATTGATCCACATGTGCCCAACTCCTCTTGATCGCCGGGCACACATGTACCCGGACGGTCTGCGTTGACGGATTGCTGCCCGTACGGGGTGTGCGGCCACCCCGTACGGTTATCTGTTCGTGACAATGCAACTTACGGAACTTCGGCCATGAATGCCAAGTCCCCGGCGTGCTCATTTCATAGATAGTCCTCATGGACTATACGCACGTCCGGAACTAGTCACCGTTCGGTTGCGAACATACCCTCAGCGTAACGAAAGTGGCTGCTTGTCGCCATTGGTCTCCGGACAGTTGCGGTAGTACTTCACAGGCCCGCGTACTCTATTAGACGTGCATCCTGCGGATTGGTTGTCAAAGACCGGAGCGCTCGGCCGCCTGATTTTCCTGGCGGTCGTCGCTGGCGTGCTCGCGGCCGCCACCGTGATCCCCATTGTGGCGGAGGGCGGCGTATCCGTCCGGGACGCTTCCAACAGCTTCACGGCGCTGCCATTCAGCGCGTCCAGCCTGCCCCAGCGGTCGGAGATCCTGGATTCCAGCGGCCACCTGATCACGTACGTCTACGGCGTCGACGGGGGTCCGGGGGCGACCTTCACCGGGATCAACCGGCAGCCGGTCGGCTACAACCAGATCTCGCCGAACATGGTCAAGGCGATCGTCGCGATCGAGGACAGCCGGTTCTGGCAGCGCGGCGCCCTCGACCTGAAGGGCACCGCCCGGGCGATGGTCAACGACCTCAACGGCAACGCGATCCAGGGCGCTTCCACCCTTGAGCAGCAGTACGTCAAGGACGTGCTGATCCTGCAGGGCCTGGGCAGCCCCCAGGCGTATCAGAACGCCACCGCCGACACGCCCGGCCGCAAGATCAACCAATTGCGCATGGCCGTGGAGGTCGCGCACCGCATGTCCAAGCGGCAGATCGTGGCCGCCTACCTGAACGACGCCTTCTACGGCAGCGGCGCCTGGGGCATCGAGGCGGCCGCGGAAACCTACTTCCACACGACGGCCGCCAAGCTGACCCTCACCCAGTCAGCGGACCTGGCAGGCATCGTGGAGGACCCGTCCCGGTACGACCCGCTCGTGAACCACCAGCAGTCCCTGGAACGGCGCGACACGGTCCTGGCCCGGATGATGCAGACCGGGTCCCTGCCGGCGCCCGCCGAGGCCTCCGCGATGAAGGAGCCGCTCACGCTCCATCAGGGCACCGTGCAGAGCGGCTGCGGGGCGAGCACCGTCGGCGACAACGGCTTCTTCTGCGACTACGTGATGCACGCGGTGCTGCAGAGCAAGCAGTTCGGCTCCACCATGAGCGACCGGGCCAAGACGCTGGCATCCGGGGGCCTGAAGATCTACACCACACTCGACCCGGAGGACCAGAAGGCGACGGCCAACGCCGTCAATTACACGATGCCGGAGTGGAGCAGCGCCTACAACGAGGCGCGCAACGTCGACACCGAGGTCCTGGTCCAGCCGGGCACCGGCCGGATCATGGGCATGGCGGAGAACCGCCCCTACGGCACCGGCAACGGGCAGACCGAGGTGAACTACGCGGTCAACAGCGCCGACGGCGGCACCGGGTACGGCGTGCAGACCGGGTCCTCATCCAAGCTATTCACCCTCGTGACGGCCCTTGAGCAGGGAACCCCGTTCGGCTACACGGACAGCGTGCAGCATTCGATGACCGTGGACGGTTTCCAGAACTGCTCCGGGGACGTGCTCCCCCCGTGGCCGGTCGTCAACGCGTCGAAGTCCGACGAGGGGACGTACTCGCTGTATACGGGGACGGCCGACTCGATCAACACGTTCTACGCCCGGCTCGAGCAGAAGGTCGGCCTGTGCAACGTGGTGAAGACCGCGTCGAACATGGGCCTGACCACGGCGAGCGGCCAGAACCTGCTGGCCGCCCACGCCGACAGCGACGCGGCGTTCACCCTCGGCACCACCGGCGTGTCGCCGCTGTCCATGGCCTCGGCGTACGCGACGGTCGCCTCGGGCGGCCGGTACTGCGCCCCGGTCGCGCTCAGCAGGGTCACCAACAGCGCCGGGAAGAACGTCCCGGTACCGCAGGCCGACTGCCACCGGGTGCTGTCGCCCGACATCGCGAACGCGGCCAACTACATCCTGCAGGGCGTGTTCACGTGGAAGGGCGCCACCGCCGCCGGGCTCGGGCCGCTGCGCGGGTACCAGATGGCGGGCAAGACCGGCACCTCCAACGTCACGCACGGGTCGGGCACGCCGTACGCGGCCTTCGCCGGGTACAACACCAACCTGGTCAGCTACACCTCGGTGTTCAACCCGGAATCGCCGACGGTCGACACGATGAGCGGCCCGTCCGCCTGCTACCACTCCTACGCCGGCGGGGCGTCCTGCCCGGCCGAGATGTTCGGCGCGAACGCCCCCGGCAGCACCTGGAACCTCACGTTCCAGCAGGCGAACCTGGGCCCGATGACGCCGTTCGCCGCGGTGCCGAAGAGCAACCGGCTCTGGCGGATGGGCTCGGGCATGCTGAATACCGCCCCGCCCAAGCCCCCCAGCACCGGCGGGGCCACCCCGGCCGCTCCCGCCGCCCCGGCGAACCCTGGCGGCCCAGGCGGCCCGGGAAAAGGCAAGGGGGGCGGGGGCACCACCGGTAACTCCGGCGCCCCCTCGCCCGCCCCCACCGTCAGCACCGCCCCGAGCCCGGCTCCCACGGCGCCCAACCCGCCGCCCACCAATCCGGGAGGCAACCCTCCGCACGCCGGAGGTTAGGCCGGGGCCGGCTCTAGCCCGCCAGCTGACGGCGGACTTCGGCGGCGACCCGGCTGCCCTCCGCCCGGCCCGCGACCCGCGGGTTCACGACCTTCATGACCTTGCCCATGGCGGGCATGCCCTCGGCGCCGGTCTCGGCGATCGCCGCCGACACCAGCTTCGCGATCTCGTCGTCGCTGAGCTGCTCGGGCAGGTACTCCGCCAGGATCTCGCCCTCAGCCCGCTCGGCGGACGCCTGGTCCGCCCGGCCGGCGCCCTCGAACGCCTCGGCGGCCTCCCGCCGCTTCTTCGCCTCGCGCGTGAGGATCTTCACAACCTCGTCATCGGACAGCTCCTTGGAGCTCTTGCCCGAGACCTCCTCCGTCGAGATCGACGTGAGGGCCATCCGCAGCGCGCGCAGCCGTACCTGATCCCGGGCGCGCATCGCGTCGTTGAGGTCAGCCCGGATCCGTTCCTTGAGTTCATTCACGGTCCTATCCTGCCCGACAACCAGCGGGTCCCGCCGAATGGTTTTCGCCGAGAACCGGATGCCGCCCGGCCCGCTGACGGGTAGCACGCACGTGCATACGCGGTTCATGGCACCATGGAGGCATGCGAGCACGAACTCTGATCTCCCTTGCGGTCGCCGGAGGCGCGGCAGCCTTCGGCTACGCCTCGGTCATCGAGCGCAACTGGTTTGTGCTTCGGGAGGCCGAGATCCCGGTCCTCCCGCCGAACACGGCGCCGCTGCGGGTCCTGCACATCTCCGATCTGCACCTGACCCCCGGACGGCACCGCCTCATGTCGTTCGTGCGGTCGCTGTCCGACCTCGACCCCGACCTGGTGGTCAACACCGGCGACTCGCTGGCTTCGCCGAAGGCCGTCCAGCCCGTGCTGGACGCTCTGGGGCCGCTGCTGCACAAGCCCGGCGTATTCGTCTACGGCTCCAACGACCTGTGGGCCCCCCGGGCGAAGAACCCCGCCCGCTACCTGTGGCGTACCAGCCACGGCGATCACGACCACCGCGAGCCGGACCTGCCCTGGCAGGAGCTGGGCGAGGGCCTGAGCACCGCGGGCTGGCTTGACCTGAACAACCGGCGCGGCCGTCTCAAGGCGGGCGACCTCGACATCGCGTTCGCGGGCGTCCACGACCCGCACGCGGACCGGGACCGCTACGACGAGATCGCCGGCCGGGCCGACCCCTCGGCCGACGTCCGGATCGGCGTGCTGCACTCGCCGGAGCCTAGTGTCATGGACCGGTTCGCGGCCGACGGCTACGAACTGCTGCTCGCCGGGCACACGCACGGCGGCCAGCTCCGGGTTCCCGGGTACGGGGCCCTCGTGACCAACTGCGGGATCGACCGTCCCCGGGTCAGCGGCCTCAGCCTGCACCCGCAGGCGGCGCCGGCCAGCGGCGGCACCGCGTGGCTTCACGTCTCGGCCGGTCTCGGCACCTCGCCGTGGGCTCCGGTCCGGTTCGCCTGCCGCCCCGAGGCCACCCTGCTGACCCTGACCCCGCGCAGCCGTTAACTCATGTGCAAGGCGGTCAGGTTATCCGCTAGACTAACGGAGGTTCGTTCGCCAGCATCGCTGGCGGGCTTCCGGGGTGTGGCGCAGCTTGGCAGCGCGCGTCGTTCGGGACGACGAGGTCGCTGGTTCAAATCCAGTCACCCCGACCACCGCGAGACGGCCGGTTCCAGTCACGGGACCGGCCGTTCGGCTTTCCGGGACCAGGCCTCCGCCCGGGGCCTCCCGGAAGGGCCTGAGGGCCTCCTCCTCCCTCCCCGGACGCGGCGGCCAAATCCGCCCGTCTCGTTCCGATTGCCCGGATGCCGGATAAAGGTATTCCGAAGATCACCGGCAGTCCGGAATGCATTTCCCCCGATGTAACCTTTCCCTGACCTGCGCAAATGTCCGCGAACAGGCAATCCCGCCCCGACCGATTATCGCTGGTCTCCGTTCAGCGCGAGGTCACTAAACCGCCACCCAGGCAACCTACCGTTCAGAACAAAGGGACGATTCCTACGGAAGGAACCGCCGCTATGAGGCTGACGGTTATCGGGTGCGGGCACCTGGGCGCGACACACGCCGCATGCATGGCAGAAGTCGGCCATGACGTGCTCGGCGTCGACATCGACCCGGACAAGATCGCGCTGCTCAACTCCGGGCGTGCCTGGTTCGCTGAGCCCGGGCTCGACGAAATGCTCTCCCGGCACACCCAAAACGGGAATCTCCGGTTCACCACGAGTTTCGAAGAAGCCGGTGCTTTCGGCACCGTCCACTTCCTCGGCGTCGGTACTCCCGGAAACGCCAACAATGACGGTTACGACCTGTCCCAGGTCTTCGGCGCGGTCCGCGCCCTGGCGCCGCACATGACCGGGGGCTCGCTGATCATCGGCAAGTCCACCGTTCCGCCCGGCACCACGGAAAAGCTGACCGCGGAACTGGCCGAGATGGCCGGGGCCGCCGGGGTCGAGCCCGTGTTCCCTGACCACGGGGTCGAAATCGCCTGGAACCCCGAGTTCCTCCGGGAAAGCCGCGCCGTCGAGGACACGCTGCGGCCCGACCGCATCGTCGTCGGGGTTCCCGGCCCGGCGGCGGAGGCCACCGTGCGGGAGGTCTACCGGCCGCTCACCGACACCGGGATCCCGCTGATCGTGACGGACCCGCCCACGGCGGAACTGGTCAAGGGCGCCGCCAACGCCTTCCTGTCCACGAAGATCTCGTTCATCAACGCGATGGCCGACATCTGCACCGGCACCGGAGCGAACGTCAGCACGCTGGCCGACGCGATCGGCATGGACGCAAGGATCGGCCGCGCGTTCCTCAACGCCGGGATCGGCTACGGCGGAGGCTGCCTGCCCAAGGACGTGCGCGGCCTCGGGTCCTTCGCCCGGGAGACCGGCGCGGACACGGCCGCCCGCCTGCTGGACGTCGTCGACGACATCAACGCCAGCCGCCGGGACCGGGTCGTCGACCTGCTGGAGACGCTGCTGGGCCGACTGGACGGCAAGCGCGTCGGACTGTGGGGCGCGGCGTTCAAGCCCGGCACCGACGACGTGCGGGACTCACCCGCCCTCGAGGTCGCGGACCGGCTTCACCGCCGGGGCGCGACCGTGATGGTCTACGACCCCCAGGCCGCGCCGAACGCCCTGGTGGAGTTCCCCCACCTCGGCTACGCGGACACCGCGGCCGCCGCCGCGGAGGACGCGGACGCCGTCCTGGTGGCCACCGCGTGGCCCGAGTTCGCCGCGATCGGCCCGGACGCTCTGCGCCCGGCCGCCCGGCTGCTCGTGGACGCCGTCCAGGCGGTCAACCCGGGCCCGTGGCGGTCGGAGGGCTGGACGGTAGCCGCCCCCTTCCCCACCCCGACCCCGGACAAGACCGAACGGATCGTCCCGGCTCCCCGAGGCTAACGTCACCCGGCTGTGATGGAGCGCCGGCCTCGTCCGCCGAGGAGGCCGGTGCGCATCGCCGGGGCGGGGATCGGCGTAACGGTCGAGCCGCCCTTCTTGCCGCCGCCCTTGCTCCGCGAGTCCTTCTCCAGGCGGAGAGCCAGGTTCGGGCACATCGCGACGGCCTGCATGGCGTCCTTCTCCAGCCAGGACGGCACCGCGACGTTCATGATCACCGGGTATCCCGAGCTGTCCAGGTGGATGAGCTCGGAGATGAGGTGCGCGCACAGCCCGTGGCCCTCGCACCGGGACCAGTCCACGACGAGTTTCTTGTCGCTCTCGTTGTCCGGCCCGGCGGGCAGCGGCAGGATGCCCTGCACTGGGCGGCCGCAGGAGCCGTGGAAGACGTGGGCCGCGAGGTCCTCGGTGAAGACTTCCAGCGCGGACAGCACGAATCGCACGGTGCCGTCGGGGTGCGAGCAGGCGCCGCGCTTGTTGGCCGTGGCCGCGGCCCGGCGCGCCACGTCCAGGGCGTCCACGCCGCCCGAGCCGTCCACGATGGACGCCACCGCGCGGGCCAGGTTCGGCAGGCCCAGCTTGCACGGGCCGCACTGGCCGGCCGACTCGGCGGCCAGGTACGTGGCGATCCGGGAGACCTCTCCCAGCGGGCATGTGCCGTCGCCGATCGGGAGCACGATCCCGGAGCCATAGGTGCCGCCGACGGACTCGAGTCCCAGCCGTCCGACCGGGGCCTGGTAGGCGGCCTCGGAGCCGACCCACATCCCGTGGTAGCCGCCGATAAGCACGCCGTCGCCCATCGGCGCCTCGCAGATGTCGAGGGCCGCGCCCAGCGGCACGCCGGTGGGGCACTCGACGACGGCGGGCTTGCGGGCGGACCCGCTGACCGACAGCAGCGTGGTGCCGGGTTCATCCGGCTCGCCGACGGCGGCGTAGCGGGCCGGGCCGAGCAGCGCCAGCACGGAGATCTGCGCGAACGTGGAGGCGTTGGACAGCAGGGTGGGAAGGTCGTCCACGCCCTTTTCGGCCGCGCGCTGCTTGCGGCCCGGCGGGATGTGCTTCTTGCCGTTGATGCCGCGGACCAGCGCGCCGGACTCGCCGGAGATGAACTTCTCGGGCGCCTGCACGACGCGGACCATCTTGCGCAGGCCCGGCTCGGAGTTGACCGCGTCCTCGATCGACCGGTTGGCCAGTTCGTTGGCGGTGACGCCGATGACGATCTCGTCGGCGTCGAGGGCCTCGGCGATCAGGGCCGCACCGGACAGGATCAGGTACGGCGACCTGATCATCAGCATCTTGTCCTTGAAGGAGCCCGGCTCGCCCTCGGTGCAGTTCACCACGACGACCGGCGGCTGGCGCCTCTTCTTGCACGCGTCGACGACGGACTGGAGCTTGCGGGCGAACGGGAATCCGGCGCCTCCCTGACCGCGCAGGTCGACCTGCTTGCACGCCGCGATGATGTCGTCCGCCGACATCCGGGGCAGGGGCCCGAAGATGTCGTTGTGGGCATCGAGGTCGATCCGCGTCATGCGGTCGAGGCCGGCCGTCATCCGGGCGGCGCCGATCCGCATGATCTTGGGAACGTCAAGCTCAGCCGGGGAACTCGGGTTCATCGCGGCTGATCACCGCCGCGATACGCCTGCCGCGGGCCCTGGCGCCGCCGCGGCGCCTGCTCGTAGCCCATGCCGTCGTAGCCCATGCCGTCGTAGCCCGTCCCGTCGTGGCCCGGGGCGGGGTAGCCCGCCTCCGCGTACCCGGCCGGCACCGCAGGGGCGGCGGGACGGCCGTACGCGCCGCTGGGGGCGCCCGGTGCCTGCGGCATCGGGCCGCTCGGCGCCCGCCTCATGGGACCGCTCGGCGGGCCGGAGAATCCCCCTGTGGGCGGGCCGGACGCCCGCGCGGGGGCGGGACGGCCGTACGCGCCGCTCGGCGCGCCCGGGACGCGCGGCATCGGGCCCGAGGCCGGGCGCCGGAATCCTCCGCTGGGCGGTCCGGGGACCGGAGCGGGACGGCCGTGCGCGCCGCTGGGGGCGCCCGGCGCCTGCGGCATCGGGCCGCTCGGCGGGCCGGAGTAGTACCCGCCGCCCTGCGGCCTCTGGGGTACCTGGGGCAGCGGACCGCTGATGGGACTGCTGGGCACGGCCGGCATCGGACCGGACGGAGCGGCCGGCATCGGGCCCGATATCGCCGGGCGGGGCGCGCCCTGGTAGCGCGGCGGGCCCTCGTATCCGGGCTCGTAGACCGGCATCTCCTGCACCGTGGTGTCGCCGTAGCCCGGTCCGGCCTGGGCCTCGCCGTAGCCCGGGGCCGCGGACAGCGACTGCATCACGGGCACCGGCCCGGTTCCTCCGGAGGGCAGCATGTTCGCGGTACCGCCGGCCGAGGTCATCGCGGCCGCGCCGGGCGCGCGGACGGTGCTGGCCTGGGCGAGCATCGCCGCCCGCAGCGGAGCAGTGCCCGAGGTGGCCGATTCGGAGACGGCCGGGGCCGACAGGCTCTCCTTGGGCCGCAGCGAGTTGGCCAGGACGCGAAGCGCCACGAACAGCGCGACGAAGGCGACGACGAAACCGTAGCTCCAGTCCACGTAGGGCTTACCCGGCCGCCCGCCGAGCAGTCCGTGCCAGACGCCGAAGACGAACATCACGTAGTTGGAGTAGTGGATCGCCCGCCAGCGCCACGTACCTTTACCGTTCGCGACGAACCGCTTACGCATAATCCCCGTTATAACCAGCAGGATCATGATGTCGCCGGCGATCGTGCCGAGTCCGACGTAGAAGGTCTTGAACGGCTGGAGGAACGGAATGAACGCGTCGATCACGTCGATCCGCTGGGCCAGGATCTCCGTGACCACGTGGATGACCAGGAACGCGAACGCCCCGAAGGAGGCCGCGCGGTGAATCGACTGCATCATGACCCGCTGGCCCGGGTGCAGGAACATGCGGTCCGTGGCGGCCAGTCCGGCGCCGACGGACGTGCAGAGCCCGATCAGCGCGAAGACCCCGGCGTAGAAGAGCATGAAGTGCTGGACGGCCAGGTCGATCGTGTGCCCGATGCCGGTCAGCATCAGCAGCGCGATGAGCAGCACCAGGCCGACAGCGACGCAGGTACCGATCAGCTTCTTGTGCTCGGCGGCCGGGCCGCCGATGTTGGGTCGGGCGATCTCACGGCCACGGGGACGGCGAGTCGTAACCACGGGTCCCTCCTCGTATATTTCCGCACGCCGGAGCGTGTTCAGGCAGAATCCCGGCGCGCGCCCGCCAGCGGTCGCGTCGGCCCCGGGCGAACCCCCGCGGGGCCGTCCGGCCATATCAGCGCCAATAGCTGTCGGGCCATGGAATTATGCAATTCCGGCACAGCATCGGCATTGTTGCATTGTTCGAGTTGAACTCGGCAATCGAATGCAAGTTGATTCCGAGTAAAGTTAGTTCGGTGCCGCAATCAGGAACATCGCCGTTGACAACGTTATTCCGTCTTATACTGACACCTCTCCGCGCTTATTGCATCACGGACAGTCATTATTTCCGCATGGCACCCGTGTGTTCCCTCCCTGCACAGGCCCGCCTTGTCGATATGTCCTTTATACAAGGATCCTCTGGACAGCACGCCTCTAACGACGGAAGACGCGGCATAGGCCATAGTTTGTTCATACAAACCAGACATAATCTACCATATCGGACCGCCTTCGTCGGCGGACATGAAAAAACCGCGGCCACGAGAAGGGTCCCGTGGCCGCGGCTGTTAGCTACTAATCAGTAGCTACTAATCGGTAGCAATCTAGAATTCCTTGGCTACCAGCTCCGCGATCTGCGCGGTGTTCAGGGCCGCCCCCTTGCGCAGGTTGTCGCCGCAGACGAAGAAGTCAACGCCATTCGGGTCGTCGAGGGACTGACGGACCCGGCCGACCCAGGTGGGGTCGGTGCCGACCACGTCGGCCGGCGTCGGGAACTCGCCGGCCTCGGGGTCGTCGCACACGACGACGCCCGGAGCCGACTTCAGGGTCTCCCACGCGGCCTCGCGGCTGACTTCCTGGCTGAACCGCGCGTGCACCGCGACCGCGTGCGTGGTGATCACCGGCACCCGGACGCAGGTCGCGTTGACCCGCAGGTCCGGCATGCCCAGGATCTTCCGCGACTCGTTGCGGATCTTGAGCTCCTCCGAGGACCAGCCCTCGTCCTTCACCGATCCGGCCCACGGCACCACGTTCATGGCCAGCGGCGCCGGGAACGGCCCGAGGTCGCCCACGACGCCCCGCAGGTCGCCGGCCCGGGAACCGAGCGAGTGGTTCCCCGCGACCTTGTCGATCTGCGAGTAGAGCGTGTCGATGCCGGCCTGGCCCGCGCCGGACGCGGCCTGGTAGGAGGAGACCACCATCTCGGAGAGCCCGAACGCCCGGTTCAGCGCGCCGACCGCCACGATCAGCGACAGGGTCGTGCAGTTCGGGTTGGCGATGGCGCCCTTGGGCCGGTT
>WRBL01000063.1 GCA_009784565.1 Streptosporangiales bacterium | reverse complement strand
CAAGCTCGTTGATCAGCCCGTCGACGGCAGCACGGTCCAGCGTGCCCTCGCCTTCCTTGAGCGTCCGCTCCACGGCGGTGTCCGGCACCTGCTTCACGCAGACGACGATGTTCAGAGACAACGTGCTGCCCCTTTCCGAGACTCTCTTCCTACCGGGACTTAGTACCACCATAATGGTACGTAGTACCGTTATGAGCGGCAAGGGTACCGAAGAATGAGATTCCAGGGAAGGGAGCGGCCCATGAGGGAGGATGCCGCATGAGCAAGAAGCCCGCGCGGGACCGCCTCGCGGAAGCGGCGTTCGACCTGTTCGATGAACGGGGTTACGAGCAGACCACGGTCGACGACATCACCGAGCGCGCCGGACTGGGCCGCACGACGTTCTTCCGGTACTACCGGTCCAAGGAAGATGTCATCTTCCCCGATCACGACCGGCTGCTGGAGCAGATGGCCGAACGGCTGTCGGCTACCTCCAGCGAAGCCGGGATGCTCGCGGTCTCCGACGCGGTCCGCGTGGTGATGGTCCACTACCTGCAGGAGGGCAAGGTGGCGCGCCGCCGGTACGCGCTGACCAGCCGGGTACCCGCCCTCCGCGACCGGGAGATCGTGTCCACCGCCCGCTACCAGCGGCTGTTCAGCGAGTTCATCGCGGCCTGGCTGACCGACAACGCCGGCTACGGCCGCAGCGACAGCGACCGGGACCAGGTCGCGCTGCAGGCGGAGGTGATCGCGGCCGCGATGGTCGCCGCGCACAACCACGTGCTGCGCCGCTGGCTGCGCGGGCAGGTGCAGGACCCGCTCCCCGAGCTGGACAAGGCCCTGGGGCGGGTCATCAAGGTGTTCGCGATCCCGGGGCTCACTCCGGCCGGGGACGGGAGTAGCGTCGGCGCTACTGACGACACCGCGGTAATCGCGTTCCGTACAAGTACAGACCTGGACACCCTGATTTCCTCGCTGAAGAGGATAGTGGGATCCTGATTGACCCTTGATCCACCGATAAGGTACTCAGTACCATCCACGGGGTACTGAATCCCGATTGACGGCCAGCGCCCGCTCAAGACAGCGCCCGCAGGAACGCGGACGAAGGAGAGATAAACACCCATGATGACTGCACGCATCGTCATCGGCTTGCTGATGACGGTCGTCGCCTTCGCGTTCGCGGGACGGCGACTATGGTGGCTTAAAAGCCTGATCTTCAGCGGACAGCCCGCGCCCGAGCGGCTTGAGTACGCGAAGAACAACGTCGGCACTGAAATCGGCACCCAGCTGAAGGAAGTCATCGGCCAGCGCAAGCTGCTGAAGTGGTCGGTGCCCGGCCTCGCCCACGCCTTCACGTTCTGGGGCTTCATCGTCATGCTGCTGACGATCATCGAGGCCTACGGTGCGCTCTTCCAGCGCGACTTCGCCATCCCGGTCATCGGGCACTGGGCGTTCATCGGGTTCATCGAGGACTTCTTCTCCCTCGCCGTCGTCTGCGGCCTGATCACCTTCGCGATCATCCGCACGAAGAACAACCCGGCCAAGATCGGCCGTAAGTCCCGGTTCGACGGCTCCCACCTGGGCGCCGCCTGGATCGTGCTCGGCGGCATCTTCCTGGTCGTCCTCACCCTGTGGATCTACCGCGGCGCGCAGGTCAACACGGGCGTCTTCCCCTACTCGACGCCCTGGGCGTTCATGTCCTGGATCTTCGCGAAGATCCTGGCTCCGCTGGGCACCAGCGCCAACAGCGTCATCGAGACGGTGTTCATCCTGGCCCAGCTGGGCGTCGTGCTCGGCTTCCTGGTGTTCGTCACCTACTCCAAGCACCTGCACATCTTCCTCGCGCCGCTGAACGTCATGTTCTCCCGCCGCCCGAACGGCCTGGGCCCGCTGGAGCCGATGCGGTCCAACGGCAAGGTCCTGGACTTCGAGGAGGCCGACCCGGACGAGGACCTGTTCGGGTTCGGCAAGGTCGAGGACTTCGCCTGGAAGGGCCTGCTGGACATGGCGACCTGCACCGAGTGCGGCCGCTGCCAGTCCCAGTGCCCCGCCTGGGCCACCGGCAAGCCGCTGTCGCCCAAGCAGCTCATCATGGACCTGCGTGACCACGCGTTCGCCAAGGCCCCGTGGCTGCTGGCCGACGAGGACGCCCGCGAGACCCTGCCCCCGGGCGTGCTGGCCGAGGCCGAGCGTCCGCTGGTCGGCGGCGAGGACGTCAACGGCGTCATCGACCCCGAGGTCCTGTGGGCCTGCACCAACTGCGGTGCCTGCGTCAACGAGTGCCCGGTCGACATCGAGCACATCGACGCGATCAACGGCATGCGCCGCAACCAGGTCCTCATCGAGTCCGCCTTCCCGCAGGAGGCGCAGACGATGCTGAAGAACCTGGAGCGCCGCGGCAACCCGTGGGGCCTGCCCGAGGACAAGCGCCTGGAGTGGACCACCGAGGTCGACTTCGAGGTGCCGGTCGTCGACGGCAAGCTGCCCGAGGACGTCGAGTACCTGTACTGGGTCGGCTGCGCCGGCGCCCTGGAGGACCGCGCGAAGAAGGCCACCAAGGCCACCGCGGAGCTGCTCAACGCCGCGGGCGTCAAGTTCGCGATCCTCGGCCCGATGGAGCCCTGCACCGGTGACCCGGCGCGCCGCTTGGGCGACGAGTTGACGTTCAGCGGTCTGGCGCAGCAGAACGTGGAGACGCTGAACGAGGCCGGCGTGAAGAAGGTCATCGCGTCCTGCCCGCACTGCTTCAACACGATCAGCCGCGAGTACCCGGAGCTGGGCGGCAACTACGAGGTCGTCCACCACACCCAGCTGCTGGCCAAGCTGGTGGAAGAGGGCAAGCTCAAGCCCGTCACCAGCATCGACGAGAAGATCACGTACCACGACCCGTGCTTCCTGGGCCGTCACAACCAGGTGTACACGCCGCCGCGCGCGATCATCGACTCGGTGCCCGGCACCAAGTCCGAGGAAATGCACCGCTGCAAGGGCAAGGGCTTCTGCTGCGGCGCCGGCGGTGCCCGGATGTGGCTGGAGGAGCGCACCGGCAAGCGGATCAACGAGGAGCGGATCGACGAGGCCCTGGCCCTGGACCCCGACACCGTCTCCACCGCCTGCCCGTACTGCATGGTCATGCTGGGCGACGCCGTGAACGCCAAGAAGGCCTCCGGCGACGCCAAGGAGTCCCTGGAAGTCATCGACGTCTCCCAGCTCCTGGTCCGCGCGATCAAGCTCCGCGAGGAGCAGCCCGTGGAGGAGAAGGCCTAACCGCCTCCCCCGCGACCTCAGGAGCGGGCCCGTCACCGGTGCGCACCGGCGGCGGGCCCGTTCCCCTTCTCAGTCCACGGACGCCTCGCCCCGCAGGAACTCGACGTACCGGTCGACCGAGGCGTCCAGGGCGTCGCGGGCCCCGGCGCGCAGGACCGGCCGCCACCAGCCGCCGTAGATGCGGTCGAACCGGTACGGGCGCACGGCCTCGGCCACGCGGCGAACCGCCCGTTCCGGCAGCGGCAGCCGGTTCGGCGCGCTCCACACGAACGTGAGCCGGTCCTCCCCCGGCGTCACGAAAATCGTGTCCCCGACGAGCAGGGCGCCCGCCCCGTCGGCGCCGTCCGCCCAGTGGACGACCGCGCTGCCGGGGAAGTGCCCGCCGCACTGCACGAGGGTGACGCCGGGCAGGACGGACAGGGTTCCGGACCAGGTGCGCACGGCGGGGTCCGGGCGGGTGAGCCAGCGGGCGTCGGCTTCGGGCAGCAGGATCTCGGCGCCGAACGCGCGGCTCCAGTCCACGATGGAGCCGTAGAAGTGCGGGTGGCTGGCCGACACGGCCCGCAGGCCGCCGATCGCCCGGACCGCCTCGATGGCCCGGTCGTCGACGAACCCGGGCGGGTCCCACAGCAGGTTGCCCTCGGCGGTCCGCACCACGAGGGCCCGCTGCCCGATCGCCACCGCCGGCTCGGCACCAATGCCGAGCAGCCCCGGTTCGATGTCCCGCAGGTCGCTGCGGTGCCCGGCGGCGGACAGTTCCGCGGCCGTCGTCCAGCGCTGCCCCGAGGCGGGCACCCACTGGCGTTCGTCGGAGCAGATGACGCAGGCGGCCGGGGGCGTTTCGGTGTCGCGGTAATGATTGGCGCACGTGGCGCAGATCCACACGGGCATGACCGTTCTCCCTGCTGGCTCGCTTCGGGCCGGTACTCCGACTCTAGGAAGCGGACAGCTGTTCTTCCAGGTCGCCGAGGACCTGGTAGCAGGGCAGGACGCTGCTGATGCTGGCGTTGGGCTCGCGCCCGGAGCGGATGGCGGTGATGAACTCGCGGTCCTGGAGCTCGATGCCGTTCACGGACACGTCGACGCCGGAGACGTCGATCGGTTCCTCGTAGCCGTTGACCAGGTCGTCGTAGCGGGCGATGTAGGTGCCGTTGTCGCAGATGTAGCGGAAGAAGCTGCCGAGCGGGCCGTCGTTGTTGAAGCTGAGCGACAGGGTGCAGAGCCTGCCCGACGCGGTCCGGAGCAGGACCGCCATGTCCATCGCGATGCCGAGCTCGGGATGGACCGGCCCCTGGACGGCGCGGGCCACCGTCACCGGCTCGCCGGCCTGGTACTGGAACAGGTCGACGGTGTGGGCGGCGTGGTGCCACAGCAGGTGGTCGGTCCAGCTGCGCGGCTGCCCGGCCGCGTTCATGTTGGTGCGGCGGAAGAAGAACGTCTGCACGTCCATCTGCTGGACCGACAGTTCCCCGGCGACGATCCGGCGGCGGATCCACTGGTGGGAGGGGTTGAACCGGCGGGTGTGGCCGACCATGCAGGTCAGGCCGGTCTCCCGCTGCACCTCCGCCACTTCGAGAGCGCCGGCCCGGCTGTCGGCGGCCGGGATCTCGACCTGGACGTGCTTGCCCGCGCGCATCGCGGCGATGGCCTGGCGGGCGTGCAGCTGGGTCGGGGTGGCCAGGATGACCGCGTCCACGTCGTCGCGGGCCAGGACCTCGTCCAGGTCGGTGGTGGCGTGCGGGACGCCGTAGGCGCGGGCGAACTCCTCGGCCTGCTCCTGACGGCGGCTGACCAGGGCGGTGACGGTCACGCCGTCGATCTTCGCCAGCCCGTCGAGGTGCTTGGTCCCGAACGCGCCGGTTCCGGCGAGCGCGATCCGCATGAGCGGTCCTTCCGCGAAAGTCAGGGCTTGCGTTCGCTGTTCCTGTCGCCAGGCCAACAGAAACAGCGAACATAACGAGCAGCGAGAAGCAGCGAAGAGCAGCGAGAAGCGCCTTACGCCTTCAGGTTCTCGCCGTAGAAGGACTCGAGGACCTGCCAGTGCTTCTCGGCCGCGGGCTTGTCGTAGGTCGAGTGGTCCGGGACGCACCAGCCGTGGTGGGCCTGGTAGGTCTCGAGCTTGTGCTTCACGCCGGCGGAGGTGAGCGCGTTCTCCAGCGCCTCGGCCTGCTCGGCCGGGTAGGACTGGTCCTCGATCGCGCCGCCCACGTACACGGCGGCCTTGATCTTGTCCGCGGCGTGGTGCGGGCTGTTCGGGTCGTCTTCCTTGCCGATGTTGCCGCCGTGGAACGACGCGGCGGCGGCGATCTTGTCGCCGAGGGCGCCGGCGACGATCAGGGACAGGCGGCCGCCCATGCAGTACCCGGTGGTGCCGATGGCGCCGCCGCTGACCTCGGGGCGGTTGGTGAGGAAGTCCACGAACGCCTGGCTGTCGGCGATGACCCGCTCGTTGGTCAGGTTGCCCATGTAGGAGAAGATGCGGGTGCGCTCCTTCTCGTCGCCGAACGCCGTCTTCAGGTCGATCGGGGCCCAGTCGCCCTCGCGGTAGAAGACGTCGGGCGACAGCGCGACATAACCGAGGCCGGCCAGCCGGTCGCCGAAGTCCGCCTTCATGGTCTCGCGGTAGCCGCCGGCGTCCGGGAACACCAGGACGCCCGGGTGCGGGCCGTCGCCGTCGGGGATGTGGAGGGTGGCCTTCGCGGTGCCGTCCTGGGCGGGAATCTCTACGTCAATGCGCTTGGTCATGATCCGGAAATTACCACCACCGTGATGATCTTGATCAGGCGCGGTGGGCGGCCGCCCGCCAGTGTTCCTCGCACACCGGCCGGTAGTGGGTCGTGTCGGCCGACCAGGCCCGGCCGGTCTCGGAGTTGACCTGCTCATCCGGGTCCAGGCCGTCATAGCTCCAGGTGGTGGCGGGCTCGCCGCACACGGCGCAGGCCCGGACCGGCGCGGCCGCGACGGCGGCGGGATCGGAATCGGTCCGCCGGACCCGGATCCAGATCATGATCGCGAGCACGGCGACGTGGAACACCGTCCCGAAGACCACGATGGCGGTCAGGGTGCTCATGCCGCCCTCCTGACTTTAGTTAGTGCGCTAATCATTAGTGCGTTAACGATTAAAGGGTACTCCCCCTCCGGCGCGCACTATGATCGAGCCATGGGTGACGAAGCCGACGGCGTTGACCTGCTGGCCCTGGAGCGGCAGGTGTGCTTCGCCCTGTCCATCGCCGCGCGCAGCGTGCTGAGCGTCTACCGGCCCCTGCTGGAGCCGATGGGACTGACCCACCCGCAGTACCTCGTCATGCTGGCGCTGTGGGGCACGTCCCCCCTGTCGGTGAAGGAACTCGGCGAGATGCTGCAGCACGACCCGGCCACCCTGTCGCCGCTGCTGAAGCGGCTGGAGTCCGCCGGGTACATTACCCGGACCCGGGACCCGAAAGACGAGCGCCAGCTGCGCGTCGAGCTCACCGTCCGCGGCCGTGACCTGCGGAACGAGGCCCTGAAGGTGCCGCCGGCGGTCAGCGCCCGGCTGGGCATGTCGATCGACGAGCTGATGGACGTCCACAAGGTCCTGACCGACCTGAACGCGGCCGCTTGCCGGGCCGGCGTCACGCCGCTGCCCGCGCCCGCCAAAGACAGCATCTGAACCTCTACACTGTCGGATCGTGACGAATACTCCCCGGCCGCAGTCCATGACATACGCGGTCTGGCTCATGTACGCGGGCGCCGTCCTCGCGGTGGCAGCCGGCGTGGTCGGCGCGATGAACGCGCACACGATGGTCTCCTGGGAGCTCTCGATGCTCCACAAGGACATGGCCGGCCAGCCTCAGCAGCCGGTGCTGCCGCCGGTCGGCCTCCTGACCCGCACCTTCTCCGTCTTCATGGTCATCGGCGGGGTCTTCCAGGCCCTGCTGTGGCTCTGGATGGCCTGGAAGAACGGCGCGGGCCGGTCGTGGGCCCGGGTCCTGTCCACCGTGTTCTTCGGCATCATGTGCATCAGCGTCCTGTCCGAAACCCTCCAGGGCAGTACCGCGGAGATCGGCGCGCTCATCGTGACGATCATCGAGTTCGCGGTCGGGCTGGCCGCCGTCATCATGCTCTACCGCCCGGAGTCGACGGCGTTCTACCAGACGGTCAGGCTGCAGTCTTTCGGCGGGTACCCGCCCGTTCCCGGCGGCTACTACGGCTACGGCACCCCGCAGTCCACCTACGGCTACGGCGGCTACCCGCCGCCCCCGCCAAATCCCGAGGATCCGCCCTATTCGAATGAGTAGCTTCGGGACTACCGTGGGCTGAAGGACCCCGTTATTCCTAGGACACTAGGAGACGCCAGCCATGCCTTCAGCGGTGACGGTGAGCAAATTCCACACCCCCGAGATCGTGATCGGCCCGGGGTCGCTGGCCGAGGCGGGCGGCGCCGCCAGCCGGCTCGGCGCGCAGCGCCCCTTCGTGGTCACCGACCCGGGCATCATCGAGGCCGGGTGGACCGCGCGGCTCACCTCCGGCCTGCGCGAGGAGGGCCTGTCCCCCACGATCTGGTCCGAGCTCACGCCCAACCCGAAGGACCATGAGGTCACGGCCGGGTTCAAGCGGTACACCGACTCCGGGTGCGACATCATCATCGCGATCGGCGGCGGCTCCTGCGCCGACGCGGCCAAGGCCATCGCGATCCTGACCGGCAACGGCGGCGAGATCGCCGACTACAGCGGCGTCGACTACGTCACCCAGCCGATCCCGCCCCTGCTGATGATCCCGACGACCGCGGGGACCGGCTCGGACGTGTCCCAGTTCTGCATCATCACCGACACCTCCGCCGCCGTGAAGATGACGATCATGGGGCGGGCCCTCGTCCCGGACATCTCCGTGACCGACCCGGAACTGCTGTCCACGATGCCCGACGAACTGGCGGCGGCCACCGGGCTGGACGCGCTGACCCACGGCATCGAGTCCTACCTGTCGATGGCGCACAATCCCCTGGCCGACGGGCACGCCCTGGACGCCGTCCGGCTGGTGTTCGGCAACCTGCCCCAGATGCTGGGCGAGCGCTCCCGGAGCTGCTGGTCCGGGCAGATGGCCCTGGCCAGCCTGGAAGCCGGGATGGCGTTCACCAACGCGCTGCTCGGGGCGACGCACGCGCTCAGCCACCAGATCGGCGGGCTGCTCGACCTGCCGCACGGCGTGATCAACGGAGTGCTCCTCCCCCACGTCATCCGGTTCAACGCCCACGCGGGCGGCGCCCGGTTCGGGCCGCTGGCCTGCGCCGCGGGCCTGGACCCGGGCGGGGCGCCCGGCGACGAGGCCGGGCTCATGCTGGCCGACCGGGTCGCGGACCTGGCCACCGAGCTCGGCGTGCCCCGCCACCTGGGCCAGGTGGGGGTCACCGGGGCCGACCTGCCCACCCTGGCCCGCAACGCCCTGTCCGACGCCTGCCTGGTCACCAATCCCAGGACCGCGACCGAGGCGGACCTGCTCGGCCTGCTCACGGCGGCCCTGTGACGCTGGACGAGACGACCCGCACCCGGCTCACCGGGCTCCGGTCGGGCAAGCAGTCGTACTACGCCGAGCTGCGCCGGACCCAGTCCCGGCTCACCTCGGCCGTCCGCGCGCTGGAGGGGATCTCCGAGGCCCTGGTCCGCACCCGGGACGATCCCCGGGCCCTGCTGGAGGAGGTGCTGCGGGCCGCCGCCGGGCACCTGCGGTCGGACTGGACGATGATCGCCCTGCACGATACCGCCCTGCCCGAGCTGCCCAGCCGGTTCCTGGCGGCCGGCCCCGGCGGCGTGATCATCACCGGCGGGGAGGAACTGCCGGGCTGGCTGGCCGCCGAGCTGGCCCGGGCCCGGCGGGACGCCGCCGGGACCGACGACGCGGAGGCCGGCGTGCTGCGGATGCCGCTGACCCTGGACGCCGCGGTCCTGGGACGGCTGGTGGCCGGCCCGGAGTCCGGGGACCTGGTGGAGCACGCCGACCGGTGGGTGCTGCGGATCCTGGCCAACCAGGCCGCCATGTCCCTGCACACCGCGTCCCTGTACACGACCGGGGCCCGGCTCCGCCGCGAGGCGAAGGACCTGTATGACAAGGTCGCCCGGAGCGCCCAGCGGGAACTGCTGGACGCCGAGCGGCACCGGATCGCCCTGGAACTGCACGACAGCGTGGCCCAGTACGTGCTGTCGGCCGGGCTGGCCGTGGACGTGTGCCGGGCCGAGGCCGCCGACACCGGGAACCCGACGGCGGCCGGGCGGCTCGCCCAGGCCCGGGACCTCATCGCCAAGGCCAGCGATCAGGTGCGGTCGGTGGTGTTCGCGCTCCGCCATCGCGAGGACGGCGATGACGACGCGGCGGTGCTGCCGGAACTGCTCAAGGGCCTGGCCGCGCAGGAGCGTCCCGGGCTGGAGGTCACGCTGCGGCTGGAGGGCCGGCCCTGCCCGCTGCCGGCCGTCACCGCGCACGGGCTGGCCCGCATCGGCGGCGAGGCCCTGTTCAACATCTCCGTCCACGCCGCGGCGTCGCGGGCCGTGGTCCGGCTGCGTTACCGCCCGGGCGAGGTGTTCCTGTCGGTCGGCGACAACGGGAACGGCGACCCGGTGCGGCTGCGGCGCCTGCTGCGGGTCGAGTCCGGCGGCGACTCCGACGGCCGGCACCAGGGGCTGGCGGGCATGGCCTGCCGGGCGGCCGGGCTGGGCGGCACGTTCCGGATCCGCCGTTCCGGCCTGGGCGGGGTCCAGATCGAGACGCGCGTTCCCGCCGGAGAGGAAGAACGGTCATGAGCGTGATCACGCTGGCCCTGATCGACGATCACGCCGTGGTGCGGGAGGGGCTGCGCTCGGTCCTGGAACGGGAGCCCGACATCCGCGTGGTCGGCGAGGCCGGACGGCCCGACGAGGCGCTGCGCGTGGTGGAACGGACCGCGCCGTCGGTCGTCCTGCTGGACCTGAAGCTGTCGGCCGCCCCCGGGTTCGAGGGACTGGACCTGTGCGCCGCGCTGACCCGGGCGCATCCGCGGTCGGCGGTACTGGTGCTGACCACGACGCTGGAGGACGCCCTGGTCGTCGCGGCCCTGCGCAACGGGGCCCGCGGCTACGTGGTGAAGGAGGTGGACACCTCCGAGCTGCTGCGGGCCATCCGGGCGGTGCAGGCCGGGGAGAACGCGTTCGACCCGGCCAGCTCGTCGGCCATGGTGCGGGGCCTGTCCTCCCCGCGCGGGCAGGCGGCGCGGGCGCTGACCGCCCGGGAGACGGAGGTCCTGTCGCTGCTGGCCCGGGGCCTGTCCAACAAGGAGATCGCCGGCCGCCTGGTGATCGCGGAGGCCACGGCCAAGTTCCACGTCGCCAACATCATGCGCAAGCTCGGCGTGGCCCGCCGCAGCGAGGCGGTCTACGTCGCCAGCCAGGCCGGCGCGCTCCCCTGATCAAGCACGACGCGTTCCAGGCCGCCCACGTCCCGGGCCACGTAGACCCGGTCGCAGTAGCCCGCGTAGGCGGGGAGGTCGCAGGAGCCGAGGGCCCAGGAGTGGCGGGGCTCGGGCGTCAGCCAGATGGTCTCGGCGGCCCGGCGGGTCAGTTCCTCGAAGGCGGCCAGGCCGGGATCGTTGCCGTTGCCGCGGCCGTCGCCCAGGACCAGCAGCGTGGTCTTGCGGGTCACCGCGGAGCCGAACTCCCCGGCGAAGGCGCGCAGCACCGACCCGTAGTCGGAGTCAGTGTCGACGTCGACCGGCCCGCCGCCGTCGGTACCCGACAGGACGAGGCCGAGGGTCTCGGCCACCGGATGCTCGGCGAACAGGTCGGTGATCTCGGCGACGTCGGCGACGAAGGCGAACGAGCGCACCTTCGGCGCGAGGGACTGCAGTTCGTGGACTAGCCGCAGCGTGAAGGCGGCGGTGGTCCGGACCGACAGGGACACGTCCGCCAGCACCACCAGGCGGGGGCGGTCGGCGACCCGCGCGACCGTCACGGGCCGGAACGGCGTGCCGTCGAACCGCATGTTGGCCCGCATGGTCCGGGCCCCGTCCACGGTGCCCCGGGCGGCGACGGCCCGGCGGGGGCGGGGCGCGCCTTTGAGGCTGCGCAGCAGCCGCCGCACCGCCTCTTCGAGCGCCGCGCGCTCCCGCTCACCGGGGTCGGGCGGGAGCGCGCGGGTTGTGCCCGGCTCTGGCGACTCGACGGCCGCCGGGCCGGAGAGCAGGTCTTCGAGGTGCCGCCGGAGCGCGCCGGGCAGCCGGTCGATCAGGCCGGACAGCCGGCGGCGCAGCGCGGCGATCTCGTCGGCGGACAGCCCGGGATCGTCGTCGTCCGAGTCCGGGGCAGACGCGGACAGCCACGACAGCAGGGCCATTTCCTCGGCGACCGACAGCTCGGTGTCCAGGCGCGTCCCGCTGGAGGCGGCCAGGTCCGCGGGCCGTCCGGGGTTGGCCAGCCGGGACACGGTGAGCTGGAGCCGGGCGGCGGCGGCCGGGTCGGCGGCCGCGTCGGCCGACAGGGCGATCTCGTCGGTCAGCGACGCCAGGTCGAGGCGGTTGGCTTCCTGGTGCAGGTTGTAGCGGGCGGCGAGCTGGTCTTCGTCGAAGTACCGGGTGAGGTCCCGGGGCGGGCCGTGGGAGTGCCCGGTATCGGACGAGCCGGAATCGGACTCCGACAGGCTGAACGTCTCCAGCTCCCCGGTGTCGGACAGGTCGTCGTGCTCATGCCCGTGCTCGTGATCCCCGGGGCCGTCGTCGACCGGCAGCAGCCGGAAGAACCGGTCGAAGACCCAGTCGAACGTCGCCTCGTCCCGGCGG
Source organism: Streptosporangiales bacterium (assembly GCA_009784565.1). Lineage (GTDB taxonomy): Bacteria > Actinomycetota > Actinomycetes > Streptosporangiales > Streptosporangiaceae > Trebonia. Next base: position 10,875 of record WRBL01000063.1, on the reverse strand, counting down.
TCCTTGACCAGGCTGACCCGCAGCGCGGTGCGGGTCAGTTCCCGGTCGGCCGCGATGCCGGGCGCGGTCAGCGCGGTCATGGCGTCGACCGTCTCCGACACGCCGATCCGCAGCCCCGACATCCGCAGGAGCCGCGTGAACCGGTGCACCGCCTCGTCCATCAGGCGCGGCGCCCCCGTGAGGTCCGGGCACCGAAGCTCCGTTCGGCCTGGGACCGGCCGGTTGCCGGGGGGCCGGGGTGATCGTGGTGGTGACGGCCAGAGTGATCATGAGGCGAGGCGGGAGGGACCGAAGCGTTCGGGTCCAGCATCCGGGGCAGGGCGTCCAGGGTCCGCCGCAGGTCGCGGTCGTACTTGACCACGACGTTGACGGTGGAGGCGAGCAGGTCGGCGGTGAGCTCGGTGGCGCCGAGCACGGCCAGGGTGCGGGCCCAGTCGATGGTCTCGGAGATGCTGGGCGTCTTGCGCAGCTCGAGGTCGCGGATCTGCCGGACGACGTCGACCAGGGTCGCCGCGACCGCTTCCGGCAGTCCCGTGTCCTTGGACCGGATGATCGCCAGCTCGCGCTCGGCGGACGGGTAGCCCAGGGACAGGTGCAGGCAGCGGCGTTTCAGCGCCGCCGACAGGTCCCGGGTGTTGTTCGAGGTCAGCACCACGTACGGCACGTGCCGCGCGGTGTAGGTGCCGATCTCGGGCACCGACACCTGGTTCTCGGCCAGGACCTCCAGCAGGACCGCTTCCAGGGCCTCGTCGGCCCGGTCGACCTCGTCGATCAGCAGCACGACCGGTTCCGGCGAGCGGATCGCCGCCAGCAGCGGCCGCTCGGACAGGAACCGCTCGGAGAAGAACACGCTGTCCTCGGCCGAGATCCGGGCCACCGCGTCGGCCAGGGAGGCGGAGGCCCCCACGATCTCGCCGATCTTCTCCCGCAGCATCTGGGTGTACAGGAGCTGTTTCCCGTAGTCCCATTCGTACAGCGCGGTGGTCTCGTCCTGCCCCTCGTAGCACTGCAGCCGCAGCAGTTTCCGGCCGGTCGCCAGGGACAGGGCCTTGGCCAGCTCGGTCTTGCCGGTGCCCGCCGGGCCTTCCACCAGCAGCGGCTTGCCCAGCCGGGTCACGAGGAACGCGGTCGTGGCCAGGCGGGTGTCCGCGAGGTAGCCGTGGCCGGCCAGGCGGGCGGTGACATCGTCAACGGACTCGAAGGCCGGGGAACTCACGACAGGAGGTCGTCCAGGTCGCCGTTCATGGAGTGCTCGACCACCGGCCGGACGGTCTCGAAGGTGCATTCCTTGGCGTTGCCGGGCGTGCAGGCGTCGCCGAGAACGTGCCGGGTAATGCGGTCCACGTCGTCCTTGTCGCCCTTGATCACCGGCGAGTTCTCGTAGAACTTCGTGGGACCGGCGCCCAGGCGGTTCTTGGAGTAGGAGTCCTTCGTGACGTCGGTGAATTTCTCGGGGATGCCGACGTCGCGGAGCAGGCGGACGGCCGCGGCCAGGGCGGCGTCGGCGGCCCGGGGCCTGGTCATGCCGGCGGTGTCGATGCCCATGGCCTCGGCGATATCGGCGAACCGGTCATAGGCGACCGGCATGTTGAACGCCCAGACCCGGGGCAGGGCGATCGCGTTGTTCAGCCCGTGGTGGGTGTCGTAGAACGCGCTGACCGCGTGCGAGATCGAGTGGATGATGCCGAGCCCGCCGGAGTTGAACGCCTGCGCCGCGATGTACTGGGCGTACATCATGCCCTCGCGGCCGGGAAGGTCCTGGCCGTTCCACACGGCCTGCCGCAGGTTCTGCGCGGTCAGCTTGATCGCGTGCAGCGCGCTGCCCAGCGACGGCTGGAAGTTCAGCCGGGACACGTACGGCTCGCTGGCGTGGGCGAGGACGTCGAACCCGCACTGGGCGGTGTAGTCGATCGGCAGGTCGTAGTACAGGACCGGGTCGTCGATCGCCAGGGACACGACGCAGGGCTCGTCGAACGCCACGTACTTGTGCGGGTTGCCCGGGTCGGTCGTGGTGTCGGTGATGACGTAGGCCCAGGACGTTTCCGAGCCGGTGCCGGCGGTGGTGGAGATGGCGATGTGCGGCGGGTTCTTCGGGGTCTCGGACTTGTTGAACCCCTCGAACTCGTTCACGTTCCGGCCGTCGTGGGCGACGGAAACCCGCGCGCCCTTGCAGGCGTCGTGGGAGGAGCCGCCGCCGATCGAGACGAAGGAGTCGCACCGGTTCTCCTGGTACAGCGCGACGGCGTCCATGACGTTGTAGTCCTTGGGGTTGGACTCGACCTTGTCGTAGACGACGGCCTCGAGGCCGTGGTAGCGCAGGGAGCCGACGATCTTGTCGACGATCCCGCTGCCGCGCAGGCCCGACGTCATCACGAGCGTCTTCCGGAACCCCAGCTCAAGGGCTTTCGGCCCGACCATCTCGTGCGCGCCCGGCCCCATCATGGCGGGCGGGAACGGGTGGAACTCCTTGATCGGGAATGGCTTGAGAAGCTCCTCAACCTGCATGCACGGCCTCCTCGCCGTCGCCTGTGTCCGACGTCCCTGACGCTAGGCCGGGCCCGCGGCGATGGGAAAGAAGGGAATCTTCCCTGGCCGAACGGCTAGGTCCGGACCTGGGCCAGCCGGCGCAGGGCCGTCCCGGTGGAACTGCGCCACTCGCGGTCAGCGGCACTGACCGGCAGTTCCAGTTCCGGGAGGCCGAACAGGTGCCAGAGCGTCTCCTCGGTCTCCAGCCCGCGCTCGACGCTGACCAGGAGGACGTCGACGACCCGGACGAGCGGGGACTCGGCGGGCAGGCCGAGGGCCCAGGCCAGGGCCCGGTTGACCAGGTCGCCGGGGAGCTTGTCCCCGGCCGGGTGCACCAGGCCCAGGTACAGGGCCTTGAGCAGCCCGATCGAGCCGTAGCTGGGATGGCTGAGCACGCCGAGGCCGCCGTCGATCCGCAGCAGCCGCAGGCCGGCGGTCAGCCCGCCGAGCGCGGTCAGCCCGGGGCCGGAGGCGGGCACGTGGCCGCCGTCGTCGGCGTGGAACCCCTCGGCGCGCTCGGCGGCGTCCGGCGGCGGGCCGGGCAGCCGGAGGCCGGGGGCGGGCCCGGTCAGGCAGCGGGCGCCGCGCAGGATCTTGCGCGGGAGCAGGTCGCGGGGCAGCCGCCGCAGCCCGGCCGGGGCCAGGGCGAGGCGTTCGCGCAGCGGCCGGTACATCTGAGGCGAGCCGACGGCCAGGTCGAATTCCCGGCTGACGTCGAGGGCGTCGGCGACGAAGGACTCGATGGCCGGCCAGTGCGGGGTGCCGCCCAGGACCCGCAGCCAGGTGTCGCACGCGTTGGCGAACCGGAAGGCGTCGCCGTAGTACTCGGGCCAGACCGTGCCCAGGAACAGGGTTTCCAGGGGGTCGAGGCCGTCCGCCCACCGGGGCCCGTCCCCGCCGGCGCGCACCCGGACCCGGACGGCGTGCCCGGTCCCGTAGGCGGCGTGCAGGTCCAGGCTGGTGCCGGGCAGGGCCGGCCGCCGGTACGCGGGTCTTCCCACCGGGTGTCCTTCCAGGGCGGGCGCATGTCAGATCATGATCATTCTTTCCGAACGGATCCCCGCCTTTCCGCCATTTCCGACTTCCTGCACAACTTCAGAGGGAAACCCGTCAGTCGCTGAGGCCGCGCTGGGTCTCGGTGCGGTCGGTGGCCGGCGGCGGGGTGGGCGACAGGGCCGAGACCTGCTCCCGCAGTTCCGGGGTCATGTCGACGTCCAGCGCGTCGAGGGAGTCCTCGAGCTGGGTCAGGTTCCGGGCCCCGATGATCGGGGCGGTGATCGCCGGGTTGGCCATGATCCAGGCGACGGCGAGGGTCGCGGGCTTGACGCCGCGGTCGGCGGCGAACGCCGTGAACCGGTCGGCGGTCTCGTAGTCGCTGTCCAGGCTGTACCGGGCGGTGTAGCGGTCGTTCTCGACGATGCGCCCGGTGCCGGGCCGCTTGCCGGTGCCGTACTTCCCGGTCAGCAGGCCGCCGCCGAGGGGGCTGTAGGGGATGACGCCGAGGTTCTCGGCCCGGGCCAGCGGGAGGATCTCGACTTCCGCCTGCCGCCGCACCAGGTTGTACATCGGCTGGACCAGCGCGAAGCGGGCGAGGTGCTCGCGGGCGGAGACGCCGAGCGCGGTGGCGATCTGCCACGCCGCCCAGTTGCTCACCGCGGGGTAGAGGATCTTGCCCTGGCGGCGCAGGTGGTCCAGGGCCTCGACGGTCTCCTCGATCGGGGTGTCGTTGTCGAAGGCGTGGACGAAGTAGAAGTCGAGCCGGTCGGTGCCCATCCGCTCCAGGCTCGCGTCCAGGGCCCGGGTGAGGTGCCGGCGGGACAGGCCCCGCGCGTTGGTGTCGGCGCCGGTCGGGAAGTAGGCCTTCGAGGTGATGACGACCTCGTCCCGGCTTCCGGCGATGAGCTTGCCGAGAATCCGCTCGGCCTCGCCGCCGCTGTAGCCGTTGGCGCAGTCGAAGAAGTTGATCCCGGCGTCACGGACGCGGCGGTACATCTGGCCGGACATGTCCTCGTCGGCGTCCCCGCCGAACGACATCGTCCCGAAGCACAGCGGCGACACCCGGACGCCGGTCGATCCCACGGTCACATAGTTCATGCGCCCATCTTCTCAGGAGGAGCCGCCCGCGGACGACGCGCCGCCGTTGCGGCCGAGGTGGCCGGTGTAGGCGGGGTCGGGGGTCTGCGGGCCGAAGCCGTCGTTGGTCGGCACGCCCGGCTTGGAGTCGTAGACCTTGGCGGCCAGGCCCGGGGAGGGGTCGGTGAGGACGATCCACTCGGTGGAGCAGGAGCCGCTGGTGTCGGTCTCGCGGAGGGTGACCTTCGTGGCGCTGGCCGAGACCAGGTGGGAGGCGAAGGTGCAGGCGTCGGCCGGGATGAGGCCGTCGCCGGCGTCGCTGTAGGAGATGGTCCCGGCGGGCTTGCCGTCCGCCGTGGCCTTCGTGACGGTGATGGTGGCGGCCCGCGACCCGCGCAGGGCGCTGCGCTGGTCCTGCAGCGTCCCGTGCCAGTGGCCGGCGAACCGGGGCGAGATGAGGCTCGGCGGCGCCTTCGGCCTGGTGGCTATCGGGTCGTCCGGGCCTCCGGGATTGCCGCCGCTGGTGAACTCGTAGGCCCCGATGCCGACGGCGACCGCGACGACCACGGCCGCGACGGTCACCGCGGTGGCCGTGCCCTTGCGGCGCGGACGGGGCCCGGGCTGGTACGGCGCGGGCGGGTAGGCGAGCGTCCCGCCGGCCGGGGCGGAGGGTGGGGCCGGGGCGGTGGGCGCGGCCATCATCCGTTCGGACTGACGGGTTGAGGACTGGGCCGGCTGCGAGAGAGCCGTCCCGGTGAGGGAGGCCGTGAGGGCGGGCAGGGCCGGGCGCTCGGCGGGGTTCTTGGCCAGGCAGTCCGCGATCAGCCCGCGCAGCGGGCCGTTGATGCCGTCCAGGCTGGGCGGGCCGCCCATGATGCGGGCCGCGGTCGCCGGCATGGTCTCGGCTTCGAACGGGCTGCGGCCGGTGGCGGCGAAGGCGAGCACGCTGCCCAGGGAGAAGACGTCGCTGCGGGCGTCCACCCGCTGGCCCTGCACCTGCTCGGGCGACATGTAGGAGACGGTCCCGATCGCGACCCCGGTGCCGGTCAGCTCGGTCGAGGCCTCCATGGCCCGGGCGATCCCGAAGTCGATGATCCGCGGCCCGTCCTCGGCCAGGATGACGTTGGCCGGCTTGAGGTCCCGGTGGATGACGCCGCAGGCGTGGATGGCGGCCAGGCCCTCGGCCAGGGCGGCGCCGAGCCGCTGGACGGCGTCGGGGGCGAGGGGGCCGTTGTCCCGGACGGCGGCGAGCAGGGACGGGCCGGGGATGTAGGCCGTGACCAGCCACGGCGGGTCGCCGTCGGGGTCGGCGTCCACCACCGGCGCGGTGTGGAAGCCGCCGACCCGCTTCGCCGCGGCCACCTCGCGGGCGAACCGCTGCCGGAACTGGTGGTCGTCAGCGTGCTCGGGCTTGACGAGCTTGACCGCGACCTTCCGGTGTCCCGGGGACTCGCCGAGGAACACCTGCCCCATCCCGCCGGCGCCCAGCCGGGCGGTCAGCCGGTAGGCGCCCACCTGACGCGGGTCTGAGGGCCGCAACGACTCCATCGACGTGAACACTCCTGTGGATTCTGGCTACAACGTGGCTTGCCGGGTCATCCCAGCAAATCGCACCCATCGTACGCGCAGGCCGCATTTGGGGATTTCGTTGCGGAACCGGTTCCTTCCGTCCCGTCCCCGGCCCCGGCGGAGCGAGGGGGCGTTCGCCGACGAATCCCTGTAAACGCGCATTGTAGGGTTTGCAGCATGCGAATTATCGGGGCGGGTCTTCCTCGCACGGCGACGATGACCCAGAAAATCGCACTGGAAACGCTGGGATTCGGACCCTGCTATCACATGAGCACGACGCTTCTCGCCGACGCGAGCCTGATCCCCCTGTGGCAGGCCGCGCTGGAGGGAAAGGCGGACTGGGGGACCATTTTCCGCGGCTACGAGGCGACCGTGGATTACCCGGGGGCGTTTCACTACCGGGAACTGACCGAGGTGTACCCGGACGCGAAAGTCCTGCTCAGCGTGCGGGACGGGCACGCGTGGGCCCGCAGCATGCGCGACACCGTCTGGGACATCTCCTACGGGGACACCATCGCCCATCACCTGATGGCGGCCCACGCGAAGATCAATCCGGCCATCGGCCAGTTCTCCCGGCTGATGGACGGAATGTACGAAAAGTCCGGCCTATTCGGGGCACATCCCGAGGTTTTCGACGAAGACGCGGTGGCCCGGCAAATGGAGCGGCACATCCGGGAAGTGCGCGCCGCCGTTTCCCCGGACCGGCTGCTGGAATGGTCGCCGGCCGACGGCTGGGAGCCGCTGTGCGCGTTCCTGGACGTCCCCGTCCCGGAGGCCCCGCTGCCGCACGTCAACGACTCCGGTTCCTTCAACGAGGTGGCCATCGACTGGTCGCTGCGGGCCCTGACCGACTGGCGTTCCGCCCAGCGCGCGACGGCGTGACCCGGGGCGCTGGGCGCCGGGCGGAAACTCCTCTTTTTACGGTGAATTGATAGGGAATTTACGCATGTAAAGTCGTAAACGTGAAAATCATCGGGGCGGGTCTTCCTCGCACGGCGACGATGACCCAGAAAATCGCGCTCGAAACGCTCGGATTCGGACCCTGCTATCACATGACCACGGTGCTGGCCGACCCCGGCCGGATCCCCGGCTGGCTGGACGCCCTCGAGGGCCGCCCGGACTGGGAGGCGGTCTTCGCCGGGTTCTCCTCCACCGTGGACTACCCGGGGTCGTTCTACTACCGGGAACTGGCCGACGCCTACCCGGACGCGAAGGTCCTGCTCAGCGTGCGCGACGGGCACGCGTGGGCCCGGAGCATGCGCGACACCATCTGGGGCGTCATGTACGGCGACACGATCAGCCACCACCTGGGCCAGGCCCAGGCCAAGATCGACCCGGGCATGCGCCAGTACACGGAGCTGATGCGCGGCATGTTCTCCCGGGCGGGGCTGTTCGGCCCGGACCCGGAGACGTTCGACGAGGAGATCGTCGCGGCCGCGATGGAGCGGCACAACGCGGAGGTCCGCGCGGCCGTTCCCGCCGGGCGGCTGCTGGAATGGTCGCCGGCCGACGGCTGGGAGCCGCTGTGCGCGTTCCTCGGCGCGGACGTCCCGGAGGCGGCGCTGCCGCGGGCCAACGACTCCGCCGCCTTCAACGAGTTCAACATCGGGCGGGCCCTGCGGACCCTCAACGACTGGCACGCCGGCCAGCGCGTCACGGCGTGACGGCCCCGGTTACGCCCGCTCGAGAACGAGGTTGGTCCAGGAGACGTCGCGGCGCCCCAGGGCGTCGGCGACGTGGCTGAAGTGGGCCAGCTCGAGGCCGCAGTCGGCCGCGGCGATCATGACCTCGACCGGGGCCACGTCATGCACCCGGCGCCCGCGCGGAGCCGGGCCGTGGCGCAGGGTCAGGACCAGGCGGCCCTCGGGGCTCAGCAGGCGGGTCACGCGGCGCAGGCCCAGGGCCCGCTCGGCGGAGTCCAGGTGCATCCAGACGGCGCTCGCCAGGATCAGGCCGAACTCGCCGGACTGCTCGGCTTCCAGCGTCAGGGTGTCCAGCTCGGGCAGGGTGTCGTCCAGCCAGGTGACGCCGGCGTCGGCGTGCAGCAGCTGCGCGGCGTCGCGCATCTGCGGCACCGGCTCGACGGCGTACACGTCGTGGCCGCGCCCGGCCAGCGCGGCGGCGTCGCGGCCGGAGCCGGCGCCCAGGTCCGCGACCCGGGTCGGCGGCAGCGTCAGGTAGTGCAGGACGGTGCGGTGGGCCTGTTCGAAAGAAACGCTTTCGTACTGCGCGACAAGAACATCGGCGGAGGTGGGGTAGCCAGCCGCGGACTCGGGGAGAGCAAGGTTCTCGTCAAGGGGAAGATCATGCAGGAGAGCCATTGCTGAACCATACCGATCGGTAGGACGCCGCGTGGGTACCCCGGAGAAATCAGGGTAAACACGCGGGGCCACCGGGATTTTTGATTCCCGCGTTACCCGACGCTTGGGCTCAGGAAATCCGTGACGAGCGCGTTGAATTCGATCATTCGCTCATACGGCACCCACAGGCCGCATTCGCCGAAAACGTGCAGCCGGGCGCGCTTGATGCGGCTCAGCATGAAAACGGCGTTCTCGAACGGCTGGATGCGGTTCTCCCGGCCCCAGACGATCAGGGTCTGCGCCGTGATCTCGTCGAGCCGTTTCCACAGGTCGTCGGGGATGTTGGACTTGCCGCCCTTCCCCTCCGGCGCTGTGGCCATGAACTCCGGCGCCACGCTGGCCTCGTAGCGTTCGTCGAGGATCTCGTCGGTGATCAGCGAGTGATCGTGGACGATGTACTCGAGGTAGGCCCGCATCTTCTCCCGCGACGGCCCGTCGCCGGTGTAGTAGTCGCGGTGCGGGGCCGTGAGCGGCGGGGTGTGGAACATCGTGTGCCCGCCGGCGGAGCTGACGAGGATCAGTTTCTCCAGGCACCCGGGGTTATCCGCCGCCATCTTGATCGCGGCCGCGCCGCCGGTGGCCATGCCGAGGACATGCGGCCGGCCCAGCCCGATTGTCTCGATGAGTGCCGTCATGACGTCGGCGTACATCTGGTTCCGGCCGCCGGGGGCGTCGGGCTTGCCGGAGCGCCCGTACCCGGGCAGGTCGACGATGACCGTCCGGAACGAACGGGACAGGACCTCCAGGTTCCGGCCGAAGTTGCCCCACCCGAAGGCGCCGGGGGCACCGCCGTGGATCATCAGCAGCGGCGGCCCCTCCCCCGCCTCGTGGTAATGCACGCGGACGCCGTCCGCGTCGGCGAACCGGCTGGTCGACTCGTACGTGAGCACGGGTGCTCCTCCCACTGGGCTTCCCTATCCCTGCTCGGACCAGGTGACGAAGCTGATGCCGGCGTAGCAGGCGTGGATCGGCATGTAATCCAGGACCCGGCCCGGGCGGTTCATCGCGGCCGCCAGGCTGATCCAGGCCCGGATCTCCCCGGTGCCCGAGCGGAGATTGTGTGAGTCGAAGGTGAACAGGTGCTCCAGCGCCTCGGCGTCACCCCGCTCGATCCGCTCCAGCACCCACCGGTCCAGCGCGGAGTCGATGTCGCCCCGGTTGAAGTCCGACGCCGCCTGGTAGTGCGACAGGCCGCCCGAGGCCACCAGCAGGATCCGCTCGTCCCGCTTGTTCAGCAGCTTCGCGAGGGCCCGGCCGAGGTCGGCGCAGCGCTTGCCGTCCGGCAGCGGCGGGAAGTACTCGTTGAGGAACACGCAGACGACCGGGATCTCGCCGGTCGGGTCGAGTTCCGGCGCGATGCGGGAGGCCATGTGCGGCAGCCCGAAGCCCTCACGGCCGGCGGGCTTGAACGTGTGCAGCACCGAGGGGTCGAAGCCCTCGTTCATCAGCCCGCGGGTCAGGTAGCGGGCCAGTTCGGCGTGGTTGTTGTAGTGGACCAGGGTGCGGTCCTTCATCGGGACGTCCCACTCGTAGCCCGTGTGGCCCCACATCTGCTCTTCGCCGGTGTAGATGGAGAGCGTGGGGTTGTTGGAGCTGTTGAACAGGTCCCCCTGGTCGTCGCCGACCAGGACGATCACGTCCGGCTTGTAGGCGACGGCCTCCTTCCGCATCTGCGCGAAGCAGTCATGGGCCCGCTTGTGCAGCGCCTGGCACTCCTCGAGGCTGTCGCGCTGCCTGGACGCCTCCGGGTAGCGCTCGAACACGCCGGGCGCCATCGTCTCGTTCATCAGCTGCTGCCAGGTCTCCGGCGGGCGGAACAGCGGTCCGGCGTGCGAGCAGGCCATGCCCAGGCCAATCATCTTGGCGGTCTCCTTCGATCGATGCTTGTTGCTGTTATCAGGTACGGCTAGCGGTAGTAGGCCAGCGTGCCCATGGTCTGGTTGTCCTCGAAGCTCGGCCCCTGCAGGCCCAGCAGCGCCTGCGCGTACAGGGTGGCGGCCGTGTCGCGCCCGGCGGAGCCGTGGACGCGCATCGCCATCATGTCCCGCATCACCTGCTGCAGCGGGTTGGAGGAGACGATCGCGGCGGCGCCGGCCACTGGCCAGATGGAGTAGATCGCGTCCAGGACCTGCTCGATCGAGTCCGCGGCCTCGAACCGGACCTTCATCCGCTCGACGGGCGTGGAGTCCCGGCCCTCGCAGGCGATGTCGAACAGGGTCTCCCAGTTCTTCAGGTGCCGGTCCTTCATGGTCTGCGCGACCGACAGGGCCCCGGCCAGCCGGACCAGCAGGTGCGGGTTCTCCATCACCGACGCGCCGGTGCCGCGCCGGGCCCGGCGCTTCTTGGT
>WRBL01000062.1 GCA_009784565.1 Streptosporangiales bacterium | reverse complement strand
GCGTCTATACATTGATCACATTCCGCCGGGAACTGACCTCTCGCCCTTGGCTCAACACGAGCGTCTGAAGAGCGTGCTAATCGGTCGCGGTCGCGATGTGCGCGGCGCTGAGGCTCTCGGCGACCGGATACGAGTGGAGCATGAGGAGTAAGCATCATCCGTTCGGGTCGATGCTTATCCCCGGTACCGCTCCCGCAGCGTGCGCTTGAGGATCTTGCCGACGGCGGAACGGGGAAGCTCTTCGGCGAAGTCGACGGTGCGCGGAGCCTTGTACCGGGCGATGGAACGGGCGCAGAACTCGCGGATCTCCTCGCCGGTGAGCTCCGCGCCGCGGGAGGGGACGACGACGGCATGGACGCGCTCGCCCCACTCCGGATCCGGAACGCCGATGACGGCGCAGGCGTCCACGTCCGGGTGGCGCCCCAGAACCTGCTCGACCTCGGCGCTGTAGACGTTCTCGCCGCCGCTGACGATCATGTCCTTGAGACGGTCGACGACGTACACGTAGCCGTCGGAGTCGACGTAGCCGAGGTCGCCGGTGTGCATCCAGCCGCCGCGCAGGGCCTCCTTCGTGGCCTCCGGCTTCTTCCAGTATCCCAGCATCATGTTGCCGCCGCGGACGATGATCTCGCCGACCTCGCCGGCCGGCACGTCACGGTCGCCCGGGTCGACGACGCGGATCTCCGCGTGCAGGGCGGCGCGGCCCACCGAGCGGAGCAGGTGCGGGTGACCGGCGTCGCGATGGTCGCCGGGCGTCAGGACGGTCGCGACCGGGCCGAGTTCGGTCATGCCGTAGCGCTGGCACAGGTCGACGCCGGGCAGCAGGTCCAGGGTGTCCTTTAGCACGGACTCGCTGATGGGGGAGGCCCCGTAGCCGATGAGCCGGAGGCTGGACAGGTCGGCGCCGGTGCGGCGGGCATGGGCGACCAGCCGCTGGATCATGACCGGTACCAGGGTGGTGGAGGTGATCCGCTCCCGTTCGATGGCGGTCGCGACGGCCTCGGTCTCGAAGTCGCCCAGGATGAAGTGGCTGGACCCGAGGATCACCTGCTGGACCACGCCGGCCAGGGAGGCCAGGTGGTAGAGCGGCGAGGTATGCAGGAACCGGTGGGCCTGGGGTGTCCCGGCCGTGGCCAGGGTCCCGGTCGCCGACGTGATGAGCTGGCCGGCGCTGATCATGACGCCCTTGGGCTCGCCGGTGGTGCCGCCGGTGTACAGGATAGCGACCAGTGCGTCACCCGACGCCCGGACATCCGGGGCCGGGCCGGAGCCGGCCAGGAACTTCTCGTAGTCACCGAACCCGTCGGCCTGCGGGCCGGTCGCGATCAGGCGGCGGAGCACCGGGCACGCCTCCCGCAGTTCCCGGGCCCGTGGCAGGTGGTCCGGGTCCGCGACGAGGACGCTGATGTCGGCGTCGTTCATCTGGTAGGCCATCTCCGCCAGGCTCCACCGGGTGTTGACCGGGGCGGCGGTGAACCCGCCCCAGCAGCAGGCCAGGAAGGTTTCCACGAACTCCGGGGAGTTGGCGGTGATAATCCCGACCCGGTCCCCGGGCCGGAGCCCGAGGGCGGCCAGCGCGGAGGCCAGCCGCGCGACCCGGCCGGCGAGTTCGGCGAAGGTCCGGTCTCCGGAGGGCCCGCGAACGGCGAGGGCGTCCGGGTGCTGCTGGAGACTGCGGTGCAGCCCTTGGGTGATGTACACGGCTCCGCTCCTGACGGGTGACTCACAGGGACCGGGCGATGAGTTCCTTCTGAATCTCGTTGGCGCCGCCGTAGACCTTCTGCACGCGCGCGTCGGCGTACAACTGGGCGATCGGGTACTCGCGCATGTAGCCGTAGCCGCCGAAGAACTGGACGCAGGCGTCGATGACCTCGCACTGCACGTCGGTCAGCCACCACTTGCACATCGCGGCGGCGGCCAGGTCCAGTTCCCCGTCGATGTGGGCCATGATGCAGTCGTCGAGGAAAACGCGGGCCACCCGCGTCTTGGTGGCGCACTCCGCGAGGGTGAACCGGGTGTTCTGCATGGCGATCAGCGGCTGTCCGAAGGCCTCGCGCTCCTTGGTGTAGGAAACGGTGAGATCCAGCGCCCGTTCGGTCGCGGCGACCGCGGTGATGCCGATGATGAGGCGTTCCTGGCGGAGCTGGCTCATCATCATGCCGAAGCCGCCGCCTTCCGGACCGAGCAGGTTCCCGGCGGGCACCCGGACGCCGTCGAAGGACAGTTCGGCGGTGTCGGCGCCGTGCTGGCCGATCTTGTCCAGGATCCGGCCGCGGCGGAACCCGGGGCAGTCGCCGGTCTCGACGACGATGAGCGAGATCCCGCGGCTGCCGGCGTCCGGGTCGGTCACGCAGGCGACCACGACCAGGTCGGCGGAGCCGCCGTTGGTGATGAACATCTTGGTCCCGGTGATGACCCAGGCGTCGCCGTCCTTCACGGCGCGGGTGCGGATCGCCTTGAGGTCCGAGCCGGCCGACGGCTCGGTCATCGCGATGGCCGTGACCATCTCCCCGGTGGCCATGCGCGGCAGCCAGCGCCGCTTCTGTTCCTCGGTTCCGTAGTCGAGGATGTAATGGGCGACGATGCCGCTGTGCACCGAGTTGCCCCAGGACCGGTCACCGGTGGCGGAGTACGCCTGCTGCACGGCGGCGTGGTGCAGGAACGTCCCGCCGCCGCCCCCGTACTCCTCGGGGATCGAGGCGCAGAGCAGGCCGAGCCCGGCGGCCTTCGTCCAGAACTCGCGTTCCACCCCCTGCTGCTCTTCCCAGCGGGGCCTCCGGGCCGGGACCTCGGCGGCGAAGAAGCCGCGGGCGAGGTCGTGCAGGTCGGCGACGTCGCTGGTGAGCCAGGGCGAACGCCGGGCGCCGCTCATACGGTGCCCTCCTGAACCAGGGAGACGGTCGCGGTGCCGCGCAGGGTCACGGTGCCGTCCTCGAGGGCGACCGTGAGGTCGACGGTCGCCTCGCCGCCGTTCACGTCCCGCACGACCCCGGTGCAGACCGGGCGGGCATGCACCGGGGTGATCGCGGTGAACCGGGTCCGGAACGACCGCAGCCGGGCCTGCGGGCACCAGCGGGTCACCAGCCGCCCGAGATAGGCCATCGACAGCATGCCGTGCGCGAAGACGTCGTCCAGGCCCGCGCTGCGCGCGTTGTCGAGGTCGATGTGGATCGGGTTGTGGTCGCCGGAGGCGCCCGCGAACAGGGCGAGCGTGGTCCGGCTGACCGGCGGGAGCGCCAGTTCCGGCAGTTCCTGCCCCGGCGCGACGGATGTGGTCGTCAACTCAGCTCCAGCCGTCGGGCCACCAGGGTATTGACCAGGACCGCGACGGGCTCGCCGTCGGCGGTGACCTCGGTCTCGCGGACGAGGAAGCGCAGGGCGCCGCCCTTCTTCTCGTAGTAGTCGGCGATCCGGGGCTCGAAACGCAGTTCCTCGCCCGCGCACGCGACCCGGTGGTAGCGGAACTCCTGCTCGCCGTGGAGCACTTCGCGCATGTCGATGCCGAGTTCGGCGAGGATGGCCCGCGGATCGGGGCGCTCCAGTTCCAGGCTGAACAGGAACGTGGGCGGCAGCGGGATGTCGCGGAACCCGGCCGTCCGGGCCGCCGTCACGTCGCGGTAGACGGGGTCGTCCTCGCCGATGACCCGGGCGAAGAACGCGAGCCGCCCGCGTTCGGCGACGGCCGTGAACCCCGGGAGCTTCCGCCCGATAACGGAGCGGGGATCGGCCAGGACGGCCATCAGGCGGACATCCGGAACTCGTCCGGCCCGGCCGGGAGGTCCTTCATCGCCTGGGCGATCTCGTCGACGGTCCACTTGCGTTCGCTGACGTCGAACGGATCGGACTCGGTCCAGCTCTGCTGCAGCCCGATGTGCCCGCCCATCACCGAGAACACCCGGCCGGACAGGTGGCAGTCCGGCGAGGCCAGGTAGGCCACCAGGGGAGACACGTTCTCCGGGTGCCACGGGTCGAAGCCGCCGTCGCCGGAGGCCTCGAGGCGGTCGCCCAGTCCCGGAGTGGCTGACGTGAGGCGCGTGCGGGCTACCGGGGCGATCGCGTTGGACCGTACGCCGTACCGTTCAAGCTCGCGGGCGGCGACGATCGTGAGCATCGCGATGCCCGCCTTGGCCGACGCGTAGTTGGCCTGGCCGGGATTGCCTCGCAGCCCGGACCCGGACGACGTGTTGACCACCGCGGCCCGCCGCGGCCGCCCGGCCTTGGCCTCGCCCCGCCAGTACGCGGCCGCGTGCCGCAGCGGGCAGAAGTGCCCCTTCAGATGGACGTCGATCACCGAGTCCCACTCCTGCTCGGTCATGTTGGCCAGGGTCCGGTCCCGCAGGATCCCCGCGTTGTTGACGAGGATGTCCAGGCCGCCGTAGGTGCCGACGGCCAGCCCGATCAGCTCGTCGGCGGTGTTCCAGTCCGACACCGACCCGGTGTGGGCGACGGCCTCGCCGCCGCGCTCGGTGATCTCGGCCGCGACCTGCCGGGCCGGGGCCGCGTCATCGCCCGATCCGTCCGGTGCGGCGCCGTTGTCGTTGACGACCACCCGGGCCCCGAGTTCGGCCAGCAGCAGCGCGTGCTCCCGGCCGAGACCGCGCCCGGCTCCGGTCACCACGGCGGTGAGTCCTTGCAGTGTCGACATTCGTTCATCCCAACGTCGGTAGCCATCAGGGAAGCAGACTTCGCGATATGTCCGGACGCTAATCACGGCTAGGATCTATGTCAATAGTCGTTAACTGAGGAGCCTCCTGGGATGACCGCCACCACCCGTGAGCAGCGCACGGACGCCCGCCGGGCCCAGCTGCTGGCCGCCGCCGCCCGCCTGTTCCGGCGGCACGGGTTCCACGGCGTGGGCATGGACGACATCGGCGCCGCGGCCGGGGTCAGCGGCCCGGCCGTGTACCGGCACTTCCCGGGAAAGCAGGCCCTCCTGGCGGCGATCACCGACGGCTACCTGGACCTGCTGGGCCAGCGCCTGGCCGCCGCCCGGGAGGCCGGGCACGCCCGGCCGCTCCTGGAAGCGGCGGTCTCGGCCGCGCTGGCCGACCCGGACGGACTCGTCGTCTGCACCCGCCAGCCGCGCTGGCTGGACCCCGCCGGGCAGCGGAGGCTCCGCGAGCGAAGGGCGGCGCTGGCCCGGGGCGCCAGCGCCGGGGAGGGCGCCCTGTGGACCGCGGACACCGCCACCGCCCGCCCGGCCGACCTTCTCCGGTTCCGGGCGGCGGCGGGAGCGCTCATCTCGCTGGCCCTGTCCCGGGCCGCGCCGGCCCAGGTCCGCGAACGGGTCGCCGGTGACATGGCCCGGGCGGTGCTCGGGGCCTGGCTGCCGCCGTCCGCCGAGTTCCCCGCTCCGGCCCCGGCGGACGCCCGTCCCGGCCTGCCGCACGCGTCGCGCCGCGAGGCGGTGCTGGCGGCGGCCACCCGGCTCTTCCGGGAACGCGGCTTCCGCGGGGTGTCGCTGCGGGACATCGGGGCGGAGACCGGCATCACCGCCTCGGCCGTGAACCGGCACTTCGACAGCAAGGAACAGCTTCTCGACGCCGCGTTCCACCGGGGGGCCGAGCAGATCGCGGGCGGCATCGCCGTGGCCCTGGCCCGGTCGCCCGACACGCGGACCGCCGTGCGGGAGATCCTCGACCGCTACGCGCGCCTGGCGGTGGACTGCCGCGACCTCATCGTCATCAGCACGACGGAACTGCACTCCCTCCCCGGCGGCCAGCAGCGGGACCGGCGCCAGCATCAGCGGGTCTACGTCGACGAACTCCGCCACGTGCTCGGGCGGGCCTACCCGGAACTGCCGGACGAGGAGACCGGCCTGCGGGCGGCGGCGGTGTTCGCACTGGTCAACGAGGTGGTCATGGACGACGAGCTGATCCGGCGCCCGGCCCTGGCCGACGAACTGGCGGCCCTGGCGGTGGCCGCCGCCGTCCCGCCGTCGGCGTAAGGCCGGCCATTGCCGTTGCGTTAACGACCATGTACTGTCCCCGGTGGAACCTGCGACGGGAACCGCGGAGGCGACATGAGCCCAGGCAGCATCGGCATTCTCGGATTCGGCACTCACGTCCCGTACTGGCGGCTGCGCGGCGACACGGTCGCCGCCGCGCTGGGGAAGCGCGGCGGCCGCGGCTCCCGGGCCGTCGCCGGGTCCGACGAGGACACCACCACCATGGCGGCCGAGGCCGCCCGCCACGCGGTCCGCTCGGCGGGCGGCGCGGAGCGGATCGACGCGCTCTGGCTGGCCACGGCCGACCCGGTCTACGCGGACAAGGCCAACGCCACCGCGGTCCACGCGGCTCTCGGCCTGCCAGGACGGGTCCACGCGGCGGACCTGGCGGGCTCCGTCCGCTCCGGCGTCGCGGCCCTCCTGGCCGGACTGCACTACCCGGGCGCCACCCTGGTCGCGCTGTCGGACCGGCGCAACGGCCCCAGCGGCAGCCCAGACGAGGCCGGCGGCGGGGACGCCGCCGCGGCCCTGGTCGTCGGCCAGGCGAGCCCGGACGGCCCGGTGCCGCTGCTGGCGGAGTTCCTCGGCTGCGGATCCGCGACCGCCGAGTTCCTGGACCGCTGGCGGAGACCGGGACAGCCCTGGCCCGACTCCTGGGAAGAACGCTTCGGCGAACGCGTATACACATCCCTCGCCGAAGAGTCACTCGACCGGGCGCTCAAGGCGAGCGGCCTCACGGCCGGCGACATCAGCCGGGTCGCCGTCACCGGCCCCTCCGCCCGGGCCGTCCGCTCCGCCGGGACCCGGCTTGCGCGGCTCGGCGTCCCGGACGGCGCCTTCGCCGACGACCTCACCAGCCGCGTCGGCAACACCGGGACCGCGCATCCCGGGCTGCTGCTCGCGTCGATGCTGGAACGGGCGGAACCCGGTGACGTCCTCGCCCTGGCCGTGCTGGCCGACGGGGCCGACACCGTGGTCTTCCGCGTCACCGGCGCGATCGCGGAGCGGACCCGGGTCCCCAGCGTCGAAGACGGCATCGCCCGCGGCCGGGACTCCCTGTCGTATGCCGACTTCCTCACCTGGAGGGGCCTCATCCGGCGTCAGCAGCCGCGCCGGCCGGACCCGGACCGGGCCGTGGCGCCGGCCAGCGCCCGGTCGGAGACCTGGAAGTTCGGCTTCGCCGGCAGCCGCTGCGCCGAATGCGGCACCCGGCACCTTCCGCCGCAGCGGGTCTGCCTGGAATGCGGCTCCCGGGACCGGATGACGGCCGAGCCCCTCGCCGACACGGGCGGGACCATCGCGACCTACACCGTCGACCACCTCGCGTTCTCCCTCGCGCCGCCGATCGTCGCCGCCGCCGTCGACCTCGACGGCGGCGGCCGGTTCTCCTGCGAGCTCACCGATCTCGACCCCGCTGAACTCGACGTCGGCACCCGGGTGGAGATGACCTTCCGCCTCATCTCCACCGCCGGCGGGATCCGCAACTACTTCTGGAAGGCCCGCCCGGCCCGGGAAGGAACACCGTCATGACGTCGCACGGGATCAAGGACCAGGTGGCCATCGTCGGCATGGGCTGCACCCGGTTCGGCGAACGCTGGGAGTCCTCCGCCTCCGACCTTCTGGTAGACGCGGCCTCGGACGCCTTCGCCTCGGCCGGGATCGAACGCGACACGGTCGACGCCTACTGGCTGGGAACGCTGAACTCCGGCTTCTCCGGGATGCTCCTGTCGACCGCCCTCAAGATCGACTACCGGCCCGTGACCCGGGTGGAGAACTTCTGCGCGTCGGGTTCCGAGGCGTTCCGCAACGCCTGCTACGCCGTGGCTTCCGGCGCGTACGACATCGTGATGGCCGTGGGCGTCGAGAAGCTGAAGGACTCCGGGTACTCCGGCCTCACCCGGGCCAACCCGCCCTCGGACGGCACCGGCACCACGCTCACGGCGCCGGCCCGGTTCTCCATGCTCAGCCCGGCCTACAGTGCCAAGTACGGGGTGGCCCGCGAGGACTTCAAACGGGCCATGACCCGCGTCGCGTGGAAGAACCACTACAACGGGGCGCGCAACGAGCGAGCCCAGTTCCGGGCCGAAGTCCCCGAGGAGAAGATCGCCTCGGCTCCGCCGGTCGCCGGGGACCTGGGCGTTTTCGACTGCTCCGGGGTCGCCGACGGCGCCGCCGCGGCCGTTATCGTCCGCGCCGAGGACGCGCACCGCTACACGGACCGGCCGCTGTACGTGAAGGCGCTGTCGTTCACCGCCGGGCCGGGAACCGGCACCTACGATCCCCGGTACGACTACACCACCTTCGCCGAGACGGTCCGCGCCGCCGGCGACGCCTACGCCCAGGCCGGGATCACCGACCCGGCCCGGGACCTGAGCATGGCCGAGGTCCACGACTGCTTCACCCCGACCGAACTGGTCATCATGGAGGACCTGGGGCTGTCCGAACGGGGCGCGGCGTGGCGCGACAGCCTCGACAACCGGTTCGCCCTGGACGGGGAACTGCCGGTCAACCCGGACGGCGGCCTGAAGTCGTTCGGTCATCCCATCGGCGCCTCCGGGCTGCGGATGCTCTACGAATGCTGGCTGCAACTGCGCGACGAGGCTCCCTCCGGGCGCCGCATCGCCCCGCGGGGGAAAAGGTACGGCCTCACCCACAATCTCGGCGGCGGCCCCGGCGAGTGCGTCGCCTTCGTCTCCGTAGTGGGAGCCGAACGCGGCTGACGCCGCGAGCCCTGTGCCGGTTTCCGGCGCGGGCCGAATAGGAATTTCCCTGTTTTTCCTATTTCGACGAATATCAAAAACTTGATAGCCGTCACCGGGCCTGATTGGATGAGAGGCAAGTCGTACGGGAAGGGGAGCAATGTCGATTATTTCCCTGGTGATCTGGCTGGCCTGGTGGGTCGGCAACTCATTTCTCGGGAAGAGCAGGGGTCGCCTCGGCCTGGGAATCGGCGTCGGCTGGCTGAGCCTGATCGGGCTGATCATCATCCTGATCGTGCCGCGCAAGCAGGTCGCGTAGCCGGGCTGGGCGAGGCACTTCAAGCCGGGCCGTTCGAATTCGTTCGGGCGGCCCGGTTTCGTGTTGCGGGGGGCGTTTAGCCGCAGGCCGGGGCGGGGTGACGTACGCCACACGGTGTCGCCCGGGGTAGCGGGCGGCGCGCCCGCCGTGGCGCTTCCGGCAAATGGGGGAGGCGAACGGGGCGGAAGGGGCGCCATGATCCGTTCGGGGTAAAGGGTCCGGGTTTAACGGGCGGCGGCTGTCGGGATTGGCCGGATGGGTTGGTCTTGAATTGACGCCTGTCTAATGTTCCCATGGGTCCTGCGGGGAGTTTCCGGACGGGTTTTGTCGGCAGCGTCCCTGGTCACCGAAGGGGAGGGGCCAGGGCGCCGTCGGAGGTGTGATGCAAAGGGAAGCCTTGGAGAGTTTTGTCCTCGGCGATCTGCTGAGGACCAGAGCTACGACTCATCGGAACGAAACGTTCCTCAAGTTTCACGACGGAGACCTCAGCTACGGCAAAGTCGACATGATGGTCGACCGCGTCGTCCAGGGGCTCATCGCCAGCGGGGTACGGCCCGGCGAGCATATCGCCGTGATGCTCCCGAACGGGCCCGAGATCGTGTACGCGATCTTCGCGCTGGCCCGGCTCGGGGCGGTCGCGGTTCCGGTCAACACCGCCCACCGCGGCGAGATGCTGCGGCACGTGCTGGCCAGTTCGGATTCGGCGATGCTCGTCGTCGACGGGGCCTACGCCGACCGGCTGACACCGCTGGCGTACCGGCTGCCCGGGCTGCGGAAGGTCATCGTCCGGCGGGATCCCGCCGACACCCGCGTGATCCCGGAACAGCCCGGCAAGCAGGTGCTGCGCTGGGCGGACCTGCTCGGCCAGGGCGCCGACCCGCCGCGGATCGACGTCGCGTTCTACGACCTGCAGGCGATCATGTACACGTCCGGCACGACCGGGCCGTCCAAGGGCGCGATGTGCTCCCATGCCCTCGCGCTGACCTGCGCGTATGACTCGCTCAACTACATGGACCGCTGGGGCAAGACCGTGTACTGCCCGCTGCCGCTGTTCCACGCGGCCGGGCTGTGGGACGGCGTCATGTCGGCCCTGCTGTCCGGCGGGGCGATCGCGATCGTGGACAAGTTCCACGCCTCCACGTTCTGGGACGACGTGCGGCGGTTCGACGCCTCGGTGGCGCTCAGCGTGTTCTCGATGATCCCGATCCTGCTTAGCAAGGAGCCGTCCCCGGACGACCGGGACAACCCGCTCGAGATGTTCTACATGGGCAAGTCCAGCCTGGACGAGCAGCTGTACGAACGGTTCGGGGTGCGGTCAGTGGAGACCTACACGTCGACGGAGGCCGGTATCGCGATCGGCAGCCCCTACGGCGAGTGGCGCACCGGTTCGTGCGGGCTGGCCCACAACGAGCGGTTCGAGGTCGCCGTCGTCGACTCCTCGGACCGGGAGGTCGGCAACGGCGTCGCCGGGGAACTGGTGCTCCGTCCCCGCCAGCCGTTCGTGCTCACGACCGGGTACTACGGGGCGCCCGACGCCACCATCCAGACCTTCCGGAACCTGTGGTTCCACACCGGAGACCGGGTGTGGCGCGACGACGATGGCTACTTCTACTTCCTGGACCGGATGAAGGACTCCATCCGGCGGCGCGGCGAGAACATCTCCGCCTTCGACCTCGAGTGCGAGGTCAATCTCCATCCGGCGGTGCTGGAGTGCGCGGCCATCGGGGTCCCGTCGGAACTGGAAGAGGAAGAGGTCAAGCTGGCCGTCGTGCGCCAGCCCGGCGTCCGCCTCGGCCACGAGGAACTGATCACCTACTGCCAGGAGAAACTGCCCCGCCACATGGTGCCGCGCTACCTGGAGTTCGTCGACGAACTGCCGCGCACGCCTACCGAGAAGGTGGCCAAGTACCGTCTGCGGGCCGAGGGCAACCACGGGATCACCCCCGGCACCTGGGACCGGGAGGCCTCGGGGCCGTCCGGCCCCGCCCCCGGGCCGGACCGTTCCCCTCGGCCGGAGGCGACGACGGCATCGGTGGAGGGGGCCTGATGGACTGGGACGACACCCCGGCGCAGGCGGCGTTCCGCTCGGACGTGCGCGAGTTCATCCGCGACCGCTTCCCGGCCGGGTACCGGCCCGACCCCGGCGCCGAGCACAGCCTCGAACCCGAGGACGTCTGGGGCTACAACTGGCCCGTCGACCGGGTCTCCTCCGATCCGGCCCGGCGGGACGGCGCCCGGGCCTGGGCGGACGCCCTGGCCGGACGCGGCTGGATCGCGCCGCACTGGCCGGCCGGGCACGGCGGCGCCGGGCTCACCGCGCACGAGGAGTTCATCCTCCACGAGGAGATGATGCGGGCCCGGGTTCCCACGGTGAACGGAATCGGCGCGTTTCTCCTCGGCCCCACCCTGATGGAACACGGCACGGCCTCGCAGCAGGAAGAGCATCTGCTGCCCATCGCCCGCGGCGAGCGCACCTGGGCCCAGGGGTTCTCCGAGCCCGGCTCCGGCTCCGACCTCGCCTCGCTGCGCACCCGGGCCGTCCGGGACGGCGACCACTACATCGTCAACGGGCAGAAGGTGTGGACATCCCTGGGCCAGTACGCCGACTGGCTGTTCGTCCTGGTCCGCACCGACCCCGGCGCCCGCAAGCACCGGGGCATCACCTTCCTGCTCGTCGACACCGCCACCCCCGGCGTGAGCGTCCGCCCGATCACCGACATCCGGGGCGCCGCCCCGTTCGCGGAGGTCTTCTTCGACGACGCGCGGATCCCGGTCCGCAACCGGGTCGGCGAGGAGAACCGCGGCTGGTACGTGGCCATGGACGCGCTCAGCTTCGAACGGGCCGGCATCGGCTCCGTCGTCAAGTTCGAGCAGGCCCTGTCCTCGCTCGCGTCCTACGTCCGCGAGCACCCGGTGGACCCGGCCCTGCGGCACGAGATCGCCCGGCGCTACACCGAGACGCGGGTGCTGTACAACCTCGCCCGCTACACGGTTTCGGTGCAGGCCGCCGGGGGAGTGCCCGGGTATGAGGCCTCGGTCAACCAGCTGTTCGGCGCGGAGCTCGCGCAGCGCCTGGCCGCCACCGCGGCCAGGGTGTTCGGGCCCGCGGCCCAGCTCCGGGGGCCGGACAGCCCCGGCGCCGACTTCGCCCGCATGCGGTTCGACGCTATCGCCGCGACATTCCTCGGAGGTACAACGGAAATTCAGCGCAACGTGATCGCGACCCGCGGCCTGAACCTGCCCCGGGCCTGACCCCTTCAACAAAGACCTGACCCCTTCAACGGAGAAAGGCAGCCCATGGACTTCTCGACGCTCGAGACCCTCGACGTGAAGATCGACGAGCGAGTCGCCTGGATTACGCTCAACCGGCCCAAGAAACTCAACGCGCTGACGCCGGAGTCCCTGCACGAGCTGCGCCGGGTCTTCAACGAGATCGACGACGACTCCGGCGTGTGCGTCGCCGTGCTGCGGGGGGCCGGCGACCGCGCGTTCTGCGCCGGCATGGACCTGGACTGGTCGGAGTCGCTGACCAGGAAGGACCGGATCGAGCAGGGCCGCCTCGGCGAGAAGACGTTCGCGATGATGGAACGGCTGTCCATCCCCGTCTTCGCCGCGGTCCACGGGTATGCCGTCGGCGGCGGTCTCGAGCTCGCCCTGGGCGCCGACTTCATCGTCGCCTCCGACAACGCCAAGATGGGCCTGGTCGAGATCACCCTGTCGGCCCGCCCGCCCTACCGGCCGAAGATGACCGAGGACGGCGACCCGGACCAGCCGGAATTCGGAGGGTCCGCCCCCGGCTGGGGCGGCGTGAAACGGCTCCCGGAACGGATCGGCAAGGCCCGGGCCAAGGAACTGCTGTTCACCGGCGTGCGCCTCAACGCGCAGCGCGCCCTGGAACTCGGCCTGGTCAACAACGTCTTCCCGGCCGAGGAATTCGACAAGCAGGTCGAAGAACTGGCCCGCCGGATCGCGGCCATGAACCGGTACAACCTCCGCCTCGTTAAGGAACTGGTCAACGGCGGCTACGACTGGATCGAACCCCACCCGAGCTGAGCTTCGAGGAGGCCATCACATGCGGATCTACCGCATCGACCACGTCGCGCAGGTCACGCCCGACCTGGAGAAGCAGGTGGGGCTGCTGGAGAAACTGTTCGGCTTCCGCCGGACGGTGAGCTGGGAGAATTCCGAGCAGGGGGTGCGGGGCGTCCGCCTCGCCGTCCCCGGGAGCTGGGGCCAGGCCTGGGAGGTGCTGGCGCCGTCGGGCCCCACCGGTTCCTGGGTGCAGGCCGCGCTGGACGCCAACGGAGGCCGGGGCGGATTCCACCACGTCGCCGCCGAGGTGCCCGACCTCGACGTCGCCCGGAAGGAGATCGAGGGCCGCGGGATCGAGGTCACGTCCGGCACGGGCGGCGACTGGATCCAGGCGGTGCTGACGCCGCCCGCGGCCGGGGGAGGCGTCCCGTTCCGGCTGCGCGGTCCCGGCAGCCTCACCCTGTGCGGGGACGAGACCGCGACGGTCGCCGCCTCGCAGCCGCAGGGCGGGCCCGACCTCGGGATCGTGCTGCTCGACCACGTCTGCCAGGCCTATCCCGACCGGGAGGAACTGGCCCGCTGGTACAGCGACCTGGCCGGGTTCACCGAGGTGTGGCGCACGCCGATTGACCTGATCCCGGACATGGCCGACCTGGTGCTGAACATCCCCGGCTCGGCCACCTGCTGGGAGATCATCATGCCCCGCGGCGAGGACTCGTTCATCGACCGGTTCCTGGCCAAGAACGGGCCGTCGGTGCATCACGTGACCTTCCAGGTCGCCGACTGGGACGCGGCCCTCGCCGCCTGCGACCACCACGAGATCCCCACCTTCGACGAGGAGACCGGGGTGAAGGACGGCGCGGCCTGGAAGCACCGGTTCATCCATCCCAAGCACACCGGCGGTGTCCTGGTCCAGATCTTCTGGGAGGAGAAACCCGGCGTCTGGGTGCGCTCGGACAAGATCGCTCCGCCGGCGGCCTGACACCATGGACCTCACGCTGAACGAGGACCAGCGGCTGATCGCCTCGGCCGCGCGGGAGTTCCTGGGCTCCCGCGCGGCCTCGGCCGGAGCCCGGTCCGCCGCCGCTGAGCCGGACGGATTCTCCGCGAAGCTCTGGAAGGAGATGACCGAACTCGGCTGGACCGGGCTCGCCCTGCCGGAGTCCTCCGGCGGAGTCGGGGAGGGATTCGGGGAGCTCTGCCTGGTCCTGGAGGAACTCGGCCGGGCCCGGGTCCCGTCACCGCTCCTGGCCACGGCCGCCTGCTGCGGCCTGCCGTTGCTCTCCCACGGGACGGAAGCCCAGAAGTCCGAATGGCTCGGCGCGATCACCCGCGGCACCGTGATGTCGTACGCGGCCGGCGGTGGCGTCACCTTCGACGGGAACGTCCTCGACGGCGAGGTGCCGTTCGTCCCCTACGCCGGGGCCGCCGAGCACCTGCTGGTGACCGCCGGGTCCCGGGCGGTGCTGTCGGCACCGCAGATCCCGGTGTCTCGATCGAACCCCTCGACGTGGTCGGGGATCCGCTGTTCCGGGTGCGCTTCGCTGACGTGCGCGTGCCCGGCTCCCGTGTCCTCGGCGACGGCGCCGCCGACGCGGTTACCGCCTACGGGACGGCCGCGACCTGCGCCGAGATGACCGGCGGTGCCCAGGGCGTGCTCGACATGACCGTGGCCTACGCGCGCGAGCGCGAGCAGTTCGGCCAGGCCATCGGCGCGTTCCAGGCCGTCCAGCATCACTGCGCCGACATGGCCATCGACGTGTTGACCTCACGGTTCATCGCCTACGAGGCCATCTGGAAGGTGGCGTCCGGGTCCCCGGCCACCGAGGAGCTGTCCCTGGCTAAGTCCTGGGTGTCCGACGCCTACCAGCGCGTCTGCGCCCTCGGTCATCAGGTACACGGCGCCATCGGTTTCACCGCCGAGCACGACCTGCACTACTTCACCCGCCACGCCGCGGCCGCCGCCCTGGCCTTCGGGGACGCCGGATTCCACACCGAACAGGTGGCGGTCCAACTGGGCATATAACCTCAAAACTTCCATACCTAACGGACCTTCGCTCCTCTTCAATCTTATACTTCAACTCTATATTCGATCAGTAGTGGTGTTCGATCTTCGGTCGAACTAGACTTCTGATATGACTAAACGCACGCCTGATGCCCCCGGTCCGCCGCGACGGCGCCTGAGCGACCCCCAGCGGCGGATCCGGCAGTTCCTCCACGATTTCATCCAGCGCCACGCCTACTCGCCCAGCCTCCGGGAGATCGCCGCCGCCGTCGGACTGTCCAGCACGTCCAGCGTGACCTACCACCTGAAGGCGCTCCAGGCGGCGGGCCTGGTCGACTGGGAGCCCGGCCGGCCGCGCACCGCCAAGGTCCGGCCGCTCAGCCAGCACGTCTCGTTCCAGTCCGCCCGGCCGCTGGCCCGGGTTCCCCTCGTCGGCACCGTCACCGCGGGCATTCCCATCACGGCTCCGGCCGCGAAACGGGGAGAGGAGGTCTTCCCGCTGCCCCGCCTGCTGACCGGCGAGGGCGACCTCATCATGCTGAAAGTCCAGGGTGACTCGATGGCCGGCGCCGCGATCGCGGACGGCGACTGGGTCGTCGTCCGGCGGGCACCCGACGCGGAGAACGGCGACATCGTCGCCGCCATGCTGGACAGCGCCACCGCCGACGATGCCGAGGCCACGGTCAAGACGCTCCGCAAGGAGAACGGCCAGGTCTGGCTGATGCCCCAGAACCCTGACTACACGCCGATCCCCGGCGACGACGCGACTCTCATCGGCAAGGTCGTCACCGTCCTGCGCCGCGTCTAGAGCCGCGACCCGTTCACAGTCCCCACCGGTGAAGCAGGGGCCGCGGATCGGCGAGGCCGGGCAGGACGACGTCCGCTCCCAGCCCGCTCAGTTCGCCGACTCCCCGCCGGCCCGTGGCGACGAGCGCGCACCGGACCCCGACGGCCCGGGCACAGTCCAGGTCCCGCGGCGTGTCCCCGACAATCCACACCTCGTCCGGTCCCGGATTCCAGCCCGCCGCGGCCAGCCGGCCGAGGGCGAAGCGGGCCACGGAGGCCCGGTCCGGAGCGCTGTCACCGAACCCGCCGAACCCGAGGTCGAGCGGCGGGATCAGCCCCCCGGCGTCCAGCTTGTGCCGGGCCACAGCCTCGATGTTGCCGGTGACGACCGTCTGCCGGACCCCGGCCCCGGCCAGCCTGGCGACCAGCGCGGCAACCCCGGGGAACGCGCTGGTCTGCGCCCGCAGGTCGTCCAGCCGCTCCTCGACGAGCCGCTCCAGGGCCTTCAGCACGTCCGGAATGAGAGCGGTGTCAGCGTCCACCGCCCTGAGCAGCATGTCCGCGATCTCCGAGTCCAGCCGCCCGCCGTAGTCCCGTCGCTCGGCCGAGGGCCGGGTGCCCGTCACCTCGGTCACCGCGTCCAGGAACGCCCGCGCCGCCACGCCTCCTGACTTCACCAAGGTCCCGTCGATGTCCCACAGGACCGTGCTCGCCCGCATGCGTCTCCTCTTGATGATGGCCTTGACGAGCGCGTCCCCTCCTGCCGCCGGCATCCCCCGGAGGACTATGAGCGGCGTGCCGGACTGTGCTCTTGAAAATCTATCGCTGTTGCCGTAGCCGTTCCGGCCGTGCGGGCCAGCCCGGTCTCCGGGGCGCGCACACCAGCGAGACTACGGTCACCTGACCGCGACAGCGAACCCCAGCCCGAGCATGGCCCCGCACCACAGAGCGCCAAGACCGTCGGCCGGGGGGCTCGGGGGGTTTCCCCCGTGGCCGCGCAGCGGCCGCACCGGAGACCCGGCGGAACCGGGAGAACCTCCGGCCCCGAGACCTCCCGGTTCCCGGCGTCCGTCGACGCCGGCCGTGCTCCGTGCGGGTCGTGCGCGGGGTTCGCTTTTCCGGCGCTGCCCGGCATGCGGTGCGGCCGTTACGTCAGTACTGGCCGCTTCGCGACCACCGGTGGGATACCCCCCGGACCCCCGGCCGACGGTCCAGGTCCGCTGTGGTGCGGGGCCATGCTCCGGCCAGGGCCCGCTGTCGCGGTCGGGTGACCGTAGTCCCGCTGGACGGTGCGGGCCGGAGACCGGGCTGGCCCGCACGGCCGGAACGGCCAGAGCAACAGCGATTTAATCTTCAAAGAGGAAAGACGGCCGGGTCCGCACGCGTGAGGGTCTGGGCTGCGGGAAAGCGGTCGCACGGACACGACGAGCGTATGGCGACGGTCGACAGCATCACGGCCGTCATGGTGTGCCGTTGACCGTGAAATGATGATGAGCAGCGCAGTCTTGTTGTCGGCACTGGAAAGGCCCGCCTCTATGGCCCAGCCCGGAGTCCCGCTGTCGAAACTGGGCTTCCTGACGATCGGTCTGTTCGACGGCTCCTCGCCCCGGGCCGGGCACGAGTCGACCCTGGAGATCATCTCGCTGGGGGAGCGGCTCGGGTTCGACAGCGCGTGGCTCCGTCACCGGCACCTGCAGTAGGGGATCTCGTCGCCGGTCGCGATCATGGCGGCGGCCTCGCAGCGAACGTTCCGCATCGAACTCGGAACGGCCGTGACCCCGCTCGACTACGTGCAGATGCTGACCGACATGGCGGAGAAACTGGGCCCGGCTCTCGGCTGGCGGCCGGCGGGCTGACCCCGGCACCGCTTACCCGGCGAACCGGTAGCGAACCGGCAGGTGCTTGAGCCCGCCGACGAAGGTGGTCGCGGTCCACTCCGGCGTCCCGGCGAGCCCGATGGTCTCCAGCCGGGGCAGGAGTTCGGAGAAGAGCGCCCGAACCTCGATCCGCGCGAGGGCGGCACCGAGGCAGAAATGGACGCCGGACCCGAAGGCGAGGTGCTTGTTCGGGGTCCGGCCGACGTCGAACGTGAACGGGTCGGCGAATACCTCCTCGTCACGGTTCGCCGACGGGTACGAGAGCAGCACCGACTCGCCCGCGGCGATCGGTACCCCGCGGATCCGGGTGCCGGACGCCGCGGTTCGCATGAACTCCTTCACCGGCGTGACCCAGCGGATCATCTCTTCCACGGCGACGGGCATCAGGTCCGGGTTCTCCCGCAGCCGCGCGTACTGCTCCGGGTGTTCCAGCAGCGCGTGAAGCCCGCCCGCGATCGTGGAACTGGTGGTGTCATGCCCCGCGGTCGCGATGATGACGTAGTACGACGTGGTCTCCACCTCGTTGAGGGGTTCGCCGTCCACGGTCGCGTTGGCGATGGCCGAGGCCAGATCCTCCGTCGGCGAGGCCCGCCGTGCGGCCGTCAGCCGCTGGAAGTAGCCGAAGAAGTCCGCCATCACGGCGGCCCGGTCCTCCGGCGCGCCGCCGCGTCGGCTTTCGGGATCATCGCCGCCGAACAGCTCCCCGGTCAGCCGCAGCATCCGCGGGAAGTCCGACTCGGGCAGCCCCAGCAGGGACAAGATCACGTACAGCGGGTAATGCACGGCGACCTCGGTGACGAAGTCGCACTCGCGGCCGAGCGATGCCATGGTGTCGACGTGCCGCCGGGCCAGTTCGCGCACCCGGTCCTCCAGGAGACGCATGCGCCGGGGCCGGAACCAGTCCGCGCCGACGGCCCGCACAACACGGTGCCGAGGATCGTCCAGGCCGGTGAGGGGCTTGAACGAGGCGAGGCCCCGGGCCGATTCCCGCGCGCTGAGATCGAGCAGCGGCCGGGGCCCGTTCAGCCACTGCGCATGGTCCTGTTCGACCGCCAGAACGTCGGCGTGCCGGGTCAGCGCGTAGAACGGCCGGTACCCGTCGGCCTCCACGTACCGCACGGGAGCTTCCCGCCGCAGCAGCGCCAGGCCATGGTGCAGCGTTTCCTCGTCGGCGTACGCACTGGGCTCAGCCAGCGCGAGCCCCGCCCGCTCCAGCGGGTCATGCCCGGGCCCCATCTCCCCATGAGAACACGAACGCTTCGTGCCGTGTGGCGTCGCGCTCTACCGCGGAGCGATTCGTGCCCGGAGCCGGGTTCTCACTTCGGGCCACTCGTCCCGGAGGACGCTGTAGACGACGGTGTCCCGGAAGCTGCCGTCCTCGCGCTTCATGTGGCGGCGCAGCACGCCCTCGCGGACCGCTCCCAGCCGGGCGATGGCCGCCTGGGACCGAGTGTTGAGCCGGTCGGTCTGGATCTTGACGCGGCCGAACCCGCAGTCGTCGAAGCAGTGCGCCAGCAGGAGCATCTTCACCTCGGGGTTGACCTGGGTGCCCCACCAGCGAGCCCCGTACAGCGTGCCGCCAATGTGGGTGCTCTCGTTCCGCTGGTCGATCTCGGACAGCCCCGACGTCCCCACCAGGGTGCCCGCCGGGCCAAGGCCGCTGTCGGCGGCGAGCCGAACGGCGTAGCGGACCTTGCCCGCGTTCCCGCCGAATGTCGTCCGGGCCAGTTCCGTCGCGTCGTCCGGGGCAACCGGCCGCCGGTGCATCACGTACCCGTGCTCGTACAGGCGCGGGTCTCCGAGCAGCGCCCCCAGCTCGCCGAAGTCCGCCTCGCCGATTGGGTCCAGCCGGACCCACCGCCCGGCCAGCGTCCTGCCGTCCGGCTCTGTTGTTTCCCGCGTTACAGGGGTACTAGAAAGTTCCACGTCAGAGAGGGTATGCGGGAAGCGGGCCGGTCAAAATAGCCGGCGGCCGCCGGGCACGGCTGACGCGGCCCTACAGCAGAGCCCGCAGGACGCGGCCCGCCACGGCGATCCCCTCGCTGATGTCCGACGGGCTGGAGGCGGCGTAGCCAAGTACCAGCCCCGCCCGCTGGTCCCGCTGGCTGTGCCACGACAACGGCTGAACTTTGACCCCCTCCTCCAGCAGCGCCGCGGCCATCTCGGCGTCCGTGCCCGGCGGAAGGCCGTCGAAGGTGACCGTCAGGTGCAGTCCGGCGGCGGCACCGTGGACCCGGGCGCCAGCCAGGTGCTCGCCGACGGCGGCGATCATCGCGTCCCGGCGTCGCACGTGCCGCCTGCGCAGCAGCCGCAGGTGGCGTTCCAGTTCGCCGGAGGCCATCAGCCCGGCCAGGGTGAGCTGAGGCAGCACCGCGTTCCCGAGGTCGGCGTCCCGTTTCGCCGCCACGACCGCGTCCTGGTACTCGCCGGGCACGAGCAGCCAGCCGGTGCGCAGCGCCGGGGCGAGAAGCTTGGAGACGCTGCCCGTATAGCAGACCCGTTCGGGCAGCGCCGCCCGCAGCGCCGGGACCGGCGGCCGGTCGTAGCGGTGCTCGGCGTCGTAGTCGTCCTCGATAATCAGCCCGCCGTCGCGGGCCCAGGATCGGAGTTCCCGCCGACGGCTCCCGTCGAGGACCACGCCGGTCGGGAACTGGTGGGCCGGAGTGAGCATGACGCACCCAGCCCCGGTGTCCCGTAGCAGATCCACCCGCAGCCCCGAATCGTCCACGGGAACCGGAGGCGTCTGCATTCCCCAGCGCTGCAACTGCTGCCGCGACCCGAGCGAACCCGGGTCCTCCACTGCGATCGACGTGATGCCGAACGCCGGCAGGACCCGGGCCAGGATCGCCTGGGCCTGCGCTACGCCCGCGACGATGACCACCTGGTCCGGGCTCGCCGGGATGCCGCGGTTGCGGGCCAGCCAGCTCGCTACCGCTGTCCGGAAGGCCGGAGCGCCGCGCGGGTCACCGTACCGGAAACTGCCGGGGGACACCGAGTCCATCACGGCCCGCTCCGCGCGCAGCCAGGCATGGCGCGGGAACGCCGCCAGATCGGGAACCCCGGGAGACAGGTCAATGCGGCAAGGCTCATCCCGGAACGCCTCGAAGCCCCCGGCCGCCAGCGACCGGGACAAGCCGGCCGTCGTCGGCGCGGAGGGCATGGTGGCCGTGCCCAGCGGCACCGCCGCTACCCTCGTCCCGGCCCGTCCCCGTCCGGTGAGCTGTCCGTCTTCGCGAAGGCGCTGGTAGGCCTCGGTGACAACGCCCCGGGACACTCCCAGCTCGTCAGCCAGTACGCGGCTGGCCGGGAGCCTGCTGCCGACCGGCAGCCGTCCGCTCGCGATGGCGTCCCGCAACTGCCTTGTGAGCCAGCTGGTCAGCTCGCCGGGCGGAGCATCAGCCCGGTTCAGCTGCAGGAAGTCCGGGCTCGTTATGGTCCACTCATCTTGTGACTGTTTGGACCTGTCCATTGGTCCATTATCCGGGCAGGGTCGGGCCATGAACCAATTCCCCGTCCGCGGCGTCGCGTGCGCGGTGTCGGCCATGGTCCTGGTGGGCAGCAGCGTCGCGGTCTCCCGCACCCTCGCGGCCGCGCCCCTGTGCACGGCGCAGGCCCTCCGCTACGCCATGGCCGCCGTCATCCTGGTGGCTCTCGCCCGGGCCCGGCGTGTTCCCGTCGCCCGGCCCCGGGGCGCCGAATGGCTCTGGCTCGGCGGGGTCTCCGCGTCCGGGCTGGTCCTGTTCAACGTGGCGGTCGTGCGGGGCGCGGCCCACGCCCAGCCCGCCATGATCGCGGTCGCGGTGGCCTGCGTCCCGGTCTTGCTCGGGGTCTTCGGCCCGCTGCTGCAGGGCCAGTGCCCGCGCCGCCGGATCATCCTGGCGGCCGTTATCGTCACGGGCGGCGCCGCGGCGGTCGAAGGAGCCGGGCACGCCGACGCGATCGGCGTCGCCTGGGCCGTCCTCGCGCTCGTGTGCGAGGCCGGCTTCACCCTGCTCGCGGTCCCCGTCCTCGGCCGCCACGGCGCCTGGGGTGTCTCGGTCCACACCACGTGGATGGGCGCCATCATCTTCGGCGCCGTCGGCCTCGCGGCAGAGGGCCCGTCGGCCGCCGCCAGCCTGACCGGGGCCGACCTCCTGGCGGTCTGCTACCTGGCCCTGCTGGTCACCGTGGTCGCCTTCCTCGTCTGGTACACGGGCGTATCCGCGCTCGGCCCGGCCCGGGCCGGGCTGCTCACCGGTATCGCGCCCGTCTCCGCGGCCCTGGCCGGTCTCGCCCTCGGCACCCGAGCCCCCAGCCTCCTGATGTGGCTCGGCATCGCGGTCCTGGCCCTCGGCCTCGTCGTCGGTCTCCGGCCTCGCGCGCACCGTCCGAGAGCGAACCGCGTGCCCGAAAGGCCCGTGACAGCGCCGTCCTGGCCGATCAAAGACGAGCGTCTTGATGGTCCGCCATGACCGCCCAGATCTCCGCGATAGCCGCCCGGAAGCGCGGGTCGGTCACCGCGCCGTCGGCACCAACGTCCGCCCGGTCCACCGGGACATGGCGGCAGGCGGCCTCGATGACCGCCGCTCCGACATAACCCAGGACGCTTGCGAGCGTCTCCGTCGCGCCCTTGCCCCGGTTCGCGGCGGCGACGTTGATCCATGCGGCCGGTTTCTCGTAGATCTCGCCGCCGCCCACCGTCCAGTCGAGAAGATTCTTGAAGCTGCCGGGCAGCGTTCCCGCGTACTCGGGAGTGCAGAACAGGACCGTGTCCGCGTCCCGGATCTCGCGCCGAAGCTCCGCGACCGGTTCCGGGACCGTGTCGCCGTCGTCATCGGGATTGAACGCGGGCAGGCCAGCCAGACCCTGATACAGCACCGTGGTCACGCCGGGCGGCGCGAGAGCCCCCGCGGTCGCCAGCGCGGCCGTATTCGTCGAACCGGCCCTCGTGCTTCCCGATACGAGCAAAACCTTCATGCGCACTCCTCTACGTCAGCCTGTGCCTGACGGGTCACCGGCCTCCGCCAGCACGTTCGATTCCAACACGTTCGCGGGGCAGAAGATTTCACCCGCCCCGGCCGCGCGTATCAGGCATGCCGGTACCCGCGACCGGGGTAGCGCTGGTCCCGGTCGCGGGTGCCGTCTCGGTGGATGTCCCTGGTTGTGGTGGCGCTGGTGCCTGTCACCGGTCGGGGCGGCTGCCGGTCAGGCCGCTCGGGCGGGCGGGGGCCTGCCGCCCGGCGGGGCCGCGGGTTCCCGGTTCGGGTGCCCGCGGAGGGCCTGGCTGCCGTCGGGGCTGGTCGCGGTGACCGTCCCGTCGGCGTGGAGGTCGATGGCCGTAGGGTGGGCTGCCCAGCGAGGTCCCGTATTGCTGCGGGCCTTTTCCGGGCAGCCTCCCTCCGAACCCGGCGTGCGGCTTTCGCCGCACCGGGCTCTCCAGCGATTTATGCCGCGTGCGCG
>WRBL01000061.1 GCA_009784565.1 Streptosporangiales bacterium | reverse complement strand
GCCACCATCATCGAGCGCCTGTAGCCTCCGCCCGCCCCGCCCCGCCCCATCCGGCGCCCCATCCGGCGCCCGCAACGGGACCGAAGGTGTCGCTATAGAGCCCGCTTCGGTCCCGTTGCTGCCGCTGGGGGGAGGTGGCGATGGAGGGGCTGGTGTCGCTTTCAGCCCCAGCCGCGGTCGTTCCAGGGCCAGGACAGGAGGGTGTCGACCTGTTCGGGGGCTCCGCGTTCGGGTTCGGGGACGGTGAAGCGGCCCCGGTAGAACAGGAGGGGTTCCCCCGGGGCGGTCTCGGCGGACTGATCCGCGCCGGCTCCCACCGCGAGGGCGGTCACCCGGCCGATGACCAGGTGGTGGTCACCCGCGTCGTGGACGGTCTCCACGTCGGCGTCGACCCAGGCGTGCGCGCCGTCCAGCCGGGGCAGTCCCGCCGGCGACGGGGACCAGGACACCCCGGCGAACTTCTCCTCCGCCTTCTTGACGGCAAAGCCGCGGGCCAGTTCCCGCTGGTCGTCGGAGAGCACGTTGGCGCAGAACCGGCCGGCCTCGATGATGCGGCCGCCCGTGGACGACGACTTTCCGGGGCAGAACAGCACCAGCGGCGGATCCAGCGACAGCGCGGCGAACGACTGGCAGGTGAACCCGGCCGGCTCATCCCCGGACACGGTGGTAATCACCGTGACCCCGGTAGCGAAGTGCCCGAGCACGTGCCGGTAATCGTCAGGGGAGATCATCCGTTTATGGTCGCAGCTTCTGTCGCCGGGGCGACGGGAAGGGCGAACATTAGACGCTCCACTGGTGGCCCCACTGGCTGATGGCGGTCGTCTCCCGGGCCACCCAGGTCGCGTCGTCGACGACCAGCCCGTCCGTGCCGTACTCGATGTCGAACCCTCCCGGGGTCTTCACGTAGAAGGACACCATGTAATCGTTGGCGTGCCTGCCCAGGGTGGCCGCCACCTTGGCGCCCCGGCGGCCGGCCCGGTCCAGGGCCCGCCCCACCGCGTCCAGGGACGACACCTCGGTCATCAGGTGGACGACGCCGGACGGCCCGGCGTCGAACGGGGCCAGCGCCAGCGAGTGGTGCCGGGCGCAGCAGCCCAGGAACCGCATGAACAGCGGATCGCCGGCGGGCTTGCCGAACAGTTCCGGCGCCAGCCGCATCGAGTCCCGCAGCCGGAACCCGAGGACCTCGGTGTAGAACCGGAACGCCGCCCCGTCGGCCGAGGTGTCGGGCAGCACGACGTGGCCCAGGCCCATGTCCCCGGTCACGAAGTCCGTCCCGTAGCCGCCGAAGAACGGCCGGTCGTCCAGCGAGGCGCCGCTGAAGATCTCCAGGTCGTTGCCGGACGGGTCGGTGACGTGCAGCAGCCGGGCCACGCGCCGGCTCGCGCGGTCCTCGGCGGTTCCCTCCTTCGGGCTGTACCCGGCCTCTTCCAGCCGCCGGGCGACGGCGGTCAGGTCGTCGGCCGACGCCACCTCCCACCCCGTGGCCAGCAGCCTGTCCTCGTCGCCGGGCACGATCACCAGGCGGGCCGGGAAATCGTCCATCCGCAGGTAGAGCGCGCCCTCTTCCGGGCCGCGTCCTTCGACCATGCCGAGCACCTTGACGCCGAACTCGCGCCAGGCCCCCACGTCAGCGGACGAGAACCTGAGGTATCCCAGGGAGCGGATCATGGCTTCTCCTCCTTGAGGAAGCTGATGGCCAGCCGGTTGAACTGGTCGAATTTCTCCAGCTGAGCCCAGTGCCCGCAGCCGCCGAACACGTGGAGCTGAGCCCGTTTGATGGTCTTCAGCGCGATCAGGGCTCCGTCGAGCGGGTTGACCCGGTCCTCGCGGCCCCAGATGAGCAGGGTCCGGTTCGCCAGGCGGTGGGCGTCGCGCCAGAGCATCCCGTCCTCCGCGTGGGTGTAGAACGACATGCCCATGCCCTGCAGCGCCTCCAGCGCCCCGGGCTCGCATGAGCTGGCGTACCGCTCGTCGATGAGCTCGTCGGTGACCAGGCGCTGGTCGAAGACCATCGTCCGGATGAACGCCTCGATCTTGTCCCGGCTGGGTTCCATGGCGAACTCCGAGAGCCGCTTGACCCCTTCGGTCGGGTCGGGGGCGAACGCGTTGAGGCTGACCCCGCCCGGCCCCATGAGGATCAGCCGCCCGGCGCGGCCGGGGTTGTCGAGGGCGAACCGAACCGCGGTGCCGCCGCCGAGCGAGTTCCCGACCAGGTGGACCTTTTCGATTCCCAGCTCGTCGAGCAGGTCCGTGAGCCTGGACGCCGAGAAGGAGAAGTAGTTGCCCTCCACCGGCGGCTTGTCGGACTTGCCGAAGCCGACCTGGTCGACCGCGAGGGTCCGGAAGCTCTCGCCGAAGACCGGAAGGTTGCGGCCGAAGTTGCCCAGCGCCGAGGCGCCCGGGCCGCCGCCGTGCAGCAGGACCACCGGGGTTCCGGGGACGCCGGCGCCCGCCTCGTAATAGTGCAGCGTCATCTGATCACCCACCTCAGATCATCGCGTCCATGCCGAGGTCCAGCCCGAACTCGCCGCGCCCGAACATGGTCAGCCCGCGCTCGACGTCGTTGATGGCGTGGACCCGCCCGGCGTGCGCGTCGCGCCAGAACCGCTGGAGCGGGGTGCCCGCCTTCAGCGCCCGGCCGCCGGAGTTCTCGAACAGCTGGTCAATCGCGGCGATCGAGCGCTCGGTGCCGAGCACCTGATCGCGGCGGGCCCGCAGCCGCAGGTCGACCGGGAACTTCTCCCCCGCCTGGGCCAGCTCGTACAGGTCGGCCATGTCTCGTTCCAGGGCGAGCCAGGAGGCGTCGATCTCGGCGGCCGCCCGGGCCACGCGGACCTGCGAGTGCGGATCTTCCTTGGCCTTCTGCCCGGAGTAGGAGGCCCGGACCCGGTCGCGCTGGTACTCCACGTGGGCCTCGTAGGCGCCGGTGGCCATGCCGATGATCGGGGTGGTGATGCTGAAGGAGAACGTCGCGCCGTAGGGCAGGCGGTACAGCGGACCCGGATTGGCCTCCTGGCCGGGGACCTTGCACTTGTTCACGTCGATGAAGGACAGGGTCCGGTACTCGGGGACGAACGCGTCCTCGACGACGATGTCGTTGCTTCCGCTGCCCCGCAGGCCGATCGTGTCCCACACATCGATGATCTTGTAGTCGGCGATCGGCAGCAGGAAGGTGCGGAAGTCCACCGGCTGGCCGTCGTCGTTGAAGACGTACCCGCCGAGCAGCACCCAGGTCGCGTGGTCGCAGCCGGAGGAGAAACTCCACCGGCCCGACAGCCGGACGCCGCCCTCGGTGACCGTCGCCTTCCCCATGGGCGCGTAGGAGGACGAGATCCGCGTGCCGGGGTCGGAGCCCCAGACCTCTTCCTGGGCCTTGAGCGGGAACAGGCCCACGTGCCAGGGGTGAATGCCGAGAACCGACGACACCCAGCCGGTCGATCCGCAGGCGCCGGCGATCAGCCGGACGGCGGAGTAGAACGTGACCGGGTCGGCCTCGAGCCCGCCGAACCGCGCCGGCTGCATCAGCCGGAAATGCCCGGCCTCGGCCAGCGCGGCGATCGACTCCGCCGGGACCACCCTCGCGTCCTCCGCCGCCTGCGCGCGCTCCCGCAGCACCGGGAGCAGGTCGCGGACTGCGCCGAGTACCGACTGCGCGTCATTTCCCATACCGGTTTCCTCTCCCGTGGTTGCCTTCGGCGAATCTCCTGTGATTGCCTGTCGCCAATAGACTAGAACATGTTCTAGTCTATTGGTAAGCCCCGTTAAAGCGACAACAGGTGGAGGGTCCTGCATGAGCGACGCAGACGGCGTCCGGACCATTGACACCGGCTCCCTGCCGGAACGGTTCGCGCGCGGCTGGCACTGCCTCGGTCTCGCCGAGGGGTTCCGGACTCCGGAGCCTCACGCGGTCCAGGCGTTCGGCACCAAGCTCGTGGTGTTCGCCGGCTCCGACGGCCAGCTCAGCGTGCTCGACGCGTACTGCCGCCACATGGGCGGCGACCTGAGCCGGGGCACCGTCAAGGGCGACTCGGTGGCCTGCCCGTTCCACGACTGGCGCTGGGGCGGCAACGGCAAGTGCACCAAGATCCCGTACGGCCGCCGCATCCCGCCGACCGCCCGGACCCGGGCCTGGACGACGCTGGAGCGCAACGGGCAGCTGTTCGTGTGGAACGACCCGGAGGGCAACCCGCCGCGCCCCGAGGAAGACATCCCGGTCATCGAGGGCTTCGGTCACGACGACTGGACGAGCTGGACCTGGGACTCCCAGCTGGTCGAGGGCTCGAACTGCCGCGAGATCATCGACAACGTCGTCGACATGGCGCACTTCTTCTACATCCACTACGCGTTCCCGACGTACTTCAAGAACGTCTTCGAAGGTCACGTCGCGACCCAGTACCTGCGGACCAAGGCGCGCCCGGACGTGGGGGTCGGCTCGAACTACTCCCAGGGCGGCACGGAGAGCATCCTGCACTCGGAGGCCTCCTACTTCGGCCCCTCCTACATGATCAACGACCTGCGCCACGAGATCGGCGACTTCTCGATCGAGAGCGTCCTGATCAACTGCCACTACCCGGTCAGCCCCAGCTCCTTCAAGCTGCAGTGGGGCATGATGGTCAAGAAGCCCGAGGGGCTCACCGGCGAGCACGCGGAGAAGATGGCGGCCAAGTTCGCCGAGTTCATCGGCGTCGGCTTCCTGCAGGACGTGGAGATCTGGAAGCACAAGGCCAAAATCGACAACCCGCTCCTGTGCGCCGAGGACGGCCCGGTCTACCAGCTGCGCCGCTGGTACGAGCAGTTCTACACCGACGTGACCGACATCGAGCCCGCGATGACCGACCGGTACGAGTTCGAGATCGACACCAGCCGGGCCGTGGCCGCGTGGGAGGACGAGGTCAGCGAGAACCTCGCCGCCGCCGAGCAGGCTGACGGGAAGCGGGACGCGTAAGCCATGCGCCATACCGACGAGCGGCACGCTGTCCTGCGGGACGTCCGCTGCGACCGCTGCCGGGCCGTGGTCCAGGTGGCGAAGTTCAGCCCCCAGCACACCAGCGTGCAGTGGACCTCGGAGGCGGCGGGCCGCTGCGCGGAGTTCGCCGAGCGCCAGGCCGAAGCCACCTCGCGGGTACGCGTGGCGTCCTGCGGCAGCCTGCGAGAGACCATCGACCGCGCGGTAGGAGACGGCCGCCTGGCGGTGTCCGCGAGCGACGGCGAGGCACCGTGAGCGAGCCCCGGGCCCGCCGGCTGCGGGTGGCGGAGGTGGTCCGCGAGACCGGCGACGCCTGCTCGCTGGTCTTCGACATCCCGGACGACCTCTCGTCCGAGTTCGCCTACCGGCCCGGCCAGTTCCTCACCGTGCGGGTGCCTGCCGACGACGGCGCGGTGGCGCGGTGCTACTCGCTGTCCAGCTCGCCGGAGACCGGGGACCGGCCCGCCATTACCGTCAAGCGCGCCGGGTACGGGTCGGCCTGGCTGGTGGACCACGTGGCCGCGGGCGACGAACTCGACGTGCTCCCCCCGGCCGGGACGTTCATCCCGGCCTCCCTCGACGCCGACCTGCTGCTGTTCGCGGGCGGCAGCGGGATCACCCCCGTCATGTCGATCGTCAAGTCGGCCCTCGCCCGCGGGCGGGGCCAGGTCACGGTGATCTACGCCAACCGCGACGAGAACTCCGTGATCTTCGCCCGGCAGCTGCGCGAACTGACGGCGGACAATCCCCGGCTGCTGGTGATCCACTGGCTGGACTCGGTCCAGGGGTACCCCTCCCCCGGCGCGCTGGCCGCGCTGGCCCGCCCGTTCAAGGACTATGAGACCTTCCTGTGCGGGCCCGGGCCGATGATGGAAGCGGCCGCCGACGCCCTGTCCGGGCTCGGCGTCCAGCGACGTCGCGTCCGCACCGAGCGGTTCGCCTCCCTGACCGAGGATCCGTTCGCCGAGCGGCCCCGCGACGACGCCGGCGCCGCGGGCCCGGCCGCCACCCTCGAGGTCACGATGGACGGCGAGAAGCGCGTACTGCCCTGGCCGGCGGGCGCCCGCATGCTGGACGTCCTCATCGACGCCGGGCTCGACGCCCCGTTCTCCTGCCGGGAGGGCATCTGCGGCGCGTGCGCGTGCCAGGTGACGGACGGTGAAGTAAAGATGGCCAACAACGACGTGCTCACCGGCGAGGACGTCGCCGACGGGTTCATCCTCGCCTGCCAGTCGGATCCCCTGACCGGCACCGTGAGCATTACCTATTAACGCCCTTTTCAATTCGCAGAAATAAAACACGTTCTACCGGGAGGTCCCGTGGCTGACGAATTCGATGTGGTAGTTGTCGGCAGCGGCGGCGCCGGGATGACCGCGGCGCTGACGGCCGCCCATCACGGGCTGAGCGTGGTGCTCGTGGAGAAGACAAGCTACTTCGGCGGGTCCACCGCCCGCTCCGGCGGCGGCATCTGGATCCCCGGCAACGAGGTGCTCAAGTCCGCCGGGCTCCGCGACTACTCATGGCAGGCCCGGGACTATCTCGCGCACGTCGCCGACGGCTACGCGTCGGCCGAGCGCCAGGACGCCTTCCTCACCCACGGGCCGGCCATGCTGTCGTTCGTCACCTCCCACAGCCCGCTGCGCCTGTCCTGGGTCCGGGGCTACTCCGACTACTACCCGGAGGGGCCCGGAGGGCGCCAGGAAGGCCGCAGCGTCGAACCGGTGCCGGTCGACGCCCACATCCTCAAAGACGAAGAGCCGCACCTGAACCCGCCCTACCTTCCGGTGCCGGACGGCGTCGCCATCACCCAGGGCGACTACCGGTGGCTCAGCCTCGGCCCGCGCCACCCGCGCGCGATCATCGCCGGGATGAAGTTCACCGGCCGGCTGCTCAAGGGGAAGCTGACGGGAAAGCGGCCGGTCAGCCTCGGGCAGGCGCTGGTGACCGGGCTCCGGGCCGGGCTGGCCCAGGCCGGCGTCCCGGTCTGGCTGGACACCCCGCTCACCGGCCTGGAGGTAACCGACGGCCGGGTCACCGGGGTCAAGGTCACCGGGGAACACGAGGGCACCATCACCGCCCGCAAGGGCGTGATCCTGGCCGCGGGCGGTTTCGAGCGCAACGCCGAGATGCGCCGCCGCTACCAGGCCGAGCCGGTCGGCGACGAGTGGACGACCGGCTCCGTCGGCAACACCGGCGAGGCGATCACGGCCGCCGAGGAGGCGGGAGCGGCCCTGGACCTGATGGACGACGCCTGGTGGGGCCCGTCGATCCCGATGCCGCGCGGCCCGTACTTCGTGCTGGCCGAGCGCAGCCTGCCCGGCTGCGTCCTGGTGAACTCCGAGGGCCAGCGGTTCGTCAACGAATCCGCCCCCTACGTGGACGCGGTCCACGCCATGTACGAGGGGCACGCGGGAGGCACCTCGCACATCCCGTCCTGGCTCATCTTCGACCAGCGCTACCAGGAGACCTACGTGTTCGCCGGGCGCCAGCCGGGCAAGCGATTCCCGAACAAGTGGTACACCGCCGGCATCATCCACACCGATCCGGAGATCACCGGGCTGGCCGCGAGGATCGGCGCCGACCCCTCGGTCCTGGAGAAGACGGTGGCCCGGTTCTCCGAGTTCGCGGCCGCCGGGAAGGACGAGGACTTCCACCGGGGCGACTCGGCCTACGACCGCTACTACGGCGACCCCCGGGTCAAGCCCAACCCCAACCTGGCTCCCCTGGCGAAGCCCCCGTTCTACGCGGTGCAGATCGTTCCGGGTGACCTCGGCACCAAGGGCGGCGTGGTCACCGATGAACGGGCCCGCGCGCTCCGCGCCGACGGCTCGGTCGTCGAGGGCCTCTACGCGGCCGGCAACAACAGCGCCGCCGTCATGGGCCACAGTTACGCCGGCGCCGGGGCGACCATCGGGCCCGCCATGGCCTTCGGCTACATCGCCGCGCTCGACCTCGCGGGAGCGTAAGCGGACCAGCGGCCGGGGCCTCGGGACTTCGCCT
Source organism: Streptosporangiales bacterium (assembly GCA_009784565.1). Lineage (GTDB taxonomy): Bacteria > Actinomycetota > Actinomycetes > Streptosporangiales > Streptosporangiaceae > Trebonia. Next base: position 15,433 of record WRBL01000061.1, on the reverse strand, counting down.
CGTACAAGGCGGCGTCCGCGGCCGCGACGACCGACTCGGCGGTGGTTCCGGCGGTCCGCTCCACGACGCCGGCGCACGCGGACACTCTCGCGACGCCGGCCGGCAGCGCTATGGGGCGCCTGGCCTCGGCCAGCAGGGCCGAGGCCAGGATGATCATTCCGTCCAGTCCCGGGGACCGCTCGGCCAGCACGATGAATTCGTCCCCGCCGATGCGGGCCGCGACCGCGCCGCGGGCCCGGGCGACCCGGCCGAACCGTTCGGCGATTACGGCGAGGAGCTTGTCCCCGGCCGCGTGGCCCTCGGTGTCGTTGACCCCCTTGAACCCGTCCAGGTCCAGGTAGCACAGGCCCACCCGGGCAGCGGATTCCGAGGAAAGAGCCTCGGCCAGCCGGCCGAAGATCGCCGTGCGGTTGGGCAGGCCGGTGAGCGGGTCGTGCATCGCCTGATGCCGCAGCTGCCGGGACAGGAGGCGCTCGGCGTCCAGCTCGGCCCGCCGGAGGGTCTCCTGCTCCGCGACGGCCCGGTCGCGCAGTCCGCGGGCGTAGCCGTCGGCGAAGGCGCCGGTCACGTCGGCCAGCCGCCGGGCCAGGTCGCCGTCGGGGCAACCCGCCTCCGCGTCTTCCAGCGCCGACGGCAGCCACAGCATGAGCACCCGCAGGGAACGGCCCAGCACGTCGGCGCCGGTGAAACCCGCCGCGACCAGGGCGCGGCCCGCCGTCTCCGCCGCCCCCGGCTCGAACGTCGTCCCGAAGAGGATGGAGACCAGCCGGGCCGCGATGTCAGTAAGAACCACCCGTTCGGCAGGCCCGTGGCCCAGAATGCCGCTGAGCGGGCCCGCCTCGCTCCGCCCGCCGTCCAGGGCGGCCAGCCACTCGCGGGCGAGCCGCGGCGCCAGCGCGGCCTCGGCCGGACGCACGGGGGAGCGCGGACGCTGGGGTACGCGCAAAGCCGTCTCTGCCATGGGGTGACGCTCCTGTTCGGAACTGACCGGGAACAGCCTGCAATCGAATGTTGAGCGTTACTATAGGCGAACCGCTGGATACGAGTAGTGCATATTCCGATAATTTGTGACCGCGCGCTCGCGGCATGCGACCATCCGGGCCCGCGCTGGGTACAGTGCCAGACATGGCCGCATCCGACCGCCAGGCAACGCAAGACGAGACCCCCCGCCGCAAGCCCGGTATCGCGCGGCGCGGTACCCGCATCGCCCGGCGGGGCGCCAGCATCACCGCGCACACGTTCACGTCGATGGTGACCTGGCTCACCGGCCAGGTCATGGAGATGGGCCCGCGGCTGAAGGTCCGCGACACCAAGACCCTGCGGGCCCAGTACCCGGACAAGAGCGATGACGAGATCGCCGACCTGCTGATCAGCCACGCCGCCCGGGCCTCCGCGGCGGTCGGCGGCGCGACCGGCGCCTGGGCCGCGCTGCCTGTCCTGCCCGCGTTCCCCGCCGAGATCGCCTCGGAGACCCTCGCCCTTACCGGGATCGAGATCAAGCTGGTCGCCGAACTGCACGAGGCCTACGGTCTCGGCGCCTCCGGCACCGCCGCCGAGCGGGGCCGGGCCTATATCGCCTCGTGGGCCAGCCGGCGGGGCGTGTACGTGGTCCCGGGCGGACTGCTGCTGATGGGCGGGTCCCCGCTGGTCGGGCAGGTCCGCCGGCGGCTGGCCTCCCGGGTGCGCCGCTCGGTGTTCTCCGTGGCACCGCTGTTCACCGGCGCCGTGGCCGGGGCCATGATCAACAGCCGGGAGACCCGGAAGCTCGGCGGCCAGATCCGCGACGACCTGCGCCGACGGCAGCTCGAGGCGTAACCCGGCCGGCCAGGTCATCCGGCCGACGGGACCGCGACCCTGGTGCCGTCGGTGATGCCGGACCCCTTGACCTGGATCTGGGCACCTCCTCGCAGGCCGGGAGTGACCTCGGTCAGGCGGAGGCTGCCGCCGCTGGTCACCACGTCCAGCCCCTGTCCCCCGCCGGGCAGCGGCACCAGGGCGTTGACCGGGACGGCCAGCACGTGGCGGACTGTCCGGGAACCTACGCTGACGCTCACCGGGGCCTTCTCCGCCACGGCGCTTTCCGGCGGAGTCCCGTTCAGCCCGATGGTGGCCTGCTGCCCGGCCACGCTCGTCACGCGCCCGCCCAGGGACAGGCCGCCGCCGGGCGTCGTGACCGACACCGCGTCGCCCGGCCTGAGGTCCGGGCCGAGGTCCGTCACGGCGACGGGGGTGGTCCCGGTCGCCCGGACCGCGACATCGTTCACGCCGCCGGCCGGCTCCCCGGCCGAGGCCGGAACGGACACCACCCGGATCGGGCCGGGCTCGAACACCACCTCGCCCAGCGGAATCTGCCCGGTGGCGGGCAGTCCCCGGGACGACTGCCAGCGCTGCACGGCCTGAACCGTCTGCGGCGAGTACTGGCTGCTCTTGGCCAGGTCCTTCTTGGCGAAGCGGAGAGAGACCAGGTCCTGGTTGAGCTGGTGTACGTCCGGGCCCGCCGGCATGCCGGAGTAGAACGCCCGGTAAGCGGGGTCGGACCCGTACAGCAGCAGCACCGGCCGGCCGCTCAGCGAGTAGACGGGCTGGTTCTGCTTGATCACGTCGCCCGGCGACGGCAGGCGGGTGTAGATCGTGCCCGCGGTCGCCGCGGTCGGCTGCAGCGCCGACAGGACAGCCTGGTCCCCGTGCCGCCGGGTCTGGTCGTTCAGGACCCGGCTCTGGGCCTGGTCGTAGGCGCTCATGGCGGCCGCGGCGTTCCCGCCGCCCTGCCCGGCGCCCTTCCCGGCCCCTTTCCCGGCCGCGGACTGGGCGGATGACGCGTCCGACTCGGCCTGCTCGTCCCCGGCCAGGGCCTGCTGGTCCTGGGCCACGGCCTGCCGCGCCTGAGTGATCCGCAAGGCACTGGTCCCCGACGGCACGGTGATGCTGTACGTGCCGCCGTAGCCGAGAGAACCGCTGGCGCTCATGGTGAGATCGGCCCGCCTCACCAGGGCCGTGGCCGGCCCGCCGCCAGGCCCTTCCGCGATAAACGCCATGGCCGCTCCCGCGCCCGCTCCCACGACGAGGGCCGTGGCCCCGACCGCGGCCACAGCCCGCCTGGTAAAGAACCTAGCCATTGCTTCGCCCCGCCCGTACTTCGCTAGCCATCGCCCGCAAGATTACACAGAGTGCTAATAATGTTGCGTTAAGACACGGCGAGGCGAAGCGCGAACGTCAGCGCGAGCCTGGCAGCGGGCCGATGCCCGGGACGTCTCCTCCGAACAGCAGGCGGATCCGGCCCGAGCGGTACCGGTCGCCGTCGCGCTCCAGGTAACGGCGGCCGGCGCGCGTCCGGGCCACTACCCCCGACCGGACGATGTTCCCCGCCACGACTCCCGGGACCGCCCAGGGCAGGGCCCGCGGGAGCCCCAGGTCCCGCAGGCCCTGGGAGCCTAGGAAGTAGCGGAGCATGCTCAGCAGCCGCGCGCGGGCGTAGCGGCTCCGCACGGCCGACGGCCAGGGCCGGTCCAGGGCGGCCTCGCCGGCCGCCAGGGCCCCGGTCAGCACGGCGCCCGCCGGCGTGACATCGGCCTGCGCCAGCAGGATGTGGTAGTCGAAGACGTTCTGCTGGCGCTCGGTGTCGAAGAGCCAGTCCTCGTCCACCCCCATGAGCCAGCCGACGTACTTCCACAGGTGCATCACCGCCCGGGACTCCGCCGGCGTGACCAGCCAGCCGAGCGCCCGGGCCCCGAGCAGCAGCGTGCTGCTGAACAGCCCCAGCGTCGCGGCCAGGTCGGTCTGGTTGACCGGCAGGCCCCACTGGGCGGTGTCCCACCGGCCGTTGCTCTCGAACCGGTCGTTGAGCAGCGCGTGCATCAGCCGGACATGCACCGTGAGCCGGAATCCCTCGCCGGACCGGCGCATGGCCCCGGGCTGGATCACCGCGATGGACCACAGCGCCGTCTCGCCCAGCCGCCGCATGACGGCCGGGCCGCTCAGCCCGCCGGTCTCCACCAGCAGGTCGGGCGGGCCGCCGAAGCGGTAGCCGCCGATCAGCGACAACTGCAGCAGCACGTCGTCGGCCGTGCGGCCGAGCCGGCGGATGGCCCGCGCGCCCCGTTCCACCTCGTCCCAGTCCACCCATTCCGGCACCTGATCCACCGTCTCGAAGAAACGGGCCAGGGCGGGCGGCGCCCCGGGGACCTTCTCTACGCCTTCGGCGAGCGCCGTCCGGAACTGGGCCATCGTCACCCGCTCGCCGCCGGCGGCCCCGTTTTCGGCCCCGGAAGGCCGCCGCATGGCCCGGACGAGGTCCGCCGCCAGTTCGTCCCGGGTCATCATCCGGCGGCCCATCTCATCCAGCAGGGCCTCGTCGGCGCGGGTGACCCCCGCCGCCACGCGCAGCACGCGCCCGATCTTCGCCCCGCGCTCTTCGGCCGCGCGGAACCGCTTCGGGTACGCCGTCGTCCCGGTCTGCCCTTGCGTTACCACCGTGCTCATGCTGTGATCGTTACACGAGCATTTACTCGCATTCAATTCGCGTTCCGGCGCCCGCCTACGGAGGTCCCGTGTCCCAGCCCGGCCGGCTCACCAGAGCCCGGCGCGAACCCCGGCAGGAGCGCTCCCGGGAGACGGTCGAAAGGATCCTCACCGCGGCCCATTCCGTGCTGGTCAGCCGCGGTTACGAGGGAGCGAGCACGAACCGTATCGCGGCCGAGGCGGGCATCAGCCCGGGGTCGTTCTACCAGTACTTCCCGGACAAGCACGCGGTGCTGGACGTGGTCATCGAGCGGTATGCCGAGCGAATGCGCGCTCGCATTACGGACGCCTTCATGTCCACGCTGACCGAGCCGTCCCTCGACGCGGCGGTACGGGCCAACGTGATCGCCCTGATCAACGCCTTCGAGGAGCACGCCGCCCTGCTGCGGGTGCTCGCCGAGCAGCTGCCCCGGTCCGCGGACGCGCGGCGATCCGAGTTCACCCACCACATCGATGAGCTCCTGGCCGCGTTTCTCCGCGTCCGCCGCCCGTCCCAGGAGCCGGAGGGGCCGGAGGGGCCGTCCGCGGGGAACACGGACAACGCGGCCGTCGCGTGGGTCCTGGTCCGCGCGGTCGAGAACCTGACCATCAGCTACGTGCTCGACCCGCCTCCCGTCGACCGGGAGACGATCATCAACGAGATCACGGTCCTCTTCACCGGCTACCTCACCGCCCGCCTCACCTGACCCGCCTCACCTGAGGGGGTAGCGGCCCCGGGTGGCGGAGCCGGCGGCCAGGCGAGAGAACTGATCGGGGACGCCGGACTCCGCGGGGATCGGGGCGCGCCATTCGGCTTCGGTGCCGCCGCCGTCGGCGGGCGAGACGCGGAACGTGCCGCCGTGCTTCTCGGCCCGGCTGGCCATGTTGGCCAGCCCCCGGCGCCGCCGCATCCCGGCCCCGCCCGCGGACCCGGAGTCAGCGCCCGCCCCGGAGTCCGCACCCGCCCCGGAATCAGCGCCCGCCCCGGAACCGTCAGCCGGGGCAGCGGCGGCACCGCCGGGATCCAGGCCGCGGCCGTTGTCCCGGACCAGGACGGTCACCCAGCCGGAGTCGTCCGTGTCCACCGTGACGTCCACCTGGGTGGCGCCGGCGTGCCGCGCCACGTTCGACAGGGCCTCGCGCAGCACCGCCAGGACCTGTTCCGACAGTTCCGCCACCGCCCGGGAGTCCAGGTCGCTGCCCAGCCGGAGCGAGGGAGCGAAACCGAGAGCCTCGGTCATCTCGTCGGTCAGGGCCACGATGTCGGCGCGCAGCCGGGGCTCGTCGTGACTGGCCCGCGCCTGCAGCGAGTAGATCGTCGCCCGGATGTCCTTGATCGTGTCGTCCATCGCGTCCACGGCGTGCCGGATGCGATCGGAGACTTCGCGCCGGGCCGTCATCGGGACCGCGCCCTCCAGCGACATCCCGGTGGCATACAGCCGCTGGATAACGAGGTCGTGCAGGTCCCGGGCGATCCGGTCCCGGTCCTCCAGGACCGTCAGCTGCTCGGCGTCCTCCCGGCGGTCGGCCAGTTCCAGCGCGACGGCCGCCTGGGCCCCGAACGCGCCGAACATCCCGATGTCAGACGACGGGAACGGAGCCCGCCCCCGGCGCCGGGCGACGACGCATACCCCGCCCACGCTGCCGCGCACGCCGAGCGGGAACGCGATGGCCGGCCCCAGGTCCGGCAGCGCCTGCCGGGTCAGGGCCGCGGCCCGCTTGTCGGTGGCGAAGTCCTCTACCGCGACCGGCTCGCCGGAGACCAGCACCACCCCCGACAGCGAGTCGTCGACGGGGATCACCAGGCCGCGGACCGCGCTCGCGCCCTCGCCCTCGGCGTAGTCGATCGTCAGCCGGCCGTGATCCTCATCCGGAATCGCGAGCTGGACCATGTCCGCGCCCGACAGTTCCAGGGCCTGCCCGACCAGCGCGGACAGCACCGCGTGGGGCGGCTCCCCCGACAGCAGCCGCATGGTCAGTTCCGCGCTGGCTCTCAGCCATTTCTGCTGACGCTGGGATTCCTCATACAGGCGGGCGTTTTCCACCGCGATTCCCGCCGCGGCGCCAAGAGCGGTAAGGAGAGTCTCATCATCCTCAGTGAACTCTCCACCATCTCGTTTCTCAGTGAGATAAAGGTTCCCGAACACCTGCTCGCGCACGCGAACCGGAACGCCGAGAAACGAACCCATCGGCGGGTGCCCGTCCGGAAACCCGGACGACGCCCCGTGGCTGGACATGTCAGCCAGCCGCAGGGGCCGCGGTTCCTTGATGAGAAGCTCGAGGAGACCGTTCCCTTCCGGCCAGTGATGGATCCGCTCGATCTCGGCCTCGTCCAGGCCGACCGGGACGAAGTTGACCAGGCGGCTGTCTTCCCCGATCACGCCGATCGCGCCGTACCGCGCGTCCACCAGGCCCACCGCCGCCTCGACAATCCGGCGCAGCGTGGCTTCGAGTTCCAGGTCCGCGCCGATCGCGACGACGGCCTCCAGCAGTCCGCGCATCCGGTCCCGGGTAGCGAGCACGGCGCCGAGCCGGGACTGAAGCTCGGAGAGCAGTTCGTCAAGCTGGAGCCTCGGCAGCAACCCCTCGCCGCCCGCACTATCCATAAGGGACAGGGTAATCCGATCGTCAACAACGCCAAAAGTCTCGTCATAGCACGCATTCGGGGACCTACCATTGACATAGACGGATGCCGCACGGCGAGGGGTATCGGCAGAAACGCGCGGGCTTCCGTTTTTGATGTAAAAGGGTGGATAAGTGATGAAAATGGGTCGAAGGCGAGTCATGTCCCCGAACAACTGGCTCGCCCGGTTCGCGCGCGGCGTGCGCCCTGACCGCAATCCCGTACGCCGTGCCAGCGACAAGCTCGAAACCTACCTGATCGCCGGGTCGATCGCGGCGACGGCGGCAGCCGCGCCGTTCATCGTGCCGGCGGTCGCCGGGGCCAGCCACGCGGCCGCGGTCCGTTCGCAAGTCGCCGAGCGTACTACACGGCACGAGCTCGGTGCCACGCTGCTGCAGAAGGCGGCCGACGGCGGAGACGGCTACTCCTCGGCTACCCAGGTGCTGGCCCGGGCCGACTGGCGCGCGCCCGACGGGGCGATTCGCTCCGGCGTGGTGACGGCCCCGGGCGGAGCCGCCAGGGGCAGCGTGGTTCCCGTCTGGACGGACGCGCAGGGCCACCTGACCGGGCCTCCCCTGGACGCCGGCCAGATCGCCGGCCAGTCTGACCTGGCGGGCGCCGCCGCGGCGGGCGGACTGGTGATCCTGCTGCTGTCGGAGGGCGTTGTCGTCCGGCGGGTCCTGGAGCGCCGCCGGCTGCGGGCCTGGGACACCGACTGGGCCGTGACCGAGCCCCGCTGGACCCGCCGCCGCCAGCGCGGATAAGACCGGCGCGGATAAGACCGGCGCGGGTAGCAGCAGCGGCAGGAGCGGCACCGGCGGCTAGCTTCCCGCGTGCTTGCGCGGGCCGGGGGTCCGGTGGTTGTCCTCGGGCGAGGCGGCAGCCGGTTCGTACCCGGTGAGACGGCCGGCTTCGCTGTCGGGCGCGGGCCTGGGCGCGGGCGCGGTTCGGTGCGGCGTGACCTCCATCGGGGATGCCGACGGGATCGCGGACCTGTCCGGGCGGCCCGCCAGGCGGTAGACGTCGGAGCCGTCCACGGTCTCGCGTTCCAGCAGCAGGTCGACCAGTCCGTCGAGTTCCTCGCGATGCTCCCGGAGCAGGTCGACCGCGCGGATCTCGGCCCGTCTCAGCAGCGTGGAGACCTCCTCGTCGATGGCGGCCTGCGTGGCCTCCGCGAAGGGACGGCTGGACAGGCCCGGGCCTCCTCCGCCGAGGAAGACCGAGCCTCCTTCCGGGTAGCCCACCGGTCCGATCGTGGCCGACATCCCGAATTCGCGGACCATCTTGGTCGCCAGTTCGGTGGCCCCGGCCAGGTCGTTGCCCGCGCCGGTGGATCCCTGCCCGACGACCACCAGTTCGGCGGCGCGGCCGCCCAGGCGCACGGCCAGCGAGGTCAGGAGGTAGTCCTCGCTGTACATGTGCCGTTCCACCAGCGGCAGCTGCTCGGTGACGCCGAGCGTCTGCCCGGCGGGCAGAATGGTCACCTTCGCCACCGGGTCGGCGTGCTCCGACAGCGCGGCGACCAGGGCGTGCCCGGACTCGTGCACCGCGACGTTGTGCTTCTCCTCCGGCAGCAGCGCGTTCGTTCCCTCGCGGCGGCCCAGGATGATGCGGTCCCGGGCGGCGCCGAAGTCGGCCGCGCTGATCACGTCGCGGCCGTCGCGCACCGCGAAGATCGCGGCCTCGTTGGCCAGGTTGGCCAGGTCCGCGCCGGAGAAACCGGGCGTGCCGCGGGCCACCACTTCCAGGTCGACGTCGGGCTGGAGGCTCTTGCCCCGGCAGTGGACGCCGAGAATGGCGACGCGCTCGTTCACGTTGGGCAGCGGGATCGTGACCTGACGGTCGAACCGGCCGGGGCGCAGCAGGGCCGGGTCCAGCACTTCCGGCCGGTTGCTGGCCGCCAGCACCACCAGGCCCGCCGTCGGGTCGAAGCCGTCCATCTCCGACAGAAGCTGGTTGAGCGTCTGCTCCCGCTCGTCGTTGGCCACGGCCGCGCCCTGGCCGCCGCGGCGCTGGCCGATCGCGTCGATCTCGTCGACGAAGATGATGGCGGGGGCGCGCTTGCGGGCCTCCGTGAACAGGTCGCGGACCCGCGCGGCGCCGACGCCGACGAACATTTCCACGAAGCTGGAACCGGTGACCACGAAGACCGGGACGTGGGCTTCGCCGGCCACGGCCCGGGCGAGCAGCGTCTTGCCGGTCCCGGGCGGCCCGACCATGAGCACGCCGCGCGGCACCTTGGCCCCGGCCTTGGCGTACCGCTCGGACGTGCGCAGGAAGTCCACGACCTCGCTGATCTCCGACTTGGCGCCCTCGTACCCGGCGACTTCGGCGAAGGTGGTGGACGGGCGTTCCTCGTCGAACACCTTGGCCCGCGACCGGCCTGCCCCCATCACGCCCTGGAACTGCCCGCCGGCGCCCCGGGAAAGCCGGAACCAGAAGAAGACCGGCAGGGCGAGGAAGACCAGGATCAGCAGCCAGGACACGAGCTGGGATCCGAAACCGGGCGATTCCGTGGCCGAGGTGGTCTCCACGCCCGCCGACTGAAGCTGGTCCAGCATCGGCTGGCCGGCCTGCGCCGGGATCACCACGGTGAAGTTGTGCCCGTTGGACAGTTCCCCGCTGCTGGTGCCGCCCGGCTGGGCGATCTCCACCGACTTCACCTGGTGGGCGGACACCTCGGACAGGAACCGCGAGTAGGTCAGAGTCTCCGGCCGCCCGGCGTGGAGGGTGGGCAGCCACAGCCATACCAGGAACGCGATCACCAGCCCGATCGGCAGGAGCCAGTGACGCCAGGCCGGCGGCGGAGGCGGGGGGTTCCCCGATCCCGGCTTATCCCCGGGCGGCGGCGGCGTGACTTGCTTGCTCATTCCGGATAGACCCCCTGTAGTAACCGATTGTAATCGATCATGCCCAGGGAGTTCCGCGGCGAACCAGGAACGAAGATCCGTTTCGGGTATCAGGGCTTAAGGTCGTCGGCGGCGGCGACCACCCGCCACATCAGGTCGAGCAATGCCTTCTGCTCATCGCTGCCGAGCGGGGCGAGGAAGACCTTGTTCATCCGGGCGGCCCGGCGGGCCAGCCGCTGGTGCGCCGCCGCGCCCTCATCGGTCAGGCACAGCAGATTGCGGCGGCCGTCGCGCGGATCGCGGACCCGGCGCAGCAGGCCCCGGTCGGCCAGCCGGGTCACGATCTCGGCGGTCGTCGAACGGTCCAGGCCGATCATCTCGCCCACCGTCCGCTGATCGGCGTTCTCCGTTTCCGAGATCGCGTTGAGCACCGCGAACTGGGGCGAGGTCGTCTCGTCCGAGACGAGCGCGTTCCACAGCGACGTATTCGCCTGCTGCAGGCGGCGGGCCAGGTGGCCGAGTTGCGCGGAAAGATCGACGCCGGACATGCGAACCATCTTGGCCCATCCGGGATGGCCAGTAAAGCAGTACGTACACGAACTAAATCCCGGTATTTCACCGCGTTACCCGGGCTTCCCCGGCCACCTGCATAATCACTGCACAGAGTGACCCGGCGAACTAGGCCGGCACTCCGGGAAAACCGTCCTCGCCGTCATGTTCCATCAGCATGGCGGTTCCGCGGACCACGCAGCGCAGCGGGTCGTCCGCCACCACCGCGCCGATCTCCGCGCTCGTCTCGACCTGGTCGGCCAGTCCCGGCAGCAGGGCGCCCCCGCCGGTCAGCCGGATCTTCCCGCGCACCACGTCCTCGGCCAGGCCCGTCGGCACCTCGGCCAGGATCGACTGGACGGCCCGGCCGACCGTGTTCACGATCGGGGCCAGCGCCTGCGCCACCAGGTCGGCGCCGATCCGCTCCACCCTCGGCGTCCGCCGGGCCGCGTCGATTCCGACCGCCTCGGCGGTCTCGGAACCCCCGGTCAGGCCGAACGTGATCTTGAGCTGGCGGGCGGCCCGCGGGCTGAGGATCATCCCGAGCTCGGATCGGGCCGCGTTGATGATCGCCTCGTCCATCCGGTTCCCGGCCATGCGCAGGCTCTTGGCCCGCACCGGCCGCCAGCCCGCCACCGCGGCGACCTCGCTGGTGCCGCCGCCGATGTCCACGACGAAGCCGCCGCCGCCGGAGCTCAGGTCCAGGCCCGCGCCCGCCGCGGCCGCGACCGGCTCGTCGATCAGCTTCACGTCGTACCGGGGACGGCGGGACCCGAGTACCGCCGCCACCGAGCGGCGTTCCACCCAGGTCGCGCCCGCGGGCACGCACACCATCGCCTGCCGCGACATGTGCACCGGGGCACTGCTGTGGACGGACTTGCGCAGGAAGGCGTACAGCATCTCGGCGGTGGCGTCCATGTCCGCGATCACGCCGTCTTTCAGCGGATGGATGACCTTGATGTCCTGGGGCTCCTTGTCGGCCAGCGCGTCGGCCGCGCTCCCGATCGCCGCCACCCGGCCCGAGCGGGTGTCGATGGCGATCGCCGACGGTTCCTCGAGAACGATTCCCCGGCCTTCGACCCAGACGAGAGTATTGACCGTCCCTAGGTCAATTGCTACGTTACCGCCACTGCGGATGCGTATTTTGCCCACTTTTATCATCCCAACCAACCCGTTTTTAACCGCCCCGCTTCCCCTACACCACACAGTACGGCGACAGACCGCCCCGTCGACCGATAAAACGATCACGACCTGGACACCCCGCGGAACCGGCGGCCCGCGCGGAGAGTGACCGGCCGGACCCGGGGCGGGATCTTATCCCCGGACCCGAACCATTTGGCCCGTCCAGACGTTTCACAAGCATCACGGCCGGCTCACCCGTGACGGAGCGGGACGGGCCAGTGTGAGATGCGACAAGTGCTGCCAGTCGAGTCTTCTCGGACTCTTGTGTTTACTACGATGCTGGAGGGGACAATTGACGATTCGCGCGAGCCACGGCGGGAAAGGCCGGGTTGCGCCTGATAACGGGGACAACGGGGCTATGGGGGCTATGACAGATTTCGCGCGGGCCATGCCGCCCACGCAGGCGACGCAACTCGAGCTCGCCTTTTCAGCCGCCGCCGGCGGCAACGCCGTCGTGCGCGCCCGCGGCGAGCTTGACATCGCGACGGCGGACCAGGCCTTCGCGTACCTGCGGGACGTGCTGGACAGCGACGCCCTGAACGGCGGAGCCCCGGACGGCGACGCGCCCGGCGGCCGGGGCGGAAGCCTGACGATCAATCTCGAAGGGCTGACGTTCTGCGACGCGGCCGGGCTGGGCGCGCTCGCCCGGCTGGCCGGGCACGCCCGGCGGGCCGACCGGGAACTCACGCTGACCGCCGCCCGCCCGTCCCTGCTGCGCATCATGCGAATCACCGGCATGGACAGGACGTTCCCGGAACTCCGCACCGCCGGGATCGGCGTGATCGCCTGGCCCCGGCAGGCCGCCGCCGTGGACTGAGGAGCGGGCCGGGAGCCACCGGGGCCCGCTAAGAGGCACCTGTAAGTGCCCTCTCCCCATAGCCCCCGCGCCAACGTGGGCGTTAGGTTTGGAATGCGCTACGGGCATGACAAACGATTCGCCGCCCAGCGAAGGGACGCGGAGGGACATAACGATGGCTGACGAGCCAGTAGACGTAAATGACGAGTCGGCGGAGGCAACCGGCGCGGGCATCGCGGTGCACTGGAAGGAAGAGGAGTACTTCCAGCCCCCGGCCAAGTTCGTCGCGCAGGCGAACGCCTCCGATCCCGCGATCCTCGACCAGTTCAGCGAAGACAAGTTCCCCGAATGCTTCGAGGCCTACGCCGATCTCCTGACCTGGTACAAGAAGTGGGACATGGTTCTCGACACGTCGAACGCGCCGTTCTGGAAATGGTTCACCGGGGGCGAGGTGAACGCCTCGTATAACTGCGTCGACCGTCACCTCGAGGACAAGGCCAACAAGGCGGCCATTATCTGGGTGCCCGAGCCGGAGTCCGAGAAGCACGAGGTCATCACGTACCGGGAGCTGTACGTCCGGGTCAACGAGTTCGCGGCGGTCCTGCAGTCGCTCGGGCTCAAGGCCGGCGACCGCATCACCTTCCACATGCCGATGGTGTCGGAGCTGGCGGTCGCCATGCTGGCCGCGGCCCGGCTGGGAGTCATCCACTCCCAGGTGTTCGGCGGGTTCAGCGGCGCGGCGGCCGGGCACCGGATCGCGGACTCCGGCAGCAACATCCTGGTCACGATGGACGGCTACTACCGCAGCGGTGACCTGGTCGACCACAAGATCAAGGCCGACGAGGCCGTGGCGACCGCCGCCAAGGAGGGCCAGCAAGTCGACAAGGTCCTGGTGTTCCAGCGCTACCCGGACAAGTACTCCTCGCCGACCCCGATGGTCGAGGGCCGGGACGTGTTCGTCAACGACCTGCTGAAGGAGCACAAGCGCGAGATCGTGGAGCCGGCCCGGCTGAAGTCCACCGACTCGCTGTTCCTGATGTACACCTCCGGCACCACCGGCCGTCCGAAGGGCTGCCAGCACTCCATCGGCGGCTACCTGTCGTACGTGGCCGGGACGACCAAGTACTACCAGGACGTCCACCCGGACGACACGTACTGGTGCCTGGCCGACATCGGCTGGATCACCGGGCACTCCTACATCGTGTACGGCCCGCTGGCGCTCGGCACCACGACCGTCATCTACGAGGGCACCCCGAACTACCCGGACGCCGCCCGGCCGTGGCGGATCGCCGAGCAGCTCGGCGTGAACATCTTCCACACCTCCCCCACCTCGATCCGGATGCTCCGCAAGGTCAGCCCGGACGGCCCCAAGGACTTCAACGTCCACTTCAAGCACATGACCACGGTGGGCGAGCCGATCGAGCCCGAGGTGTGGCGCTGGTACTTCAACGCCGTCGGCAAGGGCGACGCCGCCATCGTCGACACCTGGTGGCAGACCGAGACCGGAGGGTTCCTCGGCTCCACGCTGCCGGGCATCCACGCGATGAAGCCCGGTTCCTGCGGGCCGGGCGCGCTGGGCATCTACCCGGCCATCCTGGACGAGGACGGCAACGAGGTCCCGAAGGGCCACGGCGCCGGCAACATCGTGATCCGCAACCCGTGGCCCGGCGTCTTCCAGACGATCTGGGGCCAGCCGGAGCGGTTCGTGGAGACGTACTACGCGAAGTACAACAAGGACCCGAAGTCGACCGACTGGCGCGACTGGCCCTACTTCGCGGGTGACGGCGCGATGCAGTCCGACGACGGCTACTTCCGGATCCTGGGCCGGGTCGACGACGTGATCAACGTGGCCGGCCACCGCCTGGGCACGAAGGAACTGGAGTCGGCCGCGCTCACGGTGAACGAGGTCGGCGAGGCCGCCGCCGTCCCGGTCATCGACGACATCCGCGGGCGGGTCGTGGAGGTGTACGTCTCCCTCAAGCCCGGCTTCGAGCCGTCGACCGAGATCGAGAACAAGGTCCGGGACGCGATCGTCACCGACATCGGCAAGATCGCCCGGCCGAAGAACATCTGGATCGTCCCCGACATGCCGAAGACCCGGTCCGGCAAGATCATGCGCCGCGTGATCGCCGCGACCTCGAACTTCGCCGACACCGGGGACATCACCACGCTCGCCAACCCGGAGATCGTGGAGAAGATCAAGCAGCAGGTCCAGTCGGCCAAGGTCGCCAAGGACGAGGTCCCGCGCGAGCTCAGCGAGGCTGAGATGGCGGAGATCAAGAACTTCGGCAGCGAGTAATCCCCTACAGCTAGGCGGCCGGTCACCCCGTATTCCGGGGTGACCGGCCTTTTTACTCCGAACGGGTCTTCGGTCCTCTCCATCGCCCTGCCACACTTGTCGTGGGGAAATCGCGGGAGGATTGGCTCATGAGCAAGCCGCTAGCGGGAACCGGCGGGGTCTACGCGCTGCTGTCCGACGGGACGACGGCGCTGATCCGCCAGGCCACCCCGGACGATTTCGACGCCGTCAAGGCGATGCACGAGCAGATGTCGCCCGCCAACTCCTACCTCCGGTTCTTCAGCCTGAGCCGGACCGCGCCCGAACGCGAGGCCAGCCGGATCTGCCGGGAGCCGGACGACAATCACGCCGCGCTGCTGGCCATCTATGACAGCCGGGTCGCCGGGGTCGCGAGCTACGAGGTCATGCGGGACAGTCGGCCGGGCGAGGCTGGCGAGGCGGGCCGCACCGCCGAGGTGGCGTTCGCCGTGGCCGAGTTCATGCACCAGAAGGGCATTGCCACGCTGCTCCTGGAGCACCTGGTGTCCTTCGCCCGGGCCCGGAAGCTCACCGCGTTCACCGCGGACACTCTCAGCGAGAACACCGGGATGCTGCGGGTGTTCAGCGACGCCGGCCTGCCGGTGCGGACCCGCCGGGAG